>JARFRB010000006.1 GCA_029287455.1 Pelagibius litoralis | reverse complement strand
CCGGCCGATCCGGAAAACCGCTTCGAAGACCTGGAGCGTCTGCGGTCCATGATGCCCGACGCACGGATCGTGGTTCTGACCAGCGAACTGTGCTCCGAGCGGCTTGCGAGCTGCTTCGCGGCGGGTATCGACGGTTATCTTCTCAAGGACATCTCCTGTGATGCCTTGCTGGAGTCCCTTCGCCTCGTCCTTTTGGGGGAGAAGGTGTTCCCGACCTACTTGGCGACCCTGATCGTAAATAATGCCGGTCAGACGACCATGCCGCCGCGGCGCAAGCTCGAGGGGCACAAGCTGTCGGAGCGGGAGATCGAGATCCTTCAGTGCTTGGTCGAGGGCAATTCGAACAAGGTCATCGCCAACCGGCTTCGCATCACCGAAGCGACGGTCAAGGTTCACTTGAAATCCATTCTGCGGAAGATCGACGTGTCCAACCGGACGCAAGCCGCGATCTGGGCTCTGAATCAAGGCTTCTCTTCGGTCGCGCCCGAGAATGTGGGCACGGAGAGCGTTCAGTAACCAGAGGGGCTTAGAACTTCTCTAGGCCCGACGGAAAACGTTAGACGAGCCAGATACGCGGCTCGTCTATTGTTTTCGGTTCTAGGGCATAAGGTTATAAATTGAAGTTGAGGCTATGCCTTAGCCAGACACCGGCGATCCACTGAGGATCGCCGGTTTCCTTTTGTAGGTTTGACCTGCCGCTGGGCTCGCGGGCCGTTTGTTTGGCGAGCGAGCAGCTTTCAGGGGTCACAATGGGTATTGCCCACGGGCGCCCAACGCTGCCCGATCCGGCAATCGGGCAGATTGGTCTGGCGCCAACGCGTGGGTGCTGGCCTTATTGCCTCACGGTGGTGTCGTGGGGGGCCGTGATGTGCGGCGGCGGAACGGCCGCGGACAGTTCTCCAGTCGCCGGGTCGGCATAGCGGGCCATGAAGACGCCGGCTTCCGTCCGGTTCCGGAAATGGAGCTTGCCCAGCACATTGCGCACGAGGGATTTCGCATTCGCTTCGCTGATTTTCAGTTGCTCGGCGATGATGCGGTTGCTGCTTCCACGGCCCAGTTCCCGCAGGACCTGGCGTTCCCGGCGGCTGAGGTCGGCGATGAGATTGCGGCGCAGTTCGTCCGCCCCAAAGCTTGGCTCGATGAAATCGGGAAGAAGGCTATATCCCCGCCTGCCCAGGCTGATCACGTCTTCCAGGCGATCGAGCTGCGTGTCCACGAACAGCCAGGCATCGGCCAGGGCCAGCACACCGGCGGCTTCCAGCAGATTGCTTCTGGACAGGGCCACGATCACTGGCATGCGCCGGGAAAGCTGGACCAGACCCGCCGGATCCGTATCGCGCAAGCGGCGCAGTAGATCGTACCAGACGATCAACACGGCCCCGCTGGGTAGGCGCGCATCGTCCAAACCGCTGACGCGGTCCAGGCGGGTAAATGACAATTTTGACCGTGTATCGAGAGCAGCCGTGAGCTGACTTTCAATGATCGGGTTGTTCACAGCCACCAATATTTCGGTCGGCCGCTCGATGACGTTATCCATCATTTTTTTTTGCATCGGCGTCCTTCGTACCCAATGAGCGTGTTTTGCGCGTTCTTGCTGCCTCCTGTCCAGCCGACCCTGGTGGACCCTCGTAAACCAAAATATTTTCGAGCCGCCTTGACGTTCCCTGCCGCATGGCCGGAAGCCCTTCCCCCTGATACCCTAAGCCGCCTGGGCCGTCGCTGCGACGACCCTGGAAGACTTTACAAGAGCCTTCGCGATCCCTGACGGAAACAAACAGGCGGTTCCCGAGAAAAGAGTAGTTACCCCCATCGAAGCCGGACTTTCGGGCAGGGCTTGGACAACTGGCGAGGTCTGCACCTTTAGATGAAAGTTCTGAGCGTCCGGGTCCTCACAAGTCGGAGCCGGGAAATGGTGTGCACCCACGCGAATCGTCCGATGGAAACTAACCATATGATATATATTGACTTTAGTTATTCCGCCGCCTCATGCCGTCAGCCGAGTTGCCGGGTTCTGGGTTTTCTTGGGCCTAGGGATCAAGCTGGAAAGGTCAGGCCGGCGCGTGCGAGCAAAGCGCCACGACGACAGTCGATGATCCTCAAGCCGTGCCGATGGCGCTCGGCTCGAACAATCCACAGGTCGCCGCGACAGCAGCGGAGACGGCGCCGAAGCGAGCCATCACTTGCAGAGTCGTCGAGAGCCTTCGCGCAGAAGTCGCCGGTTGAATCAACCTGGGCCAGGGGCCGTCACGAAAGGTATCTCGGCAAGAAGAGGCAAAGCGCCGGTAGCGCCAGCAGCAGCGCGATGCGCAGGATCTCGATGGCGAAGAAGGGCATCACGCCGGCGAAGACTTCGGCCATGCGCACACCTTGAGAGAGGCCGGCGATGATGAAGACATTCAAGCCCACCGGCGGCGTGATCAGCCCCAGTTCGACAACGACCAGCGCGATGATGCCGAACCAGATCTTGAGTTCCTCGGTGTTGAGACCGAAGGCGGCGGTTTCCGCCAGCGCGTAGTCGCCGCCGTTGAGATCGACCAGGGCCGGCCAGAAGAAGGGCACGATGACCAGGATCATCGCCAGGGAATCCATCACGCAGCCCAACACGATCAGGATTAACAGCATGGCGATCAACAGCAGCCAGGGATCGATCCCCGCGTTGGCGGTCCAGGTCGCCATGGCGGCGGGTAGCCCGGCCCGCGCGAAGAAGGTCTTCAGGACCTCGGCGCCGAATAGAATGAAATAGATCATCCCGCTGGTGACGGCGGTATCGAGCAATGAGCCGCGAATGCCGGCCAGGGACAATCCCGCCTCCGGGTCCTTAAAGCGCAGCAAGATGCCGTAGATCAGGATCACCGTGGCGCCGACCGCGGCCGCCGGGGTCGGCGTGAATAGCCCCATGCCCAGGCCCAGGATAATCGCCCCGAAAATAGCGACCACCGGCAGCAGACGCAGCAGCGCTCGCCGCCGTTCGTCGCCGGTCAGCGCCGCGGTCTGGGGGGCTGCGTCGGGATTGACGCGCACCACGACAGCGATCACCAGAATGAAGAAGGCTACAGCGATCAGGCCCGGCAGGATTGCGGCCTGAAACATCTCGATGATCGAGGCCTCCACGATGATCGCGTAGATCACCAGCGCCACTGAAGGCGGAATAAGGATCCCCAGCGTCCCGCCGGCCGCCAGAGTTCCGGTGGCAAGTTTTGCGGCGTAGTTGAGCCGCCGCAATTCCGGCAAGGCCACCCGCCCCATGGTGGAGGCTGTGGCGAGCGAGGAGCCGCAGACCGCTCCAAAGCCGGCGCAAGCCCCGATGGCGGCCATTGCGACACCGCCGCGAAACCGCCCGACCATGGCGTTGAAGCCTTGAAAGAGGTCGTTGCTCAGCCGCGCGTGGCTGGCCAGCAGCCCCATCAGAATGAACAGCGGCACAACGGAAAGTTCGTAGTTCGCCACCACGCCCCAAAGCAGGGTCTTGAACTGCTTCAGATAAGGGTCGAAACGCAGATAGGGCACCACCAGCGACAGCAGGAAGTTGCCGCCAATGCCCACACCGATCATGGCCAATCCCACCGGAAGCCGCAGGATCAGCAGGCCGAAAAGGGCGGCAAGCCCAAGAAGTCCGATAACCTCCCGCTCAAACATGCTCGCCCGTTTCGAAGATCTGCCAGGCCGCGACCAGGGCCCAGAGCAGGAGAGAGATTACGCCCGGTAGATAGAACGGCCATTCCGGCCAGCCCAGAACTGGTGAGAGCGCCCGGTCGGCCCGGGTCTCCAGCATGCCCAGACACATCCAATAGGCCAGGAAGAGGGCAAGGGCCACGATGGTGGCAAGCCAGAGCCGGTCTAGCGCCCGCTTCACGACCCTTGGGAACAGCGAGACGAAAAGATCGACCGCCACATGACCGCGCCGGAGCTGGCAGTAGGGAAAGAACATCAGCGCCGCGCAGGAAACCGCCAGCCGCACGAAATCCTCGTAGCCGGGCAGCGCGCCGACATTCGCCCCGAAAAGCCGGGCCAAACGGTCCAGGGCGAAAGCCCCAACGTTGACCGAGGTGACCAGCATGATCGCCAGGATCACCAGGCCCCCCGCGACCGCCCAAGCCGCCGAGACTCTTTCAGCTATCCCGGACATGGGCTTCTTTCCAAGATGGTGGGCGGAGCCGCCGGGCGCACCGACTCCTCCCTTCCGGCATTGGATTACTTGGCGTTCGCGGCCACCGCGGCCCGCGCCGCTTCCACCAAGGCCGCACCGTCGACGCCGTTGTCGGCGGACTCCGCGATCCAGCGGTCCACAACGGTTTGCCCAAGATCGTCGAAGGCGGCCGTGGCTTCGGGAGTCAAGGCGGAGATGGGCGAGCCGGTCTTCTTCTGCATTTCCTGGCCCGGAAGCTCCACATCGTCCCAAAGCTGGCCGGCCGCTCCGGCGATGGCGCCGCCTGAGTTCGCGTCGATGACCGCCTTTAGATCGTCAGGCAGGCTATCGTAGCGCTCCTTGTTCATGGCGAAGAGGAAGACCGCCGTGCCGAAACGGCTGTCGTCCGCGCCGGTCACCGAGCACTGGGTCAAATCGTTGAGCTTGAAGGGCGGCATGACCTCGAAGGGCACCAGCGCTCCGTCGATGACCCCCTTGGACAGAGCCTGCGGCAAGGCCGGCACGGGCATGCCCACGGGCTCGGCTCCCCAGGCCTCGATCATCCAGCCGCCGGTGCGGGTCGGTGTGCGCAGCTTGACGCCCTTGAGTTCGTCGACGCTTTCGACACAGCCGTTCACTAAGTGCAGCGCGTTGCCCGCGTGGACATGGACCAGAAGCGGTTTCACGTCCGTGAAATCCTCGGCCAGCATGTCGAAGGTATCCTGGATCGCCAGGTTCGTGGCCTTGGCTGAGCCTTCATGAACCGTCGGCAGCTCGAAGACCTCGCTGCGCGGGAAGACGCCCGGTGTGTAGCCGGTCACCGTCCAGACGATGTCCGCCGCCCCGTCGCGAAGCTGGCGGTATAGTTCCGGCGGCTTGCCGCCCATGGTCATGGCGGGAAAGATCTCGACCTTGATGCGCCCGCTCGATTGCTCCTCGACAGCGCGGGCCCACGGCTCCATGAACTTAACGTGCGGCGGCGACTTCGGGCTTAGGAAGTGCGCCAGGGTCAAGGTGACCTCTTGCGCCAAGGCTGGTGTCGCCAGCGATACCATCGCCGCGCCCAAAATCGAGGCCTTCAAGGGCAACCACTTCATCTTCTTCCTCCCAATCGTGTTTTTGTTTTCCGTCGGCGCCTGCTCGCGGGGCATGCCACCGTCCCGGCGCCGTCTTTGTTAATGGTTAGCACTTCCCAGCGGGAAGGGAAATTGAATGCTTGCCGGTCCTTGGTGGAATGTCCCGGCGCGCGGGCGCGTTGCAGCTTGGCGTTCGCTTTGCCATGTGTTCGAATATCGGCGACGGGCTTTTGGAAGAGCTTCGCCCGCTCCCGGGCGGCGGATTTTCTTACGATCCGTTTCGCGCCGCGGCCCTGCAATACGAGAGTATTGTTTATATTTATCAGTGCGTTAGTCGGATCGTTCGTGTTACGGTAATTTCCGCTTGAATTAGCACTTCTTGAAACCTGGCCTGGAAAGGCGAAGAATTCAGGTGACGGGAAGGAGGAAGCCTAGTGGCGATTTTGCGATTGCTCTTGCGCGAGGCCGCGCGCCGCGCCGCGAACGATCCGAAGGTCCGCGCCCGCGCGGTCGACCTCGCCAAGGGAGCGGGACAGGATTGGCGCGAAATCGCCGAGACCCAGAGCCCGCTGTCGGACCCGGCGCGCTTCGCTGGGCGGATGGTCGGCCGCATGCGCCGCCGCTTCGATAAGGGGGAGGGATCGTGACCGTCACCAAGCCCAGCTTCCGGGTCGGCGATTTGGTCGAACATCGCAAGTTTGGCTATCGCGGGGTCGTGGTGGACGTGGATCCGGTCTTCGATGGGACCGAGGACTGGTACGACATGATGGCGCGCTCGCGCCCGCCCAAGAACAGCCCCTGGTACCACGTGCTCGTCGATGGGGCGACCCACATGACCTATGTTGCCGAGCGGCACTTGGATGCGGACGAGGTGCGCACCCAGGTAGATCATCCGGCTCTTGGCCGCTTCTTCGACCGCTTCGTCGAGGGCCGCTACCTGTTGCGAAAGGCGCCACAGTAGGTTTTCAAGGCGGCATCTCCACCCTCGTTGCGAGGGACCCCCCCATTCAGTCATTGCCGCGCCTTCGGCCCGCAATGACGAAAGGCGGGCTTCGGCTCGCGATGACGGAAAGAAGGGGCAGCTTCTCCTCGCATTGACGAAGAAAAGGGCGGCCGCTTCCTGGGCGACCGCCCTCGACCCTAAGCGCTAACCCGCGGGGTCAGACGCCGATTTCGCCACCGCCTTGCTTGGTGATGACCACGACGGAGGGGCGTGGCGGCATGCCGTCCTTGAAGTCGGGCCAGCGGGTGGCCGGGTCCTCGAAGGTCGAGTTGCGCTCGAAGCCCGGATAATTCTTGACGCCGTCCGTCGCCGGATGCTGAACCGCCACGAAGAGGGCGGTGTTGTCCGGCGTGAAGCGCGGACCGCACATCTCCGCCCCCAAGGGCACGCGGAAGAACATCTTGCCGGTCCCCCTGAGCTCACCATCGGTTTCAAGAGCCCAGACGCCGTCGGCGGTGCCGCTCTTGGACCAGCCGCTACCTTGATCGGTGGTGATCCACAGGCGGCCGCGGGCATCCACGGCGCTGTTGTCCGGTGCCGCGAACCAGCCGTTTTCGCTGGTTGCCGGGTTCCAGGCAGCCCCGATTTCCGCGACGCTCGGATCGCCGCACTTGACGAGGATTTCCCATGCCGAGGTGGTGGCCGCGTGGTCACCGTCGGGCGGAGTGATCTCGACGATGTGGCCGAAGGCGTTCTCCGCCCGCGGGTTCGGCGGGTTCTCGTCGCCGGGCTTGCGCTTGGTGTTGTTGGTGAGCATCACGTAGACGCGGTTGGTGACCGGGTTGGGCTCCACGTCTTCCGGACGGTCCATCTTTGTGGCGCCCAAGAGATCCGAGGCCAGGCGGGTTTCGATCAGAACATCGGCCTGGCTTTCGAAGCCGTTGGCCGCCGTCAGCGGGCCTTCGCCGAAGATCAGCGGCATCCAGGTCATGCCACCGCCTTCGTCGAACTTGGCGACATAAAGCGTTCCGCTTTCCAAGAGGTCGAAGTTCGCCTCGCGGTTATTGAGATCGTAGGTCCCCTCGGTCACGAACTTGTAGAGGTAGTCGAAACGCTCGTCGTCGCCCATGTAGACCACGATGCGGCCGTCGCCGTTGACGATGGTCTCGGCGCCTTCGTGCTTGAAGCGGCCAAGGGCGGTGTGCTTCCGCGGCGTCGACGTCGGATCAAGCGGATCAACCTCGACCACCCAGCCGAAGCGGTTGCCTTCGTTCGGTTCCTGATTGATGTCGAAGCGCTTGTCGAAGCGCCCCCAGGCATACCAGCCGCCAGGCAGTCCATAGCGGTCGTAGTTGCGCGCTTCCGGGTGGCCCTCCAGGTCGCCCATGAAGTAGCCGTTGAAGTTCTCCTCGGCCATCAAATAGGTGCCCCAGGGGGTCATACCGCCGGCGCAGTTGTTCAGGGTCCCGATCACCGTGCGCCCTTCGGAATCCGCGGAAGTCTTCATGCGATCGTGGCCGGCGGCGGGACCGGTCAGGGCCACCGCGGTCGAGCGCGGCGAGATGCGGCGATTGTACTTGGAGTCCGGGACCACGGCCCACTTGCCGTTCTCGCGCTTGATCTCGATGACGCTGCCGCCGTGCGCGGCCATCTCGATCGCGATCAGCTCGGGCGTCATGTCGGCGAAGTCCTTGTCCTTGTCCTGGCGGTCGATGCCCGGGAACATGACCTCTTCGCTGGTGTATTCGTGGTTAACACAGAGCAGGCCGTTCTCGGAGCTGTCCGAGCCGTAGGGCAGGCCAAGGTAGCCCAGGAAGTCGTTGTTGTAGCCGAACTGAATTTCCTGCGCGTCGGCTGTCTGGTTCATCGGGTCGAAGGCAGGCGCGCCCGGCACCACGGGATCACCCCAGCGGATCAGAATGTCCGCGTCGTAGCCCGGCGCGATATGGTGGGTTTCGTCCACGCCGTGCTCGATCTCGGTGAAATTGAAGGTCGGCTGGCTGGCCAGCGCTTTCTTGGCGCTGAGCAAGCCCATACTGCCGGCGAGCGTGGAGATAGCACCCACCGCCAAGGCGCCGCGCAGAACGTCGCGGCGGCCGAAGCGACGGTTCACGATGTCGCCGAACGTGAGGTTTTCGGTCGGATTGCTGGGGGTGTTCTCTGCCTCTTCGAAGGCCTCAGCACGGCAGGAGAATTGGTTCAAGTCCAACTTATCCATCTGTCTAATGCTCCCCTAGAGCGGGTTGAATCCGGGCCTTTCCAATAGAGCCGGCGTTTGACCTTCGTGTTACCAGAGTATGAAGCTTCCATGTTGCCGTCCGCGTCGCTCCGCCCGCCTCGCCTTGGCTCCTCGCTTCCTCCTTAAGTGATGCGCGGCAAGGATATTTTCACCGCGACAAATCTATCTCGCCGCCAATGTCGTAGGTATCGATATGAAACCAGCGATTTTGATCTTTGGAGGGACCGGCGGCATTGGGTCGGCGCTTGCGCGCCGCCTGGTGGCGGCCGGCGAGAACGTACATATCGCCGCGCGTGACGAGGCTCGCTTGGCCGCCTTGGCCGCGGAGCTTGGTTGCTCTTGGACGACCTGCGATGTGATGGATGTTGCGCAGGTGGAGAGGGTGGTTGGCGAAGCGGAATCCGCCGATGGCTTGGCCGGTTTGGCGTATTGCGTCGGGTCGATTGCCTTGAAGCCCCTGAAGCAGGCGAGGGCGGAGGATTACCTGGACGCCTTCCGGCTTAACGTGCTCGGCGCGGCCATGGCCGCAAAGGCGGCGGCGCCGGCCTTGGCGAAGGCGAACGGCGCGATTTTGCTGTTTTCCACCGTGGCCGTCGCCCAGGGCTTTGCCTCCCATTCGGTGATCTCGGCCGCGAAGGGCGGGATCGAGGGGCTGACCCATGCCTTGGCAGCGGAGCTCGCGCCCAAGGTCCGGGTGAATGCCATCGCGCCCACCCTGACGCGCACGCCGCTCGCCGAGCCGCTAACACGCAATGAAGCCATGGCCAAAGGCCTGGCCCGGATGCACCCCTTGGGTCGGCTTGGCGAAGCGGACGACGTCGCGGCCATGGCCGCTTTGTTGCTTTCGCCTGGGGGCTCCTACGTCACCGGACAGGTTATTTCTGTCGATGGCGGGCGCGGAGTGTTGAGAACATGAACATCAGCAAGAGCATGAGAGGGTCCGATACAATGATCTCTTATGAGAAGAAACTGCCGCGGTGCCGGTTGCTTGGCGCGGCCGGTATGGGATTGTTGGCCGCCGCGATGCTGGGCGGTACGACGGCTGGCCTGATGGCGAAGGTTCCGGGCCTGGGCGAGATCGGCTTCGAGGTTCTGCGCGAAGGCTCGCCGATGGGCAGGCACTCGATCGCGTTCGAGGAGCGGGGCGAGGACCTGCATGTCAAAATCGCGATCGACCTGGAAGTGGGCCTCGCCTTCGTCACGCTCTTTCGCTACGAGCACCGAAATCATGAGGTTTGGCGCGACGGGCGTTTGATCTCGATCGAGACGGCGACCGACAACGATGGCGACCGCTTCTGGGTGAAGGGCGAGGCAACCGCCGAGGGCTTTGCCGTCGCGTCAACTTCGGGAAGCTACACGGCCCCGGCCGACGTTATCCCGACCAGCTATTGGAACCCCCGTTTCGTCGAGCAGAGCCAAGTGCTGAACACACAAGACGGCCGCCTGATCGAGGTGGAAACCCGCCCCGTCGCGGAGGAGCAGGTGGAGGTGGTGGACGGCAGCGTTCTCGCCACCCGCTACGGCACGACTGGCGAACTTGCGCTGGAAACCTGGTACACCGAATCCGGGGCCTGGGTGAAAACAGCTTTCGAGGCAAAGGGCAGCGAGGTCGAGTACGTTCTCGAAAGCCCCCTCGACGAGGTCCAAAGCGCCAACCGCTAAGCCCCGCCAACCTTTAGTTTCGAGCTAAGCGCGCGGCCGGGTGACCCGCCGCGCGAAAGAGAGTGACATGTCCCAAGATTCCCGCGACATCGTCTGGATCACCGGCGCCAGCACCGGCATCGGGCGCGCGCTCGCGCTGCGCTACGCGAAGGCCGGCGCCACGGTTGCCGCCTCGGCCCGGGGCAAAGAGGCCTTGGAGGCTCTTGCCGCCGAAGCCGAAACCTTGCCGGGCGTCATCCATCCTGCACCGCTCGACGTCACGGACGCCGAGGCGGTGGAAGCTTGTGTCGAGGAGCTGGAGGCGGGTCTGGGGCCGATCGGCCAAGCGGTGCTGAATGCCGGGACCCACATTCCCATGGGTGCCGACGATTTCGACCTGAAGGGCTTGCGCACCCTGGTAGAGCTCAATGTCATGGGCACCGCCAACTGCTTGACGCCCATGATGTCCCGCATGATCGCGCGCGGCGGCGGGCGGATCGCGGTGGTGGCCTCCTTGGCGGGCTATTGCGGCCTTCCCAGCGGGGCCGCTTATGGCCTCACCAAGGCCGGCGTCATCAACCTTTGCGAGGCGTTGCGCCCGGAGCTCGAGGCCAAGGGCGTGGCGCTGCAACTCGTCAATCCGGGCTTCGTCCGCACGCCCTTGACCGACAAGAACGACTTCCCCATGCCCTTCCTGATGGAATTGGACGACGCAGCAGAGGCCTTTTACCGGGGCCTGGGCAAGGACCGCTTTGAGATTATCTTCCCCCGCCGCTTCGCCTACATCATGAAGCTGCTCCGCGCGCTGCCCTACGGCCTCCTCTTCCTGATCACCCGGCGGCTGATCCCGAACAAGTAGGGATGGGGGGAGGCATCCCGCGGAAAATCCGGTAAAGCCAGACCTACAGCACGGAAAAAAAGGCCCCCGATGAAGGGGGCCTTTAAGGTTTTGGATGGGGAAGTAAGGTGCTTTAGCTACTCTGCCGCTGTCCGGGAGACCTCCAGTTCGGCGGTTTCCTGATTGCTTTGGGCGGGCTTGCTGAAGGTGATCGTTGCCTCGCCCAGGGCGATGCCCCACTTGCTGACGCGCGCCCGGTTGATCATCACCCCGTCCGGCTGCAAAAACATCCAGTCGTTGAAGCGGACGTTCAGCGTGCCGTCACTCGTCTTCAGATCGACGTTGTAGCGGAAGTTCATGGCGTTGCCGAAGACCTTCATGGTGGTCGGCGTCAGCACATCGTTGGCGGTGCCGATGTAGGTGTTGTCGTCCTGCTTGCGCAGGGTCCAGACCCGGCGGTCGGTTTCGCCGTCGGAGTAGACGAAGTCTTCCTCCAGCACCAGGGTTTCGCCGTCCCAGGTACCGTTGATGTCGACAACGAACTGGCGGCGCAGCGTCCCAAAGCGATCCTCGAATATTCCATGGGCCTTGGTGTGCCCGGCGAAATATTCCTCAAGCACCAATTTCGGTTCTTTACCTGCGAAATCCTCTGGTTTCATCTCTGTGCATCCTGCCAATAAGCCGATTACAAGCCCACATACGAATAGGCGTCGCCGCATTTGTTATCCTCGCGACTTGAAGCGTGGTTCGTCCTAACTAAAGGCTTATACGCGGGCGGCGCGCTTTTCGATCAGTACGCGGATCTGTTTTTGCTTGGCGGCTGTCAGCGGATAGCCGGCGGTGAGCCATATGGCCGCAAGCTTGAAGGCCACGGGCACAATGGAATAGAGCAAGGCGAGCACCAGAAGCCCGAAAGGCGAGGAGGCCCCGCTCTGCTCGTCAAAGCCCGCCAGCCCGAGGATGGGGAAGGCAATACCCACCGCCAGGGCGAGTGCCAGCTTCGTGGCCATCCCCCAAAGCGCGAAGTAGAGGCCGGCCCTGCGGCGGCCCGAGCGAAGTGTGTCGAGATCGACCACATCGGCTTGCATGGAGGCGGGCAAGACCAAATCCGCCCCCAGGCTAATTCCTGTCAGGATGCAGATCGCAAGGAACCACCAAGCGTCTCCGGGCCCGAGCAGCGGCACCCAAACGAAGATGCAGCAGGCCCAGATCATTGCGCCGATCCAGACCCGGTGCTTGCCATACCGCGCGGACAGCCGCACCCAGACCGGGGCCGCTAGAATCCCGCAGAGAAAGTAAATCGCGAGCAGCGGCCCCACCCAGACCTCTTGCGGAAGCTCCAGAACCCGCGTCACGAAGAGGATGAAGAGGGTCGCGGGCAGACCGTTCGCGATCCCGTTCAAGAGATAGGCGGCGATCAGGCGCCGAAACGGCCCGTTTGACAGCAGAATCCGCCAGGTTTGCACCCGCGGCTGGGCCAGGCGCGCGGGCTGCGCGGGCTCGCGCACCCGCCAAAGGGCAATGGCGACGGCGGCCGGCAGGGCGAAGGTCAGGCCCCAAGCGATCAACTCGAGGGAGCCGCCCGGATCGCCGGCGATCAGCGGGGGTATGCCCACAGCCGCCAAGGTGCCGATGACGACGCAGACCTCGCGGGCGGCGCTAATGCGGCTGCGTTCGTGATAATCGGGCGAAAGCTCGGCCCCCCAAGCCTGATAGGGCAGCAACACGAAGGTCCCGGCGAGGTAAATCGCCATGGTCCAGATCAGGAGGTAGGGCCAGGCAATTCCCTCGGGTGGCACGAAGAGGGCCCAGCTCGCGACCAGTAAGACCGGCGTGCCCAGCAAAATCCACGGCTTGCGCCGCCCGATGCGGCTGTTTAAGCGGTCCGAAAGCAGGCCCACCAGGGGATCGGTCACCACGTCGAAGAGGCGTGCGGCCAGCAAGACAGCCCCCACCGCCGCGAAGCCAACCCCCAGGCCTTCCGCGTAGTAGGCCGGCAGAAAAATGAAGAGCGGAAGCTGCAAGGCCGCCAGCGGTAGGCCGGGCAGACCGTATGCCAGCAGCTCGCGCGCCGGCAGCCGCGCCGGATCCTTGGCCGGTTTCAAGAAGAGGGGTTTCCCTTAGCCGTGAGTCAGCGCGATCTGCCGCACGTCGATCCGGCCAGTCAGGAACCCTGCCTTGCAGTAGGCGAGATAGTAGCGCCACATCCGGGCGAAGCGCTCGTCGTAGCCCAGGGTGGCGATCTGCGGCCAGGCGGCGTCGAAACGCCGGTGCCAATCCGCCAGAGTGCGCGCGTAATCCAGGCCGAAGCCGTTGTCTTGCCGCACGTCCAAGCCCGCCTGGCGCACTTGCCGCTTGAGCACGTCCGGGGAGGGCAGCATGCCGCCCGGGAAGATGTGGCGCTGTATGAAATCCGTGCTGCGGCGGTATTGCTCGAAGAATTCGTCGGCGATGGTGATGACCTGCAAGGCCGCTTGCCCCCCTGGCTTCAAGCGCTCGCGCAGTTTCGAGAAGAAGACCGGCCAATAGCGCTCGCCAACCGCCTCGAACATTTCGATGGAGGCGATGTGGTCGTAGGTGCCATCGATATCGCGATAGTCCTGGCGCCGGATCTCGACCCTTTCGTTTAGGCCGGCACGCTGGATTCGTTCCTTGGCGTAGGCGAACTGGGCGTCGGAGATTGTGACCGCGGTCACGCGGGCACCGATCTCCCGGGCCGCGAACTCCGCGAATCCCCCCCAGCCGCAACCGATCTCAAGCACGTGGCCGTCGGGCCGCAGGCCGGCCGACTGGGCGATGCGGCGGTACTTGTTGTGCTGAGCTTCGTTCAGGCTGGTTTCCGGCGCGTCGAATACGGCCGAGGAGTAGGTCATGGTCTCGTCTAGCCAGAGGCGGTAGAAGTCGTTGCCAAGATCGTAGTGCTTGGCGATGTTGCGCTTTGCGCCCCTGCGGGTGTTCGGGCGCATGATATGCAGAAGCCGCAGCGCAAACCGGTAGACCGGCTTTCTGTCGACGATCCTTTCCCATGCATCGTAGTTCAGCGCCGCGAGTTCCAGAAAGGCCGCCAGGTCGAGCGTATCGCAGTCGCCGTCGAGATAGGTCTCGGCGAACCCCGTGGAACCGCCGGTCAGGACACGCCGCACGAAGCGGGGCCGGATCACGTGCAATTCGGCGCTCGGGCCGGGTTCGGGGCCTTCGAAGACCTGCTGACTGCCGTCCGGCAGGCGCAACATCAAGCGGCCCCGCAAGATGTGCTTGGCCAATCCCTGAAGAAGCCGCAACGACTTGGGTTGCACGGTTTCGGTGCCAAGAGCCTCGGTGTTCGCACTCATCGCTCGTTCCCTATTCCGCTGGCTCCGGAACGCGCCGGACCAACTCCACATCCTGCTCGGGCGGCCGGGGCCGCGCGTGATAGCGTGCGCCCTTTAGCCAAAGGCGCAAGGCCTCCCAATGAATGGCAGCGACCACTTTAACCGTTAACAGCGGATAGGCGAAGAGGGCATGAGCCAGAGCCGCGTCGGACAAGCGGGCGCGTTCGCCGGTCTGGGTTGCCACGAGTAATTGGCCTTCTGGCACGTCTTCTTGAATGACGATGGATAGCTTCTCGCCCGGCGTTCTGAACTTGAAGGCATAGCGCGCCTGCATGCCGATGAAGGGGGAAACGTAGAAGGCCTTGTCGCAGCTCTGGCGGATTGGCGCCGCCGGATCTTTTCCCTCAGGAACGTCGATTAGATACCCGTGCTTTTCGCCGAAGGTGTTGCGCACCTCGTGCAGGACCGCCAACAGCCGGCCATCCCGGTGGTAGCAAAACCAGATAGTCAAGGGATTGAAGACGAAACCGAAAATCCGTGGGAAACAGAGCAGGCGCACTCGCCCGCCTTCAAGGTCGATGTTCGCCGCCCGCAAGCGTGCGTCAATCCAATCGCGCAGCTTGCCGCCGTCCCGCCCGCCGTGGTCGGCCTCATGGAATGAGAACAAGTTCCAGCGGTTGACGGAAAACAGCCGCAGCCGGCGGTCGAGCGCTGAAAGCTCGTCAAGATCCAGCCAGATGGAGAAAATACGATACACGAAGCGGTGCGCGAAGGGGCGCAACCGCTTGTGCATCACACGGCCGAAATAGAGGCAAGACTCCATTGCAACCTTCTTATTCCGCAGCCATGGCCGGTTGCAAGCTTTTGGCGATCTCGGCCGCTGGCGAGCGCGGCACGATCTTGTCCGCCCAAGGCGGCGGGCAGCCCAAGGCCGCCGCCACGGCCAGCCCTGCCTGCAGGCCGTCCTCGTGGAACCCATAGCCGCAATAGCTGCCGCAGAACCAAGTGTCCGCCACCCCTTGGATAGTGGGAAGCTGCCGTTGTGCGGTAAGAGCGGCCAAGTCGAACTGCGGGTGATCGTAGATGAAGGACCTTAGGGTCAGGTCCGGCGCCGGCGGAGTCAGCGAATTCAGGGAGACGAAGAGTGGAAACTCGGGGTCGAGATTCTGCAGCCGGTTCATCCAGTAGGTGACGGAAACCACCGGATCGGCTGCATCCCGGCTCTGACTGATGTAGTTCCAGCTTGACCAGACCCCCTTGCGCTTGGGCATGAGCCTCGGGTCTTGATGCAGCACCGCGAAGTTCCGCTGGTAGGAAAAGGCGCCGAGAATCGCTCTCTCTTCCTGGGTCGCCTCCTTGCCGAGGATCGAAAGCGTGACGTCGGCGTGGGTTGCGAAGACCACTTGGTCGTATTGGCTGGAGTCACCGTGGGCGTCGAACACCGTCACACCCTGCTTTTCGCGGGAGATCCCGCTAACCGGCGTGGCGACACGAATCCGCGTGATCTCCTCGGCCATGCGCTCGACGTAGTTGCGGCTGCCGCCGCTAACCGTCCGCCATTCCGGGCGACCGTTCATTTGCAGCAAGCCGTGGTTATCGTTGAAGCGCATGAAGCTCTCGGCGGGAAAATCCAGGATCTCTTCCAAAGGCGAAGACCAGATGGCGGCGGCCATAGGCAAGAGGTGGTCGTAAAGGAATCCGCGCGAGTAGCCGTTTGCTTCCAGATAGCCGCCAAGCGTCATGCCCGGTTCGGGCTGGTCCAGGAAGCGCGGCGCCTCGCGGTAGAAGCGCAGCAGATCGCGCAGCATGACCCACAATCGCGGGCGCAGCAGATTGCGCTTCTGGGCAAAGAGCCCGGCGAGGCTGCCGGAATACTCGAAATCCCCGCCGTTGCCAGAGAAGGCGAAGGACATCTCGCTAAACTCGGTCTCCACTCCTAGGGCGTCGAAAAGATGTGTCAGGTTGGGATAATTGGGCTCGTTGTAGACGATAAAGCCCACATCGACCGGAACGTCGCGGCCGTCGCGCTTGACCGTTACGGTATGCGCGTGCCCGCCAAGCTTGCGATGGGACTCGTAAAGCGTAACGTCATGTTTCCGAGAGAGCTGCCAGGCCGCCCCCAGCCCGGTCACTCCAGCTCCCACAACCGCGATTTTCATGCAGCCCCCTTCTTGATTTCCTCGAACGCCGCAAGAGCCCGCTTTCGCGCGGCGCCGTGATCGACGATCGGTTTCGGATAGTTCACCCCCAACTCCACACCCGCGGCCCGCAGCGTGCCTTCGCTCGCGTCCCACGGATGATGAAGGAATTCGTTCGGCAGTTTCGCCAATTCCGGCACCCAAGTGCGAACATAATCGCCCTCGGGGTCGAACTTTTCGCCTTGAGTGATCGGATTAAAGACCCGGAAGTAAGGGGCGGCGTCCGCCCCGCAGCCGGCGACCCACTGCCAGGAAGCGGCGTTGTTCGCCAGGTCCGCGTCCACGAGGGTATCCCAGAACCAGGCCTCACCCTGCTGCCATGGCACCAGTAAGTCCTTGACCAGAAAGGACCCCACGATCATTCGCACGCGGTTGTGCATCCAACCGGTGGCGTAGAGCTCGCGCATACCGGCGTCGACGATCGGATAACCGGTCGCGCCGCGCGTCCAGGCCAGAAAGCCGTCCTCGTTATCGTGCCAGGGAAAGGCACGGAAATTCTCTCGCCACGTGGTTTCCGGCAGGCTTGGCCAGTGAAACAGAAGGTGATGGGAAAATTCGCGCCAAGCGAGTTCGCTCAAGAACTTCCAGCCGCTCTTTTGCGCATCTGGATTCGCTTCGAGGTGGTGCAAGGTCGCGTGCCAGATCTGGCGCGGCCCGATCTCGCCGAAGTGCAGGTGAGGCGACAATCGCGACGTCGAAGGTATCCCGGGAAAGTCGCGATGGGATGCGTAGCTCCGCAAACCCTCGTCAAGAAAGCATGAAAGGTGTTCGCGAGCGGCCGCCTCGCCAGGCTGCCAGGTGTCCCGCAAGCCCTTCGCCCAATCGGGCCGGGCCGGGCGCAAGCCCCAGGACTTCAGGTCGTCGGATGGGATGCTGGCGTCGAGGCCCTGCATCTGGGTTGGCGCCGGCAGCGGTCGCGGCGGGCTTTCGAGGGCTTGCAAGGCTTTCCAGAAAGGTGTGAAGACCTTGAAGGGGTCGCCCGACTTGGTCTTAAGGACCCAGGGCTCATGGAGCAGGGCGGAATTACCGCTATCCACGGCAATGCCGCGTTCGCGCAACGCCGTCTTAATCCGGGTGTCCCGCGCGATCCGCCAAGGCTCGTAGCAGCGGTTCCAAAAGACGGTAGCGGCACCGATTTCGCTCGCCAGTTCCGGCACGATCGCTTCGGCGCTGCCCTGGCGCAAGATCAATACGACCCCCTGTTCCGTCAGCGCGCCTCGCAGCGCGGAGAGCGATCCCTCCAGCCACCAACGCGATGCGCCCCCGTGAGCCCAAGCGCCAGCCGCATCGTCATCCAAAACGAATATAGCAATAACCGGCAAACCGGTTTCGGCCGCGCGGGCAAGGGCAGGATTGTCTGCAAGGCGCAAGTCTTGGCGAAACCAAACAAGAGCGGATTTTTGAGCTGTCACGCCTGAACCTTTGCGGGAAAAACAATGCCGAGAAAGAGGGGTGGGACTGCCGGTACGAAGGCTTTTGATAAACCTTGATACGACGCTTGCATTCAAATGGATCACCATAGGGCGTAAAGTTTTTATTTTTTCTTTCAGGGGGTTGCCGGACTGTTGGCCCGTCATACCTCCTCACCCGAACGCAGAAAATTACATTAATGCGGTCAAAAAATGTCGAAGCGCCGCCCCGGCTGCTTCGCCGATAGGTTCAACAATCGAGGATGTTTCGCCATGAAGCTTTTCCGCATTGCCGCTGTCGCGGCGCTCGCCGTTCCCCTCGCGCTTTCCAGCGTTGCCGCCAAGGCCTCCGACATTGTGGACACCGCCGTGTCCGCCGGCCAGTTCCAGACCCTTGTCGCCGCTGTTCAGGCCGCCGGGCTGGTGGATACCCTCAAGGGTTCCGGTCCCTTTACTGTGTTCGCCCCGACCGACGAAGCTTTCGCGAAGCTGCCCGCCGGCACCGTCGAAACGTTGTTGAAGCCGGAGAATAAGGACAAGCTAGTTGCCGTGCTTACGTATCACGTGCTGCCCGGCAAGGTCATGAAGGACGACATTGCCGGCCAGGTTGTGATGCCGCAGACCGTCGAGGGCGAAACCGTGACAATCGATGCCATCAACGGCAATCCGATGATTAATGGCGCGAACATCGTGGCCACCGACGTCGAGGCGTCCAACGGCATCATCCACGTGATTGACGAGGTCATCCTCCCCCCGAGCATGTAGTTCGGGCCGACGCGTTTCCCCTCGCGTCGTTTGCTGGGCCGGTGTGGCGAAGGCCGCGCCGGCCCATCGCTTTTCTGCGGCTCAGCCCGAAGCGATTGGTGAGAGGGCCGCCCTGGCGTAGGCATGAACCGTTTCGCGGCCAAGCATGCGCACCACGAAACCTTTTGGGAAAAGCGCCGAGATGTTCGGCGTCAGCACGTCCAAGCCGCCCGTGTAGGCGCCGAAGGACGGCATGACGAGGCGGCGCCCATCCTCGACGAAGCAGCGGCGGGTAATCCGCCTGCCTCTAAGCCGCACGCTCGCCTTAGGGTGGAAATGTCCAGACACCTCTCCGGCCGCATGGCTCGGATGAATTGCTCGTGGATCGCGCGCTTCGTGCCGGAACACCAGCCCGCCGACGACGATCTCCTCGGCTAACTCCCCACCGCAGTCCGCTGGCGGGTCGGGATCGTGATTCCCGGCGATCCAAATCCACCTCCGCCCCTTCGCGAGCCGAAAGAGTGTCGCGCGGCTCTCTCGCGGCAGACTGGCCGCCGCATGGCGGTCATGGAAGGAATCGCCCAGGCAAATCACGCGTCTCGGCTGAAGGCGCTCGATCGCGCGTTTTAGCTCGATCAAGGTTGCTGCTGTGTCGTAGGGAGGCAGCAAGCTGCCCCTGCGGGCGAGTGAGGCCCCTTTGCCCAGATGCAGATCGGCGACGATCAGAGTCGACTCGGCCGGCCAAAAGGCCGCGCCGGAGGGGTCGGCCTGCAAGTCCGCGCCGTTGATGCGAAAGCGCGTTGCCGTTTGGGGCATGCTGTCCGAATCGCTCATGGTAACGGCAGACTAGCTGCTTTTTCGCTAGCGTGAAATTGGACTCAAAGGGGCAGGCTCGCTTGCTCCGTCTCCCGGCCGGTCGCCTCCTGGATCAAGGCCTCGGCATTTTCGTCCAAGAGCTCTTCGATTGCGCTGCCGTAGACCTGTTCCCGGCCGATTTCCAGAAGCACTGGAACGGCTAGCGGCGATACCCGGTCCAGGCTTCGGTGCAGGATCCGGCCTTGGATCCGGGCAAGCATGGCGGCGAGGCGCGCGATGTCTGTCAAGCCGCCGGCCGCATCGGCGCGTGTGGCGCGCAGCAGGACGTGATTGGGCTCGTGCTTTCGCAAAACGTCATAGATCAGGTCGGCGCTAAAGGTGACCTGCCGGCCGCTCTTCTCCTGGCCGGGCATCCGCCGCTCTATTAATCCGGCGATAACCGCGACATTTCTGAAGGTGCGCTTGAGCATGGAGGATTCGGCCATCCATTCCTCCAGGTCATCGCCCAGCATGTCCTGATCGAAAAGCTGGTCCAGGTCGCGCGCTGGCTTAAGGCTCCAGATTGCGATGACATAGTCGGTGGCGACGAAACCCAGCGGCGAGAGGCCCGCGCGTTCCATGCGGCGGGTCAGGAGCATCCCCAGGGTTTGGTGCGCATTTCGTCCCTCGAAGCAGTAGGCGACGAGAAATTCCTTTTCCGCCCGGGGAAAGGTTTCGATCAACAAGCCGTCGCGCGGCGGCAGAATCGAACGCCAGCGCTGCAGGTCGAGCCATTCCGACACCGCGTCGGGAAATCCGCCCCAATCCGCCGGGTCCTCCAGCATCGCGCGCACGCGCTCGGCCAGATGCGTGGACAGGGGCAAGCGCCCGCCCACGTAAGCCGGCACCTTTGGATCGCCGCCGCCGGTCGCGCGGCTGACCACGACGCTGGTCTCGCGAATGCCCTCGAAGCGAAGCAGTTCACCCGCGAAGACGAAGGTGTCGCCAGACCTCAGGCCTTGGGCGAAGTATTCCTCCACCTCGCCCAGCGCGCGGCCCCGGCCAAGGCGGACTTTGAGGGTCGGCGCCTCGACGATCACACCGGCGTTCATTCGGTAACTCCTGACTTGCGCCGGGCTTGCCACCCGCCAGCGCCCGGCCGTGTCCTGCTTCAGGCGGCGGAAGCGCTCGTAGCCTCTAAGCGCATATCCGCCCGTCGCGACTAAGGCCAGCACGTCATCGAAGTCGCGCCGGGGTAGGGCGGCGTAGGGCGCGGCGCGGCGCACCTCGTCATAAAGTTCGTCGGCTTCGAAGGGCGAGGAACAGGCTGTCGCCAAGATGTGCTGGGCAAGTACGTCCAGGGCGGCGGCACGCGGCGGATCGCCATCGAGGGTTAACGCCTTCACGCCATCTTGGGCTGCGCGGCATTCCAAGACCTCAAAGCGGTTGCCGGGCACCAGCAAGGCCCGGCTAGGCTGGTCGAGGCGGTGGTTCGCCCGCCCCAGGCGCTGCAGCAGCCGGGACACGCCCTTCGGCGCGCCGACTTGCACCACCAAGTCCACCGAAGCCCAATCGACCCCAAGGTCCAGGGACGAGGTGGCGACCACGGCCCGCAACGCGCCGCGTGCCATGGCTGCTTCCACCTTGCGGCGCTGTTCGGCGGAGAGGCTTCCGTGGTGGAGGCCGATCGGCAACGCGTCCTCGTTCACACGCCAAAGCTCTTGAAAGACGATCTCGGCTTGCGCGCGGGTGTTGACGAAGACCAGGGTCGTGCCGGCACCCTGGATACGTTCGTAGATTTCCGGCACGGCGTGGGCCGCCATGTGACCGGACCAGGGCAAGCGCTCGCGGGTTTTCAGGATTTCGACCTCCGGTTCCGCGCCGGAGCTGCCGAAGACGCGGCGGACGGGTGCGCCCTCCGCCCGGCCGGTTGGGGAGAGAAAGGCGGTCAGCGCGTCCGGTTCGTGAACCGTCGCGGAAAGACCAACCCTGCGTGCGCGAGGTGCCAGCCCCGATAGGCGTGACAGCGCCAACGCCAAGAGATCGCCCCGCTTGTTGAACGCGAGGGCATGCAGCTCATCGACGACAATGGCGGAAAGCGAACTGAACACCTCGGCAGCATCGTGATAGCTCAGCATCAGGGACAGCGATTCGGGGGTCGTGAGAAGTATATTCGGCGGCGTGCTGCGCTGGCGAAGCCGCTTGGACTGGGGCGTGTCGCCGCTGCGTGTCTCGACCGAAACATCGAGGCCAAGTTCTTTCAAGGGCGCGGTGAGATTGTGCTGAATATCGACGGCGAGCGCCTTCAAGGGGGAGACGTAGAGGGTGTGGAGGCCCGGGCGGCCCTGGATGGAAAGGTCGATGAGGGAGGGCAGGAAGCCAGCCAGCGTCTTGCCGCCGCCGGTCGGTGCAATCAAAAGCGCGGACTCGCCCGCGCGCGCCGCCTCCAGCATCTCCAACTGATGGCGGTGCGGCGACCAGCCCCGCCGGTCGAACCAGGCCTCAAAAGCGGGGGGCAGGATATCCGTGCTTGGCGGTGTCACCGTTTGAAGATGGGCTATTGGGATTAAGCTTCCAACTGGGCTAGGGCCGAAGCGATCTCCGCCGCCGCCGCGGCGTTATGCAGCAAGAGGCTTCGATTCGCCGCGAGGGTCCGCCCGCCGCTCAGATCGTGGAGCCGGCCCAGAACCCAAGGTGTCACCGCCTTGCCGTGAATGCCCTCGGCACGGGCTTCGCCGAGGACCCGCGCGATCCATGCTTCAACTTCCGGTTCCGACAGAGCGGCTTCGGCGGGGATCGGATTGGCCAGCAGGACTCCGCTCTCAAGGCCAAGCTCCCAGTGCGCCCGCAAGAGCGCGGCCGCTTGGCGGGCGTCCGCAACCGAGCTGACAAGCTTTAGACCGCTTGACCGGGTGAAAAACGCCGGAAAATCCTCGGTTCCGATGCCCACCACCGGGACGCCGAGGCTCTCCAGAACTTCGAGCGTGCGGGGAAGGTCGAGGATCGACTTTGCGCCCGCCGAAACGACCGCGACGGGGTTGCGCGCTAGGGCGTCAAGGTCTGCCGAGATATCCAGGGTGGCCTCGCCATCGCGATGCACACCGCCGATCCCGCCTGTGGCGAAGACACGAATTCCAGCGATTCGGGCGCCGACCAAGGTGCCGGCGACGGTAGTCGCCCCATCGCCCCCCGCCGCCAACACCGCCCCGAAATCGCGGGTGCTGACCTTTCGAGTCGCGGCGCCTTCCTCGGCGAAAAGTTCCAGTTCACGCGCTTCCATCCCCGCGACGAGTCGTCCCTTGACGATGCCGATGGTGGCCGGAACCGCACCTCCCGCGCGCACGGCCGCTTCCATCGCTCGCGCGGTTTCCAGATTGTCCGGAAAGGGCAGGCCGTGGGCTAGCACGGTCGACTCGAGAGCCACAACAGGCCGGTTTTCAGCAATCGCGGCGGCGACCTCCGGCGCTACGTAGAGGGCGGAACTCATGGGCCGGCGAAGGCCGACCGAAGGTCCGCTAAGCGGCGCTCGAGATCTTTAGCCTTATAGGGCGCGACAGGGACTTTGCCCCAAATCGGCCCGGGCCAGGCAGGGTCGGTTTTCTTCCTGGCGATCACGTGGACATGCAATTGCGGGACCTGGTTGCCCAGCGCGGCGACATTCATCTTGTCCGGGCTATAGAGGTTTCTCAGCACATCGGAGGCGATGACGATCTCATCACTCAGGCGATAACGGTCCATGGGATCGAGCTCGTAGAACTCGGTCAAGCCGGGACGCTCTGGCACGAGGATCAGCCAAGGATAGGTCGAATCGTTGGTCAGCAGCACCTTGGAGAGGTGCAGGCGCCCGACTTCGATACAATCGGCGGCGAGTTGAGCGTGGAGTTCGAAGGAGTCGATCATGAGTCTCAAGCTAAGCGCTTCGCGTTCCGGAATGAAGGGCTTTGGATCCCGCTTCCCGCCGGACCATATTGTCATGCCATGAAACCTAGCGCACCGCATCCGGAAACCTGGCTCCGCGTCACCGGCAAGGGGCTTTATTGCGTGCCCGGCGACTTCTATGTCGATCCCGCCTGGCCGGTGGAGCGCGCAGTGGTTACCCACGGCCATGCCGACCACGCCCGCCCGAACAATCGGAAAGTTCTCGCGACACCGGAAACTCTGGCGATCATGACCGCCCGCTACGGGGAGCAGGCGGGGGGAGAGCATCAAGCGTTGCGGTATGGCGAACGCGTTGTGCTTGGCGATGTGACCGTTTCCTTCGCGCCGGCCGGCCACGTGCTCGGCTCCGCTCAGGCGGTGTTGGAATGGCGCGGCAGCCGGGTAGTGGTCTCCGGCGATTACAAGCGCCGGCGCGATCCGACCTGCGCGGGCTTCGAGCCGGTGGCCTGCGACGTGTTTATCACCGAGGCCACCTTCGGCCTCCCGGTCTTTCGCCATCCGCCTGCGGAGGAGGAGGTGGGGAAGCTGCTCCGCTCGCGCGCGTTGTTTCCCGAGCGGACCCATGTCGTCGGGGTCTATGCCCTGGGCAAGGCGCAGAGGCTGATCCGTATCTTGCGGGAAGCCGGCTGCGACGAGCCCATCTATATCCACGGCGCCTTACAAGGCCTCTGCGCTCTCTACGAGTCCTTGGGCGTGCCGCTCGGCGAATTGCGACCGGCGAGTGCCGCGGCCAAGGCAGAGATGGTGGGCGCCTTGGTTCTGGCCCCGCCTTCGGCCATTGCGGACCGTTGGGCGCGGCGCCTGCATGATCCCGTTACCGCTATGGCCTCCGGCTGGATGCGGGTGCGCCAGCGAGCCAAGCAGCGGGGTGTGGAGCTGCCGCTGGTGGTTTCCGATCATGCCGATTGGGACGAATTGACTCAGACCCTAGAGGATGTGGGTGCGCCGGAGATCTGGGTCACTCATGGCAGCGAAGAAGCCTTGGTCCACCACGCCCGCGCCCGGGGTTTTCGCGCACGCGCGCTCGCGCTCGTTGGCCGAGGCGAGGAGGAGCAGGAGGGCGCCGCGTGAAGAGGGCAAAAGCATGAAGGCCTTCTCCGCCTTGCTCGACCGCTTGATCTTCATGCCGTCGCGCAACGGTAAGCTGCGGCTGATAGCGGACTATTTCGCCCGAACCCCCGATCCGGACAGGGGTTGGGCACTCGCTGCTCTGACCGGCGGTCTGGATTTCAAGGGCGCCAAGCCGGCGGTTGTGCGGGCGCTTGTGGAGGAGCGTGTGGACCCGGTTCTCTTTCGCTGGTCCTACGACTTCGTTGGAGACCTTGCCGAGACCCTCGCCTTGATCTGGCCTGAGGAACCGGGCGCCAATCGCGCGCCGGAGCTGAACGAGGTGGTTTCCGCGCTTCTGAACGCCAAGCGCCCGGAGATCCCTGGCCTGATCGCTGGATGGCTCGATGCCCTCGACGCCACCGATCGCTGGGCCCTGCTGAAACTGATTACGGGCGGGCTGAGGGTGGGTGTGTCGGCGCGTCTCGCCAAAACCGCCTTGGCGGAATTCGGTGGCCGGCCTGTGGCGGACATCGAAGAGCTTTGGCATGGGCTGGAACCGCCCTACGGACCTCTTTTCGCCTGGTTGGAAGGGAAGGGGCCGCGTCCCCTCATAGACGACCGCGCGGCTTTTCGCCCCTTGATGCTGGCAACACCGCTCGACGACCAGGCCTTGGAGTCCTTGCGGGTCGAGGCCTATCGCTACGAATGGAAGTGGGACGGCATCCGGGTGCAGGCGGTGGCGCGGCAGGGCGCGCGTCGCCTGTTTAGCCGCACCGGCGACGATATCGGCAGGGCTTTTCCCGAACTCCTCGAAGCGATGGAATTCGATGCGGTGCTAGACGGCGAGTTGCTGGTGGCGCGTGACGGGGAGGTCGCGCCGTTCAACGACTTGCAGCAACGCTTGGGCCGCAAGACCGTGACCGCGCGTATGCTGGCTGACTACCCGGCGCACGTAAGGCTTTACGATATCTTGTTCGAGAGGGGTGAGGATCTGCGCGCCCTTCCCTTCGTCGCGCGGCGGGAGCGCTTGGAGGCCTGGTATGCCGAAGCCAGGCCCCAGCGGATGGACCTTTCGGAATTGATCCGGGTATCCGACGTGACGGCGCTCAAGGGACTTCGCGAAACCGCGCGGGCCAACTCTATTGAAGGCCTGATGCTGAAGCGGGCCGACAGTCCCTATCTTTCCGGCCGCCCCAAGGGCCCATGGTATAAGTGGAAGCGCGACGCGCTCACCCTCGATACTGTGCTGATGTATGCCCAGCGCGGACATGGCCGGCGCAGCTCCTTCTATTCCGACTACACCTTCGGGGCTTGGACGGAGGAGTCGGAACTGGTGCCCGTCGGCAAGGCCTACTCGGGCTTTTCCGACGACGAACTCAAGCGCTTGGATAAATGGGTCCGGGACAACACTGTCGAGCGCTTTGGGCCCGTGCGCGCCGTGCGGCCGGGCCTGATTGTCGAGGTGGCCTTCGACGCGGTGCACCCCTCCACCCGCCACAAGTCCGGCCTCGCCATGCGCTTTCCCCGCGTCCACCGCATCCGCTGGGACAAGCCCGTGGAGGAAGCGGATCGGGTGGAGACCCTGCGTGCGATGGTGGAGGGCGGTGCCGGTTAAATCACGGCCTCAGCGCTAGCGCTGGGCCGTCTCCCACTCCGGATGAATCCAGACCTCGGCGTCGGCGGCGGGAAGCGGGGATTTGCCCAGAATCATATCGGCGGCCTTTTCCGCCAGCATGATCGTTGGGGCGTTGAGGTTCCCCGATACGATCGAGGGCATGATGGAGGCATCGACCACCCGCAAGGCTTCCAGCCCATGCACCCGCGTTTGCCCATCGACCACGGCGGTGTTGTCCGTCTCCGGCCCCATCTTGCAGGTGCACGACGGATGATAGGCGCTTTCGCCGTGGGCACGCACGAAGGCGTCGATCTCCGCGTCCGTCTTCACATCGGGGCCGGGGGCGAGTTCGGGCCCACGGAAGGGATCGAAGGCGGGCTGCGCCAGGATCTCACGGGTTAAGCGCACGCCCTCGCGCATCTCGCTTCGGTCCTGTTCCGTGGCCATGTAGTTGAACAGGATCGAGGGCGCCTGCCGGGGGTCGGCCGAGCGCAGCTTGACGGTGCCGGTGCTGGTCGGGCGCATGGGGCCGACGTGGGCTTGATAGCCGTGAGAGTTCGCTGGGTTGCTGCCGTCGTAGTTCATGGCGATAGGCAGAAAGTGATACTGCAGGTCCGGGTGCTCCACGCCAGCCCGTGAACGGATGAATCCGCCGGCCTCGAAATGGCTGGAGGTGCCAAGGCCCCGACGGAACAAAATCCATTCCACCCCGATCTTCAATTGGTTCAACGGCTTCAAGGCGGAATAGAGGGTGATCGGCTGGGTGCAAGCGTGCTGGATATAAATTTCCAGATGGTCTTGCAGGTTTTCGCCGACCCCCGGCAGATCAGCCACGACGTCGATCCCCAAGGCCCGAAGCTCGTCGGCCGGGCCGATGCCCGAGAGCATGAGAAGCTGCGGCGAATTGATGGCACCACCGCAGAGGATGACTTCGCGAGTCGCCCGCGCGCTTCGGGTTTCGCCGTTCACCGCATAGTCGACGCCGGTCGCCCTCCGCCCATCGAGAGTGACGCGCAGAGTGAGCGCGCCTGTACGCACGGTGAGATTCTCGCGGGATCTGGCCGGCTTGAGGTAGCCCTTGGCCGCCGACCAGCGCTCGCCGCCCCAGCAGGTTTGGTCCATCCTGCCAAGGCCCTCCTGCTGGGCGCCGTTCATGTCCTCGGTAATCGGGTAACCGGCTTGCCGCCCTGCTTCGATCCAGGCTTGAAACAGGGGATTGCGCATCTTGCCGGCTGTGACCTTCAACGGCCCATCCTCGCCGTGATAGGCATCCGCCCCAAGCTCGTGGGTCTCTGCACGTCGGAAATAGGGCAGGCAGTGGGCGTAATCCCAGCCGACCAACCCGCTTTGCGCCCAGCGGTCGTAATCGCGGGCATGGCCGCGCACGTAGGCCATGCCATTGATCGACGACGATCCGCCAAGCACCCGGCCACGAGGGCAGTACATGCGCCGGCCATCCATGTGGGGCTCGGGCTCGCTCTCGTAGAACCAGTTGAAGCGGTCGTTGGCCAGCGGATGGGCCAGAGCCGCGGGCATGTGCAAGAGGATCGAGCGGTCCTTCGGCCCCGCCTCCAGAAGCAGGACCCGATAGCCGGAGTCCTCCGAGAGCCGGTTCGCCAGAACGCAGCCCGCCGAGCCAGCGCCCACGATGATGGTGTCGAACTCCTCCAAGGCCTTCTTGCTCCGCCGATTGCCCAATTCATTCCATGTCTAGCAATACCGCCTGTCCGTGAACAGCGCTTGGCTTGGTTGAACAGTCACTGAAAAAAGTCTTTCATAACGGCCTCAACGAAGCGCTTCCTCGCCCGGCCGTCCGGCATCCTCCGTTGGAGGGGCGGTGTAAAGGAGCCGCAAACCGCAACATCGATGGCCAAGGCCGTCGAGAACAATGGCTTTGGGAGGCCGAAATCATGCGTAATTCCGCACTTATCGCCGTGGCGGCAAGCGTCGTCTTGCTCGCCGCACCGTCCGCCCTCGCGGCCGAACCGGAGTCCTGCAAGGAAGTCAGCTTTTCGGACGTCGGCTGGACCGACATCACCGCGACCACGGCGGCGACCTCCGTCGTGCTGGCGGGTTTAGGTTATGAGCCGGAGACAACCATTCTCTCGGTGCCGGTCACCTATGCATCCTTGAAGAACGGGGACATCGATATCTTCCTCGGCAACTGGATGCCAACCATGGAGGCGGATATCGCCCCCTATCTCGAGGACAAGAGCGTGGAGTCGGTCGGCGTTAACCTGCGCGGCGCCAAATACACCCTGGCCACCCTGAAGCCGACCGCTGATTCCGGTCTGAAGGACTTCGCGGACATTGCCAAGTTCAAGGACCAGCTCGACGGCAAGATCTATGGCATCGAACCCGGCAACGACGGCAACCGTCTGATCCAGGATATGATCGATACCGATGCCTTTGGCCTGGGCGGGTTCGAACTGGTCGAATCCAGCGAGCAAGGCATGCTGGCCCAGGTGAGCCGGAACCAGAGCCGGGACGAGGGGATTGTCTTTCTGGCCTGGGAGCCGCACCCGATGAACGCCAACTTCGACATTACCTACCTCGCGGGTGGCGACGATGTCTTCGGGCCTGATTTTGGCGGGGCCACGGTCTACACAAACGTCCGCGCTGGCTACACCACCGAATGCGCGAACGTTGGCAAGCTCCTGGAAAACTTGGAATTCACCTTGGCGATGGAAAACGAGATCATGGGGGCAATCCTGAACGATGGCGAGGATCCGGAAAAAGCAGCGACGGCCTGGCTGAAAGCCAATCCCGGCACGCTGGAAAGCTGGCTGGACGGTGTCACAACCTTCTCCGGCGAGCCAGGCCTGCCTGCGGTGAAGGCGGATTTGGGCCTCTAAGGAGGTTGGCGCCGGCCGGGGCCCCGCGCTCGGGCGCGGGGCTCCAGGGCTGGTGTGAAGGCGCTGGTGTGATGGCGCTGGCGTGAAGGGGGCGGCATGGAAGACTGGGTAACGCCCTACAAGATTCCACTTGGCAAGTGGATGCGCGATTTCGTCGACTTTTTGAACGCGCACGCGGCCTGGGTATTCAATCTGATATCCGACGTCTTGGGGTTTTTGATCGAAGGCTTGATCGACATCCTCGCTTGGTTCCCGCCGCTCTTGCTCGTAGGTCTCTTCGCAGCCGGGGCCTATGCGCTGCACCTCTCGTGGAAGCTCGCCGCTGTGATCGCGCTTTCGCTTCTGCTGATTATCAATCTTGGATACTGGGAAGAGACGATCGAGACCCTGGCGCTGGTGCTTTTCGCCACCTTGTCATGCATGCTTGTCGGGGTTCCCTTGGGCATCGCGGCGGCGCACCGGCCCTGGCTCTACACCGGCCTGCGCCCGGTCCTGGATCTGATGCAGACGATTCCGACCTTCGTCTACTTGATTCCGACGCTGATTCTCTTTGGGCTTGGCGTGGTGCCAGGCCTGATCTCCACGGTGATCTTCGCCATACCCGCGCCGATCCGCTTAACCCATCTCGGCATCTCCTCCGTGCCCAAGCAGTTGATCGAGGCGGGGGAGGCCTTTGGCGCCACTCGCTCTCAGTTGCTTTGGAAAGTCGAGCTCCCTCATGCCATGCCCACCATCATGGCAGGGCTCACCCAATGCATCATGTTGAGCCTCTCAATGGTGGTTATCGC
Organism: Pelagibius litoralis; assembly: GCA_029287455.1. Lineage (GTDB taxonomy): Bacteria > Pseudomonadota > Alphaproteobacteria > Kiloniellales > DSM-21159 > JARFRB01. The sequence continues at coordinate 17,289 of JARFRB010000006.1, read as the reverse complement.
GGCCCTGGTCGGCGCCGACGGCCTGGGCACGCCGGTGGTGCGGGCGCTCAACACCGTCAACATCGGCATGGGCTTCGAGGCGGGGCTTGCCATCGTAATCGTCGCTATCGTCCTCGACCGGGTTTGCAAGCGGCCGGAGCAGCGCGCCCCCCGTGCACCAAGGCAGGACGGCTGATGGCTATCGTCGAGTTCAGGAACGTCGATATCGTCTTCGGCGAACGGCCGGAAGCGGCCCTTCCCCTGATCGACGCGGGGCAGGGCAGGGATGAGATCCTGCAGGCGACAGGAAACGTGTTGGGCGTCGCCGGAGCCAGCATGGCCATCGAGGAAGGCGAAATTTGCGTGCTCATGGGACTATCGGGGTCCGGAAAATCCACCCTGCTGCGCGCGGTCAACGGCCTGAATAAGGTGACGCGAGGCGAGGTTCGAGTGGAGGACGGAGACCGCGTCATCGACGTGGCGGGCTGTGATCCGGCGACCCTGCGCCACTTGCGCACTGAGCGGATCGCCATGGTCTTCCAGCAATTCGCGCTTCTGCCTTGGCGCACCGTCCGGGAGAACGTCGGCTTTGGGTTGGAATTGCGCGGGTTGGCCAAGGCCGAGCGGGAGCGCATCGTTTCGGAGAAGCTGGAGATGGTGGCCCTCTCCCAATGGGGCGATAAGTACGCCCATGAGCTCTCGGGCGGAATGCAACAGCGTGTCGGCCTGGCGCGGGCCTTTGCTACCGACGCGGACATCCTGCTTATGGACGAGCCCTTTTCGGCCCTCGACCCGCTGATCCGGGAGAAGCTGCAGGACGAGCTTCTAGAGCTGCAACAGCGTTTGAAGAAGACGATTCTCTTCGTCAGCCATGATCTAGACGAGGCTCTCAAAATCGGCAGCCATATCGCGATCATGGAGGGCGGGCGTATCGTACAGTACGGCGAGCCGGAGGATATTGTACTTAATCCCGTAAGTGCTTACGTGGCGGAGTTCGTTCAGCACATGAATCCACTCAACGTACTGCGTGGCGGGTCCTTGATGACGCCCTTGGCGGATCTGCCCCGTGTCGAGGGGGCCGTCCTCCTGGACGAAGAGGGCCGCTTCAGAATTTCGCTCGACGAGGCTGGCAAGCCCCTGGGAGTCACGCTGGATGGCAGGCCGGGGCGCATTGCCGTCCAGGAGAATGACGGCCTTCCGCCGAATTTCGAAGAGGCGGTCCTGATCGCCGCACCGGTCGAAATGTCGATGCGCATGGCGATCCAGTTGCGCCAGGCAAGCGGACATCCGGTGGCGCTGCTCCAGGACGGCCGCCTAGTCGGCGTCTGCGGCGACCGGGAAATCTATCGCGGCATCCTGCGGCAGAGCGGTGTCACGGAGAACGCGCCGCTCGAATAAAGCCTCACTCGGCGGCGAGCGCGCGGGCAAGGTTGTGGATATCCGTCGCGGCGGTGGCGTTGGGGTGGCGGGTCAGCATGGGCGCTTGGTGGCGAATGCAGTCCTTGACCAAGGGATCCCGGTGCACGATCGCCGCGAGCGGTGGCCGAACTTGGAGAAAGGTTTCGCAGGCCCTCGCAAGGGTGCCGTCGGTGGGCCGCGCCTCGTTCTCTGAGGTCGTCATGTAAAAGACAATCCGAAGGTATCTGGAAGGCTAGTGAGCTACGGTGTGAGAATTGGGCGGAGAGCAACTGCTCTTCCGCCATTTGATCGTCACTAGGTTACTTGGAGGAAGTCTGCGGTTCCTAGGCAGAATGACGATATTGCTGCAAGCGAGTCGTCCGCAGGCCGCGAACGCCATGCTTGTCGATAAGCGCTTGCCAGGATTGGAACTCCTCCACCGAGAGCGCGTAACGCGCGCAAGCTTCCTCTATGGTCAACAGGCCAGCGCGCACGCCTTTCACAACTTCCGCCTTTCTGCGGATGACCCAGCGTCGCGTGCCGGGCGGTGGCAGGTCCTCAAGCGTCACAAAACGTCCCTCTGGACCGATTAAATGCTCTCTACGAATAATTTCATTGCTCGACATCTGCGTGCCTTGCTCCCCGATTTTGCGTTTAGTGGGCTGGTATTTCAGCTCCCTGCACGATCGAATATTCTCGGGATACCTTAAGATTTAGTAAAATCATAGGTTATTTAAATTCTTAAAAAATCGCGCATAAATAGTTAATGGCACACATCTTGAGGTGTCGGTTTGATCCGGTGCTAATAGTCTCGTCTAACGGCTGCCATGATACCCGCCGACAACATGTTCGAAAGGTAATCGGTGAAAGCTGAAATCATGGTTTTTGCCCCAGCGAGTAAATTTTTGGGGCGCGTGGCAATTGTGTCCGAACACTGCCTAGCGCGACCCATGCCAGAGTGGGTGGCTTCGTGAATATTAAATAAAATGAGGTGCTTATGGGTTCTGGCTGGGCTTCTGGAGCTAGAGAAGGTCGGCGGGAGGGCGGCGAGTTATTCCAGGGTAGGGCAAGAAATTCCCAACCTCTCGAGGCGGCGTTAACCCTTTGTGCGTGATTTGGGCGGAGGCTCGACCTCATGGACCTTGCGGGAGAACGACGAATGAGCGATACCCCGACGAACAGCGAAGCGGGCTGGCAGGACACCGATCCGGCCATCGTTGCCAAAGCCGCCGCCCGGTTCTTGGCCGTCGATCCGGCGTTTTGGCTGGAGCGAGCGGGGCTTGCCGGTCTTGTCGTGTCCCTGTCGGGCGAAGGAATTGCCATTGGCTACAACGACAGCGACGTGGACGAGGCGAACTTTTTGACGGTTTGGCTACACGAATCGCCGGGGGCGGCCCGTGCCGTGACGGAGCTTTTGCGCCAGCGCAGCCGGATCCGGAACGAAGCGGCCAAGCGGGCCGGTGGCGCGCGGCGCGGCGTCTGATCGAAATTCTCCTGGCGTTCTGGCGCGGCGGGCGCCATTGCTTCGATCGCTTTCGGCTATGAAGATCGAGTCCTCCAAACCTTCCAGGACATTGGCATCGCGTGGAAAACCGCGCTCGGCCGCACCGTCTTCCGCAGGCTTCGCCAGCGAGCTGCGTGGGCAGGGGCCACGGGTGCGAACGGTGCCTGGCCGCCCGGTGTCGGCGGTCGAGGCCCTCGTCGCTTTACAATCCACTGCCGACGGAGCCGGGCCCGTAAGCCTGGAGAACTGCTGCTCGACGAGCCCGACGGCCTCCGGGACGCGCTGCTTCTTGGGCGGGTGCCGCTGTTCCGGCTGGAACGGCTTGGCGCCTTGGTGGCGCGCCAGCGCCAAAGCTGCGCCGACCCTGGCTTGGATCGAATTCTCGACGAAATAGAGCTGCGTGCTGCCGTGGAACTTGCCAAGCTTGGCCGCTAGCAGGAGGCAGATCTCGTAGGGCTTCGTTCGAAGGCACTACGCAATACCTCAATTTTCCAAAAAACCTCTGCCATTCGAAGGATTTGGGCGAATGCGATCGGGGCTTGCCGGGAAGGGCAAATTGCCTATACTCCCGCCCCGAATTGCCTGGCGATATGGGATGGCATGCAAAAAATGACTTCAACACTGCCCCCTGATTACCGTCCTTCCGAGAACGAAACTTTCATGAATGCGCGCATGCTGGAGTATTTTCGGCATAAGCTGCTTCGCTGGAAGCTGGAGTTGCTTCGGGAATCCGGAGAAACGATCAATCACCTCCAAGAAGAGAGCTTGGCCGAGCCGGATCTGGCCGACCGGGCTTCGCTGGAGACCGACCGGTCCCTGGAACTGCGAACCCGCGATCGGGAACGCAAGCTGATCAACAAGATCGATGAAGCCTTGGACCGGATCGAGGACAAGAGTTACGGCTATTGTGAGGACACCGGCGAGCCGATTTCCATAAAGCGGCTCGAGGCCCGTCCGATCGCGACCTTGTCTCTCGAAGCCCAGGAGCGGCACGAGCGCATGGAGCGCACGCACCGCGACGACTAGGGTTTCGTTGCAACGAGGCTCGCTACGCTCGCGCGGCGCTGATCTGCTGCCACCTTTACGCGAGACGCAAGAGATTTGCTTAGAACGTTAAAAGATCTCGAAACTTGCTGGCAGCTGTAGTGCGACTGAAGCACGTCGGTGACTTAGCCGCGCCCGCCATTGGCGATTCGGGCTTTGGTGATCTGCTCGAAAGATATGGTGTTCACCTTGGTGATATCCTCAGGGCGGAGGATATCAGCACCTGCTGCTCGAGCACCTCGAAATTCACCGCATTTCCTGTCGGCCGGAGATCACCATGTTTCCCGTGGGCAGCAAATGGATCACTGTTGCTACGACCTGAAGGTTGACGTCCTGCCCCCTCGCGACCCTGCCTTTGCATCGGGACCGCAGAAGCGATCCGTCGTCGACGAGGCTCTTTGGAATCGCGACCCTTGCCGTGGCGGGAGCTGGTTTAGGTGCTTGCGCTCAAGAAAATTTTAACTCATTGCGTTCATTATCTAAGCGGTTTCTCCGTTTTTCTGGCAGGGAGATGCGCGGTTATGGTTGACGCCACCATGCAAGAGGCAATTGGCGAGAATTTCGGACTCCGTATTGCATCGAAAAGAAAAGAAGTGAGCGGCAACAAGCTTCTTTTATTCATTTTCCTTCCATTTTTTCTCATGACGATAGGTGGTACCGGGCTGTACCTTTCCGGGATGCTAAGCAGCATTGTTCCAGCTGGCGGGGACGGGGAAGCCGTCGCTGAACGCTCTCTCGACACTGTCTTCTATGACCTGCCCGAAATGCTGGTGCATTTGAATACTGAAGGCCGTAAGTCTCAGTTCTTGAAGATTACCGTGAGCTTGGAACTTAATGGTTCGGAGGACGTAGTGGTCTTAGACGAGCTGCAGCCGCGCATCGTCGATAGCTTCCAAGTATACCTGCGCGAACTCAGGATCGAGGATTTCGCCGATTTGGCGGGGATACAGCGTCTGCGAGAGGGGTTGCTATTTAGGGTCAACTCAGCCGTTGGGCCCGCAAAGATCAGCGACGTGCTTTTTAGGGAAATGCTGGTCCAGTAGCCGCCCGTAAGGAGCTTAAAGCCGTGTCCGATGCCGGTGGCTAAACACCATAAGGAGCCGATCCCTCCCAAAAAGCCATGATAGCGGATTGGGAAGCTACGACCGCCGAAGACGAGGTGAGGAGACTAACAAATGACGCTTTCTCTCGTTGCCGATGGGCTTCTTTCGCTTCTTCTGATCGCTACGATTGCCTACGCGGCTTTGCTCAACCGCAAGCTCTCCCAGCTCAGAGGCTCAAAAGAAGAAATCGAGAGCTGCATCGCCGAATTCAACGATGCGACCAGCCGGGCCGAGCGCGGTTTGGCTGCCGTGCGGGAAGAGGCAGAGGGTTCGGGCGATACACTGCAAAAGCAAGTGGACTTGGTCGAGGAGCGAATTGTTGCTGGCCAGAGGCTTTCCGACGATCTGGGCTTCTTATTGGACAAGGCCAATGCCGCGGCCGATCGGCTGGAACAGGCTGTCGCGCAAGCCCGCCGCCCCGCCGGGCACGAAGACGAAGTGCCAAGGATGCCGTCGCTGAAGGGGCGTGATTCCGCACCGCTGGACACAGTCGTCGGTACGGTGGAGCCGCCAACCCCCTCTACAGCTGTCCAGTCCGCCGGAACCGATAAGCGCCCGCATTTCTATAAACCGGTCGGGTTGGCGAAGCGACTGAGAGGCAAGAAGCGCGACAGCGCGGTGGCCGAGCCGGCGGTCAACCAGGATCCTGACGGCGAGAAGCGCTGGCGCGCTGGCGCGGATGATAGCGGCGCGGCATCCGAGCTTCTTCGCGCCTTGAATTCTATTCGCTGAGGAGGTGGCAAGGTGCGGATCGGGCTGCTGCCACTCGTTATTGCCGTCGCCGCCTTAGCCCTCGTGATCAGGCTCGACGGGCTCATGCAAGGCATTGAGGCGGTCGCGCGCGAAAGCCAGGCCACGGGCTCCGCGCCCCAGGCGGAGGCCGAGGATAAGGCGCCTCGTGCCACGGACGCGGAGCCGGCCAAGAGTGCCGCAACCGGACCGCGGACACTGCCAGAGGCGGGCAAGACCGAAGCCGCCGGGGCCGCCAACGGCCCCCTGCCGGCGTCCGGCGAAGCCTTGTCGTCCGCGACGGTACCTGCTTTGCCCGCGGAACTCCCGGCCGATCCGTTCTCCCTGACAGACAGCGAGATCGAGCTTTTGCAAGCCTTGTCTCAACGGCGGCAGAAGCTGGACGACCGAGCGCGTGACGTCGAAAGCCGGGAAGCCTTGTTGGCGGCCGCGGAAACCCGCATCGATGAAAAATTGGAGGAACTTAAGCGCCTGCGTTCCGTGATCGAGGACTTGGTCAATCAGTACGACGCGGAGGAGGAAGCTCAGTTGCAAAGCCTGGTCAAAATCTACGAAACCATGAAACCGAAGGACGCGGCCAGAATCTTCGAGCAACTCGAAATGCCGGTCCTACTCGACGTGGTCGAACGGATGAGCGAGCGGAAGACCGCCCCGATCCTCGCCGAAATGGTGCCCTCGCGCGCCAAGGAAGTGACCGTGGAACTGAGCAATCGCAGGGACCTGCCGTTCCCGCGCGACTGAGGTCCCTGGCGCGCTTGGCGCGTGCGGCGCTCACCTCTCCGCACAGGCAAATTTACCCGGTCTTTACTTGTCGCACCTAGAGTTGGACGACGCCCGTTGCGTGTGAGTGCTCGGCGAAGCGATGGCCACCGAAAGACCAGGTCTGCCACCCAACTGGGGATTGTCGCTCGCCCGCGTGGCTTGGGTTGCTGAAGTCGTATGGGCGAATGGTTATCGGGGTGAAATTGCAGATCGCAATTCTAGAGATAATACAAGAATTTGCCCGCAAAAGAAGCATTTCCGGGGTAGCGCTCGGAACGTGTGCGGATTTCGGACAGCATCGTGCATGCGGAGAACCGGCGGATGGATGGGGCCGTGAACTCGATTGTTGGGCGCGCGCGATGACTGGAGTTCGCTGGGTTCTAGCTTGTGCCATCTCGATCCTGCTCGCTGTGGGCAACGCGGGCGCGCAAGAGAGCGTGCGGGTGCGAGGCGGGGTTCACTCCGACCACGGGCGTATGGTCTTCGATTGGCCGCGGCCGCTTTCCTACACGGTCGAACAGCGAGGCGACCGGCTTATCGTCGCCTTCGAGAGGCCGGGCGTCTTCGACCTCTCGAGGATCAGCTCGCAACTTCCCGCCTACGTGACCTTGCCGCGGGTTGGCGCGGACCAGAAGTCGATCGCGTTCGGCCTCGTTAAGTCGACGCGCATAGAGCACTTTCAACTGGGTGGACGGGTGGTCGTTGATTTCATGCACGCGAACACCACGCCCAGACGAGAAGTTTCGGGAGCGGTGGTCACGGCTGTGGTGCCCGAGCCGCTAGGGCCGAAGCCTCAGGCCAAGTCGCCGGAGGTGGAAGTACCGACCGTGTCGATCCTGGAAATGGACGACATTCCGAGCGCCCCGATCCCGCCCTTGGAAGTTCCCGGGCCGCTTCTCTCGTCCGGGCCGCCGGGTGGAAAGGATGCAATCGAATCCGAACAACCACGAGTGGTCGATGATGAGAGCCCTGAAAGCCTTGTGGAGCCTGTAGGCCCGATTGAGCGAGCGGCGGCTTCAGTTCCGCTGGCGCCCGCCCCGCACAAGAGCAAGGTCGCGAGTGGGCGAAACCGTGGGGAGTTTCTGTTCAGCGTGGAGGATGACCCGGTTCCCTACGCGCGCGAGGCTCGGCCAGGCTACGTGGCCTCTGTGCCTAGCCCGCTTTTGCTGCGGTTCGATTGGGGGCAGGAGACCGGCGTGGCCGCCTTTCAGCGTGCCTCCGAGGTGATCCTGGTCTTCGATCGCGATCTGCCGCCGAATTTCGACGCGCGTCTGGCTGAAGAAGCGCCCCGGCTCAAGGAGGTGACGCTGACGACGCAGGCGGACGCTTCCGTGCTTCGCTTCCAAGTCGCGCCTTTGATCGAGGTCCGCCTAGCCCGGGACCGGACCGCTTGGCTGATCGAGCTTGGAACCCATGGTGAGCCCGCGCCGGCCTCGATCCCCACAAAGCTCGTCACCCGCGATGGCGAGCGATTTCTAAAGGTCGCCGCCCTTGGGGCGTTGACGATCGTTCCGCTGGAAGATCCGGCGACTGGCCTAGAACTCGCCGTCGTGCCCCTGTCCGGTCCGGGGCAAGCGATGGCGAAGACGCAGCGCTTTCAGGGCCTGTCGGTGCTGGCCTCCGCACAGGGCCTGATCTTGGCACCGGCGAGCGACCGGGTGGAGATCGCGCTTGCAAAGCAAAGTGTAGATGTGCTGGTCGAGGGAGCAAGCCTGTCGGCCATGCACGAGTCACCGGAAGAGTTTGCGGAACAGCCGTCACGATCAAGACTCTTCGATCTGGCCGCCTGGCGGCAGGGGCCGCCTGAATCCTTCAACGAGCGCCGGAAAACCCTGCAAGGAGCCGTGGTATCGGCGCCGCGCGAACGCCTGACCCATGCCCGGCTTGAATTGGCGCGCTTCTTTTTCGCCTATGGCATGGCGAGCGAGACCCTCGGCCTGCTGGAACTGGTCGATCGGGAAGACGCCGATTTCGCTGATGATGCCGTCAGCTTGCTCATGCGGGCGGCTTCGGCGGTCTTGGTCGACGACTTCGAGCGTGCCGCCGATTTGCTCGGTCATCCCGCGCTGGTGGACGAAGCCGAGGCGGACCTCTGGCGCGGCATGCTTGCCGCGGCGGGGCAGGATTGGCGCGTGGCCGCCAGCAAGCTGCAGGCCTTTGGCGACTTGATGGACAACTACGCGCGGGGCGTCCAAGTTAGGCTGCGCCTGGCGGCCGCCGAAGCGGCCCTCATGGTTGGTGATCTTAGTCTCGCGGCGGAAGATCTGGATGACGTCCAACCGCGGCTGACAACCAGTTTGGAGAAGGCGCACTTCGGCTTTCTGCAGGCGTCTCGCTTGATGGAGATTGGGCACAGGGACTCCGCCCTCGAGGCATTCGAACGGGTGGCGGCGGACGGCTTTGGCGCCCCGGCGGCGCGTGCGCGGATGGCCCTGGTTCGCTTTGGCCTGGAGAACGGCAGCCTGACGCATGGCAAGGCTATCGACGCCCTGGAGAAGCTTCGCTTCGCGTGGCGCGGCGACGGCTTCGAGTTCGCATTGCTTTGGCGCTTGAGCGAGCTCTACCAAGCAGAAGGCGACTCGCGTCAGGCCCTGCGCGCCCTTCGGGAAGCGGCTACGCACTTTCCGGGCAGCCGGCGCGGCGAGGAGATCGGGGCGAGAATGTGCGAGGTCTTTCTGGCGGCGTTCGATCCAGGCGCCAAATCGCCGCTCCCGGCGCTGGTGTCGCTGTCCCTTTACGACGAGTTTCCAGAGTTGACGCCCGCCGGGCCCGAGGGCGACGCCCTCATCGCGCATCTGGCCGACCGCCTTGTCGAGGTGGATCTTCTTAAGCGGGCTGGTGACCTCTTGGAGCACCAGGTCCGGTTCCGCCTCTCCGGTATGGAGAAAGCGGCGACGGGCACGCGGCTTGCCACGATCCGCATGCTCGACCGCCTTCCGGCTGCTGCTCTGGAGGCCCTGGACGTCAGTGCGGACGATACGGCTTTCCCAGAGGAACTGCGGGATCGCAGGATCCGCTTGCGCGCGCGCGCGCTGGTCGATTTGGGCCGCCCGAACGAGGGGCTGGCGCTTCTGGACGGCGACGACTCGGAGCGGACCCGTGCGCTGCGCGCCAGGATCTTCTGGCAGCTGAACGATTGGCCGCGGGTTGCTAGCGAGATGGCATCTCTTTTGCCTTCCCCACCGTGGAGCGGCGAGACGCTTACGGCGGCGTCGAGCCGGCTCGTTCTTGATACGGCGATCGCATTGACTCTGGCGGGCGATCCAGGTGGAGAACTGGAAGGATTGCGCCGAGCATACGGATCGGCAATGGCGCTTGGGCCTCATAAGGAGGCCTTCGTTCTCGTCGCCGGCGAAAGCGCGACTGCGCGCTCCGGTTCGCTTGCCGCCCAGTTGGCGGCGTCGGATACGGCGCTTGCTTTTATGGACAGTTACCGCGCCGGTCTGGAGGCGAGGGGGGATCCCACACCGGAGTGATTCTGCGTCGAGGCGATGGGGCCACCGGGGGTCCGCTGGGGGTGGAGGAAGCACGCTGACGCCGTTAAACCGCGCCGCGCACTGGGTCAGCGCTGTTGGATCAGGATGAAGAGATTCTGGTCGGCGGGCGCGGCCGCGGACCTGGCGGGGGCTTGGCTAATCAGCACGAGGTCGGGAGCCTGGCCTTGATTGAGCAGCACTAGGTGTTCACGGTCGTCGCAGCGCAGCAGGACCAGCTTGCGGCGAAATCGAGGGGCTTGACTTCCTCTACGCCAAGCCGCCGGCTGCCTCCTCGGGCGGTAGCAGTCAAGCGGCCGCCCAGGCCAAGCCGCTTGGCGATCCATGCCAGGATACCTATAAGGCACAGGACTAGCGCGAGCGCGGCAACGAAGTTGAAGTAGGTGGAAACGTCCATCGCCACTTGGGCTCGGATCGCTTCAGTCCTGTCGGCCGCTGATCGGCGAGGGCGCGAAACGGCGCCCATACGCGGAGTTCGCCTGTTTCTGGCGGCCCAAACGCGCCAACTCGCCGGTGATTTCACTTAGCGCTTTGACAAGCTCTTGCTGGAGGCTGTCCACCTCCGCCAAGAGCACGACCATCGCGGCGCGCAGGGTCCTGCCTTCGTGCTGCGGCAATTCAGCCGCCGAGGTGCACAAGCGCACCACCTCGTCCTCGATAGAGGAGATGTCTATCAGCTGTCCGGCCGCGATCCGCAGCTTTGCCGCGGTGATGTCCTCGTTCAATTCGGTCAGGCGTTCGGCGAGCTGCGCGGTCATCGCTTGGTCCCCGCGCGTCGGGCCGCTAACCTCTTACTTGGCTGCATGCTCGATCCACCTCGAATTCCAGATTTCTTCCGAAGCGAATTCGGAAGTTTCTCGAGGCATTTTCGCCCAGCAAGCTTAACTAAAGATTGAAGTTCAGGAAGAAATACGCTTCGGGGCGGCTAACACCACACGAATGTGTGCCGGCTTTCGAGTTCAGGATTGATCGACTTTCGACACGACGCTCTCGGGCGCCGGCTCATTCTCGGGCTCCCGGTCTTTCTTTAGACCGCCCGGCCGCCTTAGGGCCGCTGCCAAGGCTTCGCCCCCGGCCTCCGCCGCCGCGCGGTTTTCTGCTTGGATGCGCTCGAAAATCTCACGGCGCAGCACGCTCGCATCCGCCGGGAAGGTGAAGCCCAGTTTGATCGATTTGCCCCGGATATCCACGACCGTGACTTCAATGTCGTCGTTGATAATAACCGACTCGCCGATCTTGCGGGTCAGATACAACATCGCCCACCGCCCGTCTCAAGATAAACTTACAATTACATTTTACACAACATAATGATTGATCGCTTGGAAAAAACAAGTTTTACCGATTCTTAATGTGAAGGCGATCACCATTGCCCACGATGGACAACGAATTTTGAGTCATTACCCCGTTGGAGCAATGAATGCAGAGCAGTCCCGGACTTTTGGACCTTTTGGCCAAGCGCATGGACTGGCTGACGCAGCGACGGTCTATCTTGGCAAGGAACATTTCAAACGCCGATACACCGAGATATGTTCCACTAGACCTCCAGGAGCCGGTTTTCACCCGGGCTCTCGGCACCGAATTCCCTCCGGCTCTCGCGCCGCGATCCAGCAATCCGAAGCACATCGCCGAGGGCCCCACCGCGGCCGCGACCTTCAACGGCGAGGAAAGCCGGGAGCGATATGAAACCGCGCTCTCTGGCAATGCGGTCGTGGTCGAGGAGCAGATGATGAAGGTCGCGCCAACGCAGGGGGATCGTCAACTCGTCACGAATCTCTACACAAAGCACGTGAAGCTGTTTTGCCTCGTGTTGACCGGCACCGCGCGCTAGGCGGTACCGACCGAAGGATCGAACCGATGGTCTTGTTCAAATCGCTCAACATATCGGCCGCCAGAATGCGGGTGCAGGGCGCACGGTTGCGGGTGATTTCCGAGAGCCTGGCGAACGCGAACTTCACCGCGCAGGCGCCCGGCGAACAGCCCTACCACAAGAAAACAATCACCTTCGAGACCGTTCTCGATCGCGCGCGCGGGGTGGATCTCGCGCAGGTCAAGCGCATTGGCAACGACGCCTCGCCATTTGGCTGCCGCAATCAGCCGGCCCATCCGGCCGCCGACCGCGACGGCCACGTGTTGACCGCCAACGTCAATGCGTTGATCGAAATGTCCGACATGCGAGAAGCGCAGCGGTCCTACGAGGCGAACCTGCGTGTCGTTCAGACGACCCGCGGCATGCTGGAGCAGACCATTGGCATACTGCGCGGATGAGCGTGGGTGCCGAGCCAAGCCAGGATTGATTGGGGCGGCCCATGAGGAGCAGGAGATGACCGTGAACTTCGGCCAGGCCATCGCGGCCTACCGCAAAGCGGCGGAGAAGGGACAAGCGGCCGGTGTGAAGGGACCGGACGCCAAAGCCGGCGACGATTTCGCGAGCTTCCTGCGCGACGCGGCGGATCGGGCTGTCGAGATTTTGCGAACCGCGAAGGCCAGTACCCTCGAGGCAGCGGCCGGCAAAGCGGACATAAACGATGTGGTTATCGCGGTGACCAAGGCTGAATTGACCCTGCAAACCGTTGTCACCGTGAGAGATCGTGCCGTACAGACCTATCAGGAGGTTCTGCGGATGCCGATTTGAGCCGCCGCCTACCGCTCTTGATCCGCCTTGCCACGCCCGATTGTTTGAATGAGCTCCACCGACGTCATAGAGATCGCGCGGAGGCGATCATCGTCACCTTGAAGATCGGCGCGCCGGTGGCAGGTCGCGGCAACAAACGCACAGGCAAGGCGCGCGCAGTCCTGCTTTTGAGCGATATTTCGCGGAAGACGAACGATGGAAGATAATGTAAGACATACACGAGTAAGCGGAGAGTCTTGAATGCCGTTTCCAGGCGCGGGTGCGCTGGCGATTGCTCTGATTGTATTGGGTTTGGCGGCCATGGCCGGCGCATGGTGGAGCGTGCGCCGCCAACTCAGGCGCAATGCCTTGCTCGAGGCAGCGATCGCGGCGGTTCCGCGCCCGCGTCAGGTGGTCGGCGCCGGGGGTCGGGTGCGCTACTCAAATCCCTTCGTTCGGGAGGTATTCGGAAGCGCCGACCGCCCCATTCCCGACCTGCTGATCGAAAGCTTGTCCAAGGATGACAATGCGACTCGGGCGCGACTGCGCCGCATGGCGGACAATGCCGGTGATGGATTGCCCGGCCAGATCGAGCTTTGCACACAAGGCCCCGATGGCGAGGAGGTCTGGCGGCACGTGGTCTGCTACCCACTGCCGGACTGGCCTGGCGAGGTATTGTGGTTCGCCGACGATGTTACCTTGCGCCGCCAGACCGAAGCCATGGTGGAGCAGGAGCAAGAGCGCTTCGTCGATTTGCTGGAGCATGCGCCGATCGGATTTTATTCGGTGGATGGCGAGGGGCGCTTCCTTTTCGTGAACGAAACCCTGGCCGAGTGGCTTGGCCGTTCGCCCGAGGAGTTGGTCGAGAAGCTGCGCCTGCATGATCTGCTCGCCTCGCCGCCCCAGCGCGGCACCGCTGCCCATAAAGCCTTCGCCGGTGGCGGGCAGGCGGGAGAGGTTGATTTGCGTGCCGCCGACGGTGAGGCCTTCAAGGTTCTGATTTCCGAGGACGTGGTGCAAGACGGCGGCCCGGACGCGGAACCTGCCGATGAGGACGCCGGCGAGGTCGAGGACGCGGCCACCTTGCGCACCCGCTCGGTGGTCTATCACCTCAGCCGGGAGCAGGCGGCGGCCGAAGCGTTGGAGCGTTCCGAACGGCGCTTCAAACGCTTTTTCGAGGAAGCACCGGTCGGCATTGCCCAGCTCGACTCGGACGGGGAGGTCACCGAATGCAACAAGGCATTCCTGGAACTGACGGGAGTCGGCAGCGCCGAGGTGGTCGGGCGTGCTTTCCTGGATTTCGTCCGCGAGGAGGGCCGGCCCACGGTCGAGACCGCCATGGAGCAGGCCAACAAGGGCGCTGCACCGGGTGTGTCGCCGCAGGCGCATGAAATCCGGCTGTCGGGCAAGCGTGATGTAATCTGTCAGCTTTCGCTCACAGCCTACGAGGACGCGGCGGGCGCGCCGAGCGGCTACATCGCCCATCTGTTGGACGCGACCGAGCAGAAATCCCTGGAGGCGCAGTTCGCGCAGTCCCAGAAGATGCAGGCCGTCGGGCAGTTGGCTGGTGGCGTGGCCCATGACTTCAATAACCTGCTGACGGCAATGATCGGCTTTTCCGATCTTCTGCTCTTGCGTCACCGGCCGGGGGATCAATCCTTCGCCGATATCATGCAGATCAAGCAGAACGCCAACCGCGCCGCCAATCTGGTCCGGCAGCTCCTGGCCTTCTCTCGCCAACAGACCTTGCAGCCGCGCGTGCTCAACTTCACCGACATCCTCGCGGAGCTGTCGCACCTGCTGCGGCGCCTGATCGGCGAGAGCATAGAGCTGCAGGTTGTTCATGGGCGCGATCTTGGCCCGGTCAAGGCGGACCAGGGCCAGTTGGAGCAGGTGATCATCAATCTTGCCGTCAACGCGCGCGACGCTATGGAGAATGGCGGCGAACTGACGATCCGGACGTCAAACGTGACTCTGGAGGAGGGCTTGCGCAAGAAGGGCGAAACCGTTCCCAGAGGCGACTACGTCTTGGTGGAAGTCAAGGACACCGGTTGTGGCATTCCGCGCGAGAACATGGACCGCATCTTCGATCCCTTCTTTTCCACCAAGGAAGTGGGCGAGGGGACCGGCCTTGGCCTCTCGACCGTCTACGGCATCGTCAAGCAGACCGGTGGATTTGTCTTCGTCGAAAGCGAAGTGGGCGCCGGGACAACGTTTTCCATCTATCTGCCGGTGTTCGTCGAGGCCGTCGGTCAGGCCCCGGCTGAGGTCGAAGTGAAGGAGAGCCGGGATTTGACCGGCGTGGGCACGGTTCTGCTCGTGGAGGACGAGGACGCGGTGCGGGCCTTCTCGGCGCGTGCCTTGCGCAATAAGGGCTACAACGTGCTTGAGGCCCGTTCCGGCGAAGCGGCGCTCGAGTTGCTAAATGGCGGGGAAAACGAAAGCTTCGGTGACGCAATCGACCTCTTGATCACCGACGTGGTGATGCCGAAGATCGACGGCCCGACCTTGGTGAAGCATGTGCGCGAACAGCTGCCTGAGATGAAGGTGATCTTCATTTCGGGCTACACGGAGGACTCCTTCCGCAAGCGACTCGGCGAGGGCGAGGAACTGCACTTCCTTCCCAAGCCCTTCAGCCTCAAACAGCTTGCCGGAAAAGTGAAGGAAGTGATGGACGAGCCGTCCCACTGAGGCAGCTGCCAGAGCTCTTTGATCTCACTAAAAACCATCTTTGCACCATATATGTTCTCTTTTTGATCGAATTTTATCGACAAACAAGAACATATCGCGTACGTTATCTTCTCGTTGCGGCGCAAGGGGTGGCCGTGAGATAAGGAGGCGTTTTCAACCATGGCAGAATCGGCATTGCGGCTCGTGAAAGATACGGCGGACAGAAACAAGGCGCTCGACGCGGCGCTTACACAAATCGAGCGGGCTTTTGGCAAGGGCTCGATCATGAAGCTTGGCCAACGTGAAGTGGTTCAGGTGGAAACGATCCCAACCGGATCCCTGGGGTTGGATATCGCGCTCGGCATCGGCGGCGTGCCGCGCGGGCGGATCGTCGAGATCTATGGGCCGGAATCATCTGGCAAGACCACCTTGGCCTTGCATGTGGTCGCTGAAGCCCAGAAGAACGGCGGTACCTGCGCTTTCGTGGACGCGGAACACGCGCTCGACCCCACCTATGCACTGAAGCTAGGCGTGGATGTCGAGGACCTCTTGATCTCCCAGCCGGATGCCGGCGAACAAGCTCTAGAGATCGCCGATACCTTGGTGCGCTCGGGCGCCGTCGATGTCTTGGTGATCGACTCGGTCGCCGCCCTGGTGCCGCGCTCGGAGCTGGAAGGCGAAATGGGCGATCAGCAGCCCGGCCTGCAAGCGCGGCTGATGAGCCAGGCGCTTCGGAAGCTGACATCCTCGATCTCCCGTTCCAAAACCTTAGTGATCTTCATCAATCAGATTCGTATGAAGATCGGTGAGATGTTCGGAAGTCCGGAAACGACCACCGGCGGCAACGCGCTCAAGTTTTACTCGTCGATACGGTTGGATATCCGGCGAATCGGCGCCATCAAGGACCGCGACACCGTGGTCGGAAACCAAACTCGGGTGAAAGTCGTTAAGAACAAGCTCGCGCCGCCGTTCCGGGTGGTCGAGTTCGACATCATGTACGGCGAAGGCATCTCCAAGACGGGTGAGCTTTTGGACCTGGGGGTACAGGCCGGCATCGTCGAGAAATCAGGTGCTTGGTTCTCTTACGACGGCCAGCGGATCGGGCAGGGGCGGGAGAACGGGAAGCAGTTCTTGCGCGACAATCCCGAAGTTGCTCAACGTATCGAGCAAGCCATCCGCGCCAACGCGGGATTGGTTTCGGACGCCATGCTGGAAGGCCCGGATAGTCCGGAAGAGGAGCGAGAAGCGATCGAGACAACTGAGGAGGGCTAGGGCTTCGGTCTGGAAGGGGCGCGGCCCGGGCAATGCCTAGAGGCCGCCTCGAGGCGATCGTAATAACTTCGCGGCCGTAACCCGAAAAGCCCGGACCCTAATTGGTCGACGGCGGGCTAACCTCTTGAAGCGTCTTCAGCGCAGCGGTGAAACCACTCAACGAGAACGTTCCGGCGCTTACGGTTTGGCCTCTGCGGTTTTGCACGATAACCGTTCCTTCGGTGCCGGCGCGAAAGGCCGAAACCTGCTGGCTGTCCAGCAAGATCTCCGCGACGCAGCCTTCTCTAACGCAGTATCGCACGGGATAGGCTCTTGGCTCCGATTGATCGATTTGCAGTCCCACGCCCGGTTGAAGGATGAAGCCCAAGGGCATCACCAGGACGAGCGCCGGGTCATCCAAATTCGGGAGATAGGCCACTTCAACGTATAGGAGGCGCTGCTGCTTTTCCGCGTCGGCGAAGACTTCCTGAAACATCAGGCAGTTTTGCTTATCGGTTCCGCTCACAGTGCCGCAGCGCAAGGTCCAATCCTGGAAGGCTTTGCCATCCAGCTCCGCCTGGGCGTGGGCCCAGGATGGCGCAAGCAGGCTGGCACCCAGTGCGAACGCCGCCAGCCCTTTGATAAGTTTCGACATCGAACTCATGATGCGGGACAATAGCGTAATCATTTCGGTTCAGCCAGCCGCCAAATCCGATTTTTCGG
>JARFRB010000121.1 GCA_029287455.1 Pelagibius litoralis | reverse complement strand
TGGAATACGCCTTCGGCCATGAAGCCGGCGGCGTTCTCGTGCTTGGTAAGCAAGACTTCGATCCCGGCGGCCTTGACGGCGTCCATCAGCTCGATTACCTCTCCGCCCGGGATACCGAAAGCATACCGGCAGCCCGCCGCGCTCAAACGTTCCGCAATAATCGTCGCCGCCTTGCTCATCAGCACTTCCCTTGCGTTCCGGTCTGCAATGGAGGCAGTACCGCCGCCGGCGCCGGAAAGCAAGACGCAGGAGAGCGAATCGTGATGTGGAAGCTCCCGCGGGGTTCTGGCTCAAGGAAAGATCAAGAAAAAATCCGCCGCCTCGATCCGACGAGGCGGCGGCGGTAAGGGATAAGGCGGCGTGCTCCTCCTAGAAGGCACCGCGAGATCAGCCTAGACGGCTTCCTCGCTTCCAGCAGAATGAAATTTCGGCTATCCGGGCGCTCAAAAGTGGCAGGCAGGCACCGGGCGTGTCCGTGTTACGGCGCGGGGGACAGCGGCAGCCGGACCACGAAGCGCGCCCCGCGATGGGAGGCACCAACGCTCGCTCTCTCCGTCAGGCCAAGCGTCCCCCCAAAGGCCTGCAGGATGCCGCGCGAGATCGGCAAGCCAAGCCCCGCACCGCCAGAGACGCCGCCCCTGAAAAATTTCTCAAAGACCCGCTCCCTGATGTCTTCCGGCACGCCCGGCCCGTTGTCTTCGACGGCCACCAGATAGGCATCCCCGTCGATGCGGCTCTCGATTCTTATTTCGATATCCGGCCCCGGATTATGCTTGATGCCGTTGGAAATGAGATTGATGAAGACTTGGGATAAACGATCGGCGTTGGCCATTACAAAGGCGGAGCCTGCCCGTCGGCCCCATTCCAGCCGGACCGGCCGGTCGGCTGCCGCCAAGGCAATTTCGGCAGCGCTCTCAATCACGTCTTCGGCGTCGATCCGGGTCAACGGGATGCTGCGGCCCTCCTCCTCCAAGAAATTCAGGTCGAGAATCTCGTCCAACAGACGGGTCAACCGCTCGCTTTCGCCCTGAATGACCTGTGCGAAGCGTTGGCGCGTTTCGTCGTCCAAAGCCGGATCGTTCCGGAGAATCTCTGCGAAGGAGCAAATAGAGGTCATGGGTGTGCGCAGCTCGTGGCTGACCTGGGACAAAAACTCATCCTTCAGAACGTCCAGCGCCCGCAGGCGCTCGTTGGCCGCGCGCAGCTGTTCGGCCGTCCTCTCCGCTTCCAGGCTCTTGGCCTCGAGGGCCTGCGATGCGCGCACCAGCTGCGCCGCCTCGTCGGCGATATCCATGAGCTCACTTGTTGAGATTGTCTCGCCGCTAACGGTCTTGCGCATCATCGCATGCGCGGAGGCAGCCCCAACCGAGCCTGCCAATTCCTGCTCCAGCCGCGAGATGAAGGCCGGCGAAGGGTCCGGAAAATCGCCCGACTTCCCCTGGGCCCGGGCGGCCGACCGGAAAAGGGCGAGCGCAGGCTCCAAGCCAAGCGTCCGCTGTGCGAGCAAGAAGAGATCGCCCCGCGTGGCGGAGCGCTGCACGACCCCCATTGCCTGCGCCGGCGCGGAGCCGAAAACATCCACGAAAAGGGTGCTTTGTAGTCTTTCCAGGGGACTCTGCCTGGTCACCAGAGATACACCGACAAGAATCGCCGTGTTGATGCCAAGGCTCCAGACCGTGGCATGGACCAGCGGGTCGACGCCCTCAAGACCCGCCAGGGCTTGCGGCTTCAACGCCCCGATCCCCCACAAACCCTCGTCCAGCGTTGCTTGCGAGAGCAAAAAGGCGCCATCGAAACTTGGCAGGAAGAGGGTGTACATCCAGATCGCGAAGCCCGCGACAAGCCCCCAAATCGCTCCTGCGTGCGTGGCTCCGCGCCAGAAAATTCCGGCGACGAGCGCCGGCAGGAATTGGGCCACGCCGCAGAACGCGATCAGCCCGATGGACGCCAGGGCGCCCGAGCCCCCCGAAACGAGGAAATAGAAGTAGCCGAGGCCCAAAATGAGCACGATGGCGATCCGCCGGGTCGTGAGCAGGACGCGCAGGACGTCGCCGGTCCTTTCATGACCGCGAACGGGCATCAGCCACATCGACAGGGGCGCGACGATGTGGTTCGAGACCATGGTGGAAAGAGCGATGGTCGAAACGATGACCATGGAGGTCGCGGAGCTGAACCCGCCGATGTAGGCGAGAATGGTCAGTTCCTCCTGACCCATGGTCAAGGGCAGCGTAAGCACGAAAAGATCGGGGTTGGCATCCGATGGAAGACTGATCATTCCCGCCGCGGCAATCGGCAGAACGAAGATCGAAATCAGAAAAAGGTAAAGCGGAAACATCCAGGACGCGGTGGCCAGGTGCCGTTCGCTGGAGTTCTCGACGACCGTCACGTGAAACTGCCTGGGCAGACAAATGATGGCTGCTGCGGAGAGGAAAAGCAGGGTCATCCAGCGCGGCCCGGCCACTTGATCGAGCGGCGGCAAATCGCTGGCCGGAGCCGCCAAAATGCCCGAGAACCCACCGGAGACGCCGAAGATCGCCAGCAAGCCGATCGCGATCAAGGCCGTCAGCTTGACCACCGCTTCGGCGGCGATCGCGGCTACCACCCCGAAGTGCCGCTCGTTCTCGTCCAGCGAACGGGTGCCGAAGAGGATCGTGAAAGCGGCCATCCCGGCCGCCGTCCAAAAGGCGATTTGAGCATCTTGTCCCGGCTCACCGCCGACGATCGCCTCGAAGCTCAAAGTGACCGACTGAAGCTGCAGCGCGATATAGGGCGTCGCCGCGACCACGGCGACAATGGTCGCCATCATCGCCAAGGGGCCGGATTTGCCGTAACGCGAGGAGATCATGTCCGCGATCGAGGTGATCCGATGAGTCCTGCCAATCCGAACGATCTTGCGGATGAACCACCACCAGCCGACGAACACCAAGGTCGGGCCAAAATAGATCGTCAGGAACTCCAACCCGTTGCGTGCCGCCGACCCGACCGCGCCATAGAAAGTCCAGGCCGTGCAATAGACGGAAAGAGAAAGGGTGTAGATGATCGGCGAGCGCAGCCATGCGCCCCCGCCGGACGCGGTGGTATGGTCCACGTACCAGGCCAAGGCGAAAAGCAACACGACATAGCCGAGCGAAACAATGACGATGAGATTGGCGCTCAGCGTCACGGCTCACGCTCGCCCTTGAGCCGCCGCGCCAGGCGGAACGCGCAAACGATCAGCACGGCCCACACGGTGAAGAGGTAGAAAGCCACCAGCGGGCCGCCGAACACATTGACATCCGGCGTGAAGATCGCAAGGAGCGGCGGAGAGATCAGGATCAAGCCCGCGAACGGCAGCAGCAAGGCCGCGTCCCTCGCCTTGCGCGCGTCCAGGGCCTTTTCCCCGGACTCCAGCTCTTGGTCGCCCGCGCCGCCCTGCCCCGGCACGCCCGCCTTGCCTTTGCCGACCGTCTTGTCGTTGCTCACTTCGCCAATCGCTTCACCGCGTCAACAACCTCGGAGTTCGAGAACGGTTTCGTCATGAAGAGGTTCGCCCCACTCTCCTCGGCGACCCGGCGGTCTCGCTTCTGGCCTTTGGCCGTCAGCATTAACACGGCCAGATCCGCGAGCTTCGGATCCGCACGGAGCCGGCGCAGGATCTCGAAGCCATTAAGGCCAGGCAGCATCGCGTCCAGTACCAGCACATCCGGAGGGTCCGCCAGCATGCGCTCCATGGCGGCCGCCCCATCACCGCAGGAGGCAATCGAGAATCCCTCGCGAGACAGCAGAAAACTCAAGGATTCAACGATGTGCGGCTCATCCTCGACAATGAGGACCTTCGCTCCCATGGCTGATTCTCCCCACGCCCTTTGGCGCCTTGGGATCTTTCGTCCCAATTCATTCGCACAGCCATTAAACCCCACATCGCCAGGAATGCAAACGCCATGGTTGTTCACTGAGAAACGGCCGCCGGTTCGCGCCGCCAGGCACAGTCGAAGTGCGCACAAAGCCGGCAGGTTGCCCCGACAGGAGTGGGCTGACCCGACATCACGGCTTCATAGACGCTCCCGTCCAAGCTTTCCGGATCGAACACCAGCAGGTCAGCCCGCGGGCTTCGGGCTCGGGCGAGCGCGAGGGTGAGCCTCTCCTCTCCGCCGGAAAGCACAACCGCCTGCGCAA
>JARFRB010000134.1 GCA_029287455.1 Pelagibius litoralis | reverse complement strand
GGCCGCATGCGGGTGTCCGTGGTGGCTACCGGCATCGATGTCGAGGAAGGCGTCCAGCCACGCCCTGTCAACCTGAGTTTGGTGGCACCCAAGACTGAAAGCCGGGTCCCCTCGGCCCAGCCAGCGCCGGCTGCCATGGAGAAGACAGCACCGCCGGTGACCGCTCAGCGCCCAGAACCGGCGAAGGCCGAGGAAAAGGCCGAGACCAAGCTAGCGCCGGAGCCGGACGACGTGGAAATCATGATCGCCGAGGCCGAGGTCCGGCTGGCTGCTGAAGCCCCGGCCCCTGCGGCGGAGCCCAAGACGGTTCAGCCCAGCACGGCCCAACCCGGCACGGCCCAACCCAGCACGGCCCAGCCCGCCATTCCGCCCGCGGCCGCCCGAGAGGAATCCGAGGAGGATGCCTTCATCGCTCCCTCCCCGATCAAGCCGGCTGCGCGCGGCCCTGCGGATATGCAGAAACCCTCCCAGCCCGATCCTTATCACGTGGCCGAGATGGTGAACGCGACCAACGAGCCACGGCCGGAGAAGGCAGCCACGGCCGGTAGCGGAAAGAACCGAGCCTATTCCCTGTTCCGGCGTGTCACCGACGCCGCACGCGCGCTGCAGGGAGAAGGCGAGGCCCAGCCGGCGACCCGACCGGCGCCGGCCGCCGCCCGGGACTCGGCCGATTGGGATGCGCGGACCGATGACAGTAGCCAGCCCGCCCCGGCGGAACGGGAACCGGCTGCCCGCGTGTCGGTGAAGGCGAGCCCGGAAGCCCCGAGCCAGCCGCGCCTCAGCGGCCTCGATCCGAGTGAGCGGCTGGCCACCAGTAAGGAAGACGAGGACATGCTCGAAATCCCCGCCTTCCTGCGCCGTCAGGCGAACTAAGGCGGCAAACCACGAAACCGCCGAGCAAACAGCGGCGCGCCACGGCTTTCCACCGTGGCGCGCCGTTCTTGTTTCCCGCCCAACGCACGACCGGAGAAAATGCCGCCGCCTCTCTCCACTGCCGGCCGGGCGGCTTTGCTTGTCGGACTCCGCTCTAGCTCGTATAGTCCGGTCGATCGATGACGAGGGACCCTTGGCGGCGCGGAAATGATGAGTTTATCCAGGGCATTGGGCAATGGGGGACGGTTTCTGGGCGTCCTGCTGGCGGGCTGGCTGCTCGCGGCCTGCGGCAGCGATGACGAGTTCGAGTACGTCGAGCGGCCACCCGAGGAACTCTACAATTCCGCCTACTCCCAGCTTCTGGAAAACAACTACGAACAAGCCGCCAACTTGTTCGACGAGGTGGAGCGGCAACACCCCTATTCGATTTGGGCGCCGCGCGCTCAGTTGATGTCGGCCTTCGCTCACTACCAGAACAATCAGTACGACGACGCCATCAACACGCTCGACCGCTTCATCCAGCTCAATCCAGGCAGCCGGGAGGTCTCCTACGCCTATTACCTTAAGGCGGTGAGCTACTACGAACAGATTTCCGACGTCCAGCGCGACCAGAAGATGACCCAGGAGGCCCTGGTCGCTCTGGAGGAGGTTGTCCGCCGCTTTCCCGAGACGACCTACGCGCGCGACGCGGAGCTGAAGATCGACTTGGCGCGGGACCATCTCGCCGGCAAGCATATGAACATCGGGCGCTATTATCAGCGCCAAGGCGAATACCTGGCGGCAATCAACCGCTTCCAGCTGGTGGTGCGGGACTATCAGACGACCACGCATACGCCCGAAGCCCTGTTACGCCTGGTGGAATGCAATCTCGCCCTCGGGATCACCGACGAGGCGCGCGCGAACGCGGCGGTGCTCGGCTACAATTTTCCAGGCAGCAACTGGTACGAAGACGCTTATAATATGCTCATCGCCGCGAACGTGAGCCCGACAGCCGACGGCAGCGCACCGACCGCGGGATCCTGGAACTCCGCTTTCTGAGAGCTCCCATGCTGGTCAGCCTGTCGATCCGAGACGTGGTTCTGATCGATCGCCTCGACCTTTCATTCCAGAACGGCCTCGGCGTGCTCACCGGCGAGACCGGTGCCGGAAAATCCATCCTTCTCGACGCGTTGGGCCTGGCAATTGGCGGCCGCGCGGAAGCACATCTCGTCCGCGCGGATGCGGCGCAAGCGGCGGTGAGCGCCGAGTTTGACCTGGCCAAGGGTCACCCCGCCATGGCGCTTCTGGCCGAGCACGGCCTTGATTCCGAAGACGGTGGCTTGGTCCTGCGCCGACTGCTTGGAAAGGACGGCCGCAGCCGGGCCTACATCAACGATCAGCCGGTTTCGGTCGGCCTGCTGCGGGCCCTCGGCGAAAGCTTGGTGGAGATACAGGGGCAATTCGCCCAGCAGGGCCTGATGAACGCCTCTACGCACCGGGGCTTGGTGGACGCCTTCGGACTTCTCGACGCGGATGCCGAAGCAGTCGCTCGAAGCTGGGCGGCGTGGCGCGAAGCCGAAACCCGATTCCAGCACGCCGAACGGGATCTGGCCGTGGCGCGGGAAGAAGAAAGCCATCTGAGGCACAGCTATGCCGAACTCTCGGATCTTGCCCCCGAGCCCGAGGAGGAAGCCCGGCTCGCCGACGAGCGCAACTTGTTGCTGCACGCGGAGAAGCTGGTCGAAGCGATGAACGCAGCAGTCGACAACCTGGCTAGCGAGACAAGCGGCGCGGAAGCCCGGGTGGCGGCGGCCCAGCGCGGCTTGGAGCGGGTCGCAGAGCAGTCGGGCGACCGGCTCGACCCGGTCCTTTCCGCTCTCGACCGCGCCGCCGCCGAACTCACCGAGGCGGAAACCGCGCTGGCCTCGCTATCGGCCGACTTGGAGAGCGATCCCCAGCGGCTCCAGGATATCGACGAGCGATATTTCGCCTTGAAGGATGCGGCACGCAAGTACGGCTGCGCGGTGGAGGAGCTTCCCGCTCTCACCGCCAGCCTGAAGGAGCGCCTGGACGCGATCGAAAGCGGCGGCGATGACCTCGAGGCGCTTCTGAAGGCCGCTCAAGATGCCCGCAGCCATTACGTTAAGACAGCCGAATCCTTAAGCGCGCGGCGCGTTGAGACGGCACAGGCGCTCGACAGGGCGGTGAACGCCGAACTTCCGCCATTGAAGCTCGAAAAGGCTGCGTTCCAGACCCGCGTAGCGCCATTGGAGGAGAGCGCCTGGGGCCCGAGCGGTATCGACGAGGTGGCCTTCGAGGTCTCCACGAATACCGGCGCGCCGGCCGGGCCCCTGCGCAAGGTGGCATCCGGCGGAGAGCTGTCGCGGTTCCTTCTCGCCCTCAAGGTGGTGCTGGCCGAAGTCTCCGAGATCGCGAGCCTGGTGTTCGACGAGGTGGATAGCGGTGTCGGCGGCGCCACGGCAGCGGCGGTGGGCGAGCGGCTGAGTCGCCTCGCGGAAAAGCGCCAGGTGCTCGTCGTCACCCACAGCCCCCAGGTGGCCGCGCGCGCCACCCAGCATTGGCAGGTGCGCAAGGGTGAAGATAGCGGCGCGACGCTCACGCATGTCGCCCCCCTGGATGCTCCGGCCCGCCGCGAGGAAGTCGCGCGCATGCTCTCCGGCAACGAAGTCACGGACGAGGCCCGGGCCGCCGCCGACCGCTTGCTGGGCGCTGCTTGACGCCATGGCGGAGAAAAAGCCCGTCACTGACTTGACCGCGAGCGAGGCCGAGGCCGAGCTGGCCCGCCTGGCAGCCGCTATCCGCCATCACGACCGCCTCTATTACCAAGACGACGCACCGGAAGTGAGCGACGCGGAATACGATTCGCTGAGGCGCCGGAACGAGGCTATCGAGGCGCGCTTCCCGTCGCTCGTGAGGCCAGACAGCCCAAGCGGGCGAGTCGGCGCGGAGCCCGCCGCCGGGTTCTCCAAGGTCCGCCATAGCGTGCCGATGCTCTCCCTGGGAAACGCCTTCGACGACCAGGACGTTGAGGAATTTTTCGCGCGCTGCCGGCGTTTTCTGGGTAGGGGCAAGGACGATCCGCTGGAGATCGTGGCCGAGCCCAAGATCGATGGCCTATCGATCAACCTGCGCTATGAAGGTGGCAAGTTCGTTCAGGGAGCTACCCGCGGCGACGGTAGCGAGGGCGAGGACGTGACGCAGAATCTGCGCACCTTGGGGGACATCCCCGCCGAAATTGCCGGTGGGGCGCCCGATATCCTCGAGGTGCGCGGCGAGGTCTACATGACCAAGAGCGATTTCGCCGCGCTCAACGCGCGCCAGGCGGAGGCGGAGGCGAAGCTCTTCGCCAATCCTCGCAACGCGGCGGCAGGCTCCCTGCGCCAATTGGACAGACGGATAACCACCAGCCGGCCCTTGCGCTTCTTCGGCTATGCCTGGGGCGAGGTCAGCGCACCCCTGGCCGAGACCCATTGGGACTTCCTGCAGCGCCTCCGCGATTGGGGTTTCCCGGTCAACCCGCTGGCCCGGCGCTGCTCGAACCCGGCCGAAACCCTCGCCTTTTACCGCGAGGTAGAGGAGCAGCGGCCGGGTTTGGACTACGACATCGACGGCGTGGTCTACAAGGTCGACCGGCTCGACCTGCAGGCCCGGCTTGGCTTCGTCAGCCGGGCGCCGCGCTGGGCGATCGCCCACAAGTTCCCGGCGGAGCAAGCCCGCACCGTCTTGGAGAAGATCGACATTCAGGTGGGCCGCACCGGCGCTCTAACACCTGTCGCGCACCTCAAGCCGGTGAATGTCGGCGGGGTGATGGTTTCGCGCGCGACCCTGCACAACCCAGATGAAATCGCCCGCAAGGACATCCGCGAGGGCGACACCGTCATCGTGCAGCGCGCGGGAGACGTGATCCCGCAGGTGGTTGAAGTCGTCTTGGAGGCCAGGCCCGAGGGCAGCCAGCCCTATGTCTTCCCGGATACCTGCCCCTGCGCACTCAGGACGCCGGTCGTGCATGAGGACGGCGAGGTGGTCGCCCGTTGCACCGGCGAGCTTGCTTGTCCCTTCCAGCAGGTCGAGAAGCTGATCCATTTCGTCAGCCGTGACGCCTTCGATATCGAGGGCTTGGGGCAGAAGCAGGTGGCGGAATTTTTCGAGCGGGGCCTAATCAAGACGCCGGCCGATATCTTCGATCTCGCTGAACGCGATAAGACCAGCCTGACGCCCTTGCGCAATGTCAAGGGCTGGGGCGCCAAGTCCGCGGAAAACCTCTTCGAGGCTATAGAGCGCCGGAGGACCATCGGCCTCGACCGCTTCATCTACGCGCTCGGCATCCGGCAAGTAGGCCAAGCAACGGCGAAACTGCTCGCCCGCCACTATGACGGCTTGGCATCCTGGCATGCCGCCATGCGCCAGCTCTCCGAGGAGCGCCAGGCGGCACCGGGTGCCGCCAAGCCGGAAGAGATCGGCCCGACCTACAGCGAAATCTGCAATATCAACACCATTGGCACCGCGGTTGCCGACGAGATCGCCGCCTTCTTCGGCGAAAGCCACAACCTGGGTATCGTCGAGGAGTTAGAGCGCAGGTTGTCCGTGGTGCCGGTCGAAACGCCCCAGGCCACCTCTTCGCCGGTCGCGGGCAAAACCGTGGTCTTCACGGGCAGTCTAGAGACCATGTCACGGCCCGAAGCCAAGGCCCGCGCCGAAGCCCTTGGCGCCAAGGTCGCGGGCTCGGTGTCGGGCAAGACCGACTACGTGGTAGTGGGCGCGGACGCGGGCTCCAAGGCCGCCAAGGCCGAAGCTCTCGGCGTCACCATGCTCAGCGAACAAGAGTGGTTGGATCTGATCGATGAGCGAGCGTAAGCAGCCAGCGAATACGACCGCGGGCGAGGCCGTGGGCTTGCGCCAGCGGATCGACGAGCTTTACGGCGGCAGAGGCGAGATATCCCGGCGATTCCGTTACGGCCTTCTGGCCTTCGACCTCACGACTGTCGCTTACTTCATGGTCAGCACCTTCATGGCGCCCGCGCCCTGGATGCGGGTTATCGATCTGCTGATCGCCATCCCCTTGACCCTCGACCTTCTGGCCCGTTTCCTGATCGCCGATAAGCGAGTGCGCTTGCTGGTTCAGCCCTCGACCTGGGTCGATACGGCGGTGATCGCGAGCTTGCTGTCGAGCGTGCTGGTGGAAAACCTCGCGTTTTTGAGGATTTTCCGGGCAGTGCGCCTCTTGCGCTCCTATCAGGTGCTGCGGGAGCTTAGGGCCAGCTATCCTTGGTTCCGCCAGCACGAAGAGATGCTGCTGAGCGCTCTCAATCTCGTCGTCTTCGTCTTCGTTGTCTCTTCCGTCGTCTACATTCTCCAGGGCCGCGGCAACACCGAGATTTTCACTTTCCTCGATGCTCTTTATTTCACGGTCGCGACCCTGACCACGACTGGCTTTGGCGACATCACCTTGCAGGGGAACACCGGGCGGCTACTCTCGGTCCTCATCATGGTTGTTGGCGTGGGCTTGTTCCTGCGGCTGTTGCAAACGATTTTCCGGCCGCCGAAGATCAACCACGAGTGCCCCGACTGCGGCCTGCAGCGGCACGACCCGGACGCGGTGCATTGCAAGCACTGCGGCAACTTGCTGCATATCGAGACGGAAGGGGAGTAAGGCGGGCTTAGGCCGGCTTGTCGTCCGGCGGAGTATCGTCTTCGTCGAAGAGGATTCGCTCCGCGGCCCCATCCAAGTCCTCGAATTGGCCGCTCCGCAATGACCACAGGAAAGCCCCCAGGCCCAGGAGGCCAAGAAATAGCGCGGCCGGGATCAAGTAGAGCAAACCGCTCATGCACGTCCCCCCCGGCCGCCGCGCGACAAGCGCAGGGAGTTTCCAATCACCGCCAGCGAAGAGCTGGACATTGCGACGGCGGCCAGCAGGGGTGTCACCATGCCCAGCAGGGCCAGGGGAATCGCGATGGCATTGTAGCCCAAGGCCAAAGCGAAATTTTGCCGGACCAAGACCTCGGACCGCTTGGCCACACTCAGAATCTCCACGACGGGCCGCAGCTCGTCGCCCTGAAACACGGCATCGGCTGCGGTCTGCACGATATCTACGGCCGTGGAGGGCGAGAGGGAAACGCTAGCCGCCGCCAGGGCCGGCGCGTCATTCAAGCCGTCGCCCACCATCAGAACCCGCCACCCCTCGGCCGCCAAGGTTTCCAGGCGCGCCACCTTCTCGGCGGGGCTCGCGGCCGCCCGCCATTCGGAGATCCCCACCGCATCCGCCAAGGCCGCGACGCTCGCGGCCCGGTCGCCGGAGATCAACTCCAGGCGCAAGCCCGAACCGCGCAGGGTTTCGATGACCTGCCGGGCATCCCCGCGCGGCGGATCGTCGAAGGCGAAGCGAACCGGCTGGGCATTCGGGCGCGTCAGCCAGAGCTCCGCCTCCGCTTCGCTTTCCGACTCGGCGATACCGCACCAGGAGCGGCTGCCGAGGCGCATCTCCCCGCCTTCGGTGGACAGGGCCAAACCCTTGCCCGGCACCTCCGCTACCCCCTCCAGCGGCGTAGCGCCGGGCGCGGCGCGCAGCAGGGCTTGGGACAAGGGATGACGGCTTGACGCCGCCAGGCCGGCCGCGACGGCCAGCGCGCCCGGCGGCACTTCAGTGGCACGAAGTTCCGGGCGGCCCAGGGTCAAGGTGCCGGTCTTGTCGAAGACAACGGTGTCGATCTTCGCCAGGCGTTCCAGGGCGGTGGCGGATTTCAGCAGAACCCCTCGCCGCATCAGCCGACCGCTCGCGATCACCTGCACGGCCGGCACGGCAAGGCCAAGGGCGCAGGGGCACGTGATGATCAGAACCGCCACGGCGATAAGAAGGGCCGGCTGCCAGGCGATCCCCACCACCAGCCACCAGGCAAGAAACGCCCCCAGCGCCAAAAGGTGGACCACCGGCGCGTAGACTCGAGACAAGCGGTCGGCAAGAGAGACGTAGCGTGCCCGGCGCTGTTCGGCCAACCCCATCAGCCGCACGATCTCCGCCAGCAAGGTCGCTTCCCCCACGGCTTCGACGCGGATGCGAAGGGCGCCCACCAGATTCATCGTGCCGGCAAACACGCGGTCTTCGGCAGCCACCGGGCGGGGCAGGCTCTCGCCCGTGATCAGCGCCGTATCAACTTGCGAGTCGCCGGAGATCACGGTCCCATCAACGGATACACGCTCGCCGGGGGCCACGAGCGCGATCATGCCAACGTTCACCTGCTCGGGCGGCAGGACTGCACGGCTTCCGTCGGCGCGCAGGACAGTGACGGACTGGGCGTCGAGGGTGAGCAAGCGCTCCGCCGCCGCCCTGGCCTTGCCGCGCGCGCGCCCATCCAGATAGCGGCCCACCAGCAGAAAGAACAGCAGGGTAATCGCCGAATCGAAGTAGGCGTGGGCCCCGCCGGTCATGGTCTCCACCAAGCTCATGCCCGAGGCCAAGAGGACGCCGAGCGAGATCGGCACGTCCATGTTGGTCCGCCGCGCCTTCAGGGCCGACCAGGCGGAGCGGAAGAAAGGCCGCCCGGCGTAGGCGATCGCCGGCAAGGCAATCAGGGCGGAGAACCAATGCATCAAGCCGCGAGTGGCCGGGCCCATACCCTCCACATGGCCCGCCCAAACCGCTACCGACAGCAGCATCACGTTCGCGGCGGCGAAGCCAGCCACCGCCAGGCAGCGCAGCAGCTCCCGCTGCTCCAGAGCGTCTTGGGAAGTGAGGCGCGAGGGCTCGTAGGGCATGACCCGGAAGCCCAGGTTCTCGACCACCTCGGCGAGCGTGGTCGCGCGCGCCCGCGCACCCTTCCAGGACAGGGCCAGGCGCCCGGTCGTTAGATTGACACGCGCGGCGGTCACGTCGGGTTGGTTGGCGAGTGCGCGCTCGATCGAGCGAACGCAGCCTCCACACTTCAAGCCCTCGACAATGAGATTGAGCGCGTTCTCGTCGCCCGCCCCGCTTCGCACATAAGCCGCGAAATCTATGCCGGGCTGGAAAGCCGTTTCCGCTCGGGCGGACGCGGTCTCGGCGGAGGCGGCGATGCTCATGGCCGCGCCATGACCCGCCGCAGGGTTTGGTGGCGTTCGCCGCCGCGCAAGAATTCGACACGAACCTCCCAAATGCCCGGCAAAGGCATCTCGACGTCAACGATGTAGTGACCGGGCGCATCCGCGCGCAGATCGCTGGAGAAATCGCTGCCCTCCTTGGCCGGACGGCGGAAATGCACCTGTGCCGCATCCGCGCGCAGCGGCTCACCTTGCGCATCGGTCACCGAAACGGCCAGCCCCAGCTTGCGGCCGTCTCGCGTGTCGGCACGCAGGTCGACTTGCCATCCCAGGGCCTCCTGGCGGCGGCGATCTTCCAAGCGGTCGTTGTAGGCAAGTCCTTCGAGATAGTGATTGCGGGTGCTAAGCCCGGGCCAAGTGGAGAAGGCGAAGGCCATCATTACGCAATTGACGGCAATCACCACGACGAAAAAGCCAACGAATGCCCAAGGGATCCAGCGGCTTTCGCCGCCCAGATAACGCAATCGATCCTTCAGTACACGGCTCATCGTTCCGGACCTCGGAAGACGGTTTCGTAGACGACCCGCTCCCCGCGGCTGGGATCGCTCAAGGTGAAAGTCGCCGGCGCGCTGGCGCCCTTGACTTCCGCGCGCGGAACCCGGACGAAGACCTGATATGTGGCGACGGAATCCGGGTCCGCTGACAACAAGACGGTGTCGGCATCGGTTTCGCCAAGGCCAACGACGTTGAGCGCAGCACCTGGAATGCCTTCGAATTCAAGAACGAACGCGCGCGGTTCGCGGGTCTTGTTCAGTATCTTGATGGTGTAGCCGTTGCGGATGTCTCCATTCGACAAAGTCACGAAAAGCGGGTTGCGATCGTGCAGAACGTTGATGTCGAGGGTACCACGGAAAAACAGGCTGACGAGCATCGCCGTCCCGATTCCGGCGAACAGAAGCGCGTAAAACAGTGTGCGGACCCGGATGAGCTTGAAGCGCGGGCGCGGCTTGCCGTCCTCGAGCGCTTCCTGATTGGCCTCCGTGTCGAAGGTAACGAGCTCGCGCGGGCGGCCGATCTTGCCCATAACCTCGTTGCAGGCATCGACGCAGAGGCCGCAGCCAATGCATTCGAGCTGCTGTCCGTCGCGGATGTCGATCCCGGTCGGGCAGACGGCCACGCAGGCGTTACAGTCGATGCAATCGCCCCGCCCTTCCCAGCTTTCGTTCTTGCGGTACTTTCCGCGCGGCTCGCCCCGCCAGCGCTGGTAGGTGACGGTGAGGGTGTCCTCGTCGAACATCGCCGCCTGAAACCGCGGCCAAGGGCACATGTAGGTGCAGACCTGTTCACGCGCCCAGCCGGCGAAGAGGTAGGTGGTCAGGCTAAACAACCCGAAAAAGAAGTAGACCTTGCCCGAGGCTTGGCCGGTCAGCAGGTTCGCGGTCACCGTCGGGGCGTCGTTGAAGTACATGATCCAGGCGCCGCCGGTCAGCATGGCGATGACGATCCAGGCGACATGCTTGGCCGCCTTGCGTACCGCCTTGTTCGCGGTCATGGGCATCTTGTCGAAGCGGATGCGTTGGGCCCGGTCGCCTTCGATCCGCCGCTCCACCCACATGAAGAGATCAGTCCACACGGTCTGCGGACAGGAATAGCCGCACCATAGCCGCCCAAAGAGCGAAGTCACGAAGAACAATCCCACGGCCGCCAAGATCAGCAGCCCAGCCAGGTAGTAAAGCTCCTGCGGCCAAATCTCGATGAAGAAGAAGTAGGCCCGCCGGTTTACCATATCGATCAACACGGCCTGATCCGGTGCGTTCGGCCCCCGATCCCACCGGATCCAGGGCACCAGGTAGTAGATCGCCAAGAGCACGCCCAGCACGATCCACTTGATGCGGCGAAAGGTCCCGCGCACGTCCTTGGGATAGACTTGGACGCGGCCGACATACATCGGCTGTGCCTTCTGTTCCTTCACCGAGGGCGCGTCGTGCACGATAATGTCGTCGGACATCCGAGAATCCCTCAGGCTTTGCCCATGCCTAACGCGCCCCGGAAACCCGCCCCGGCCGCGATAGCGCGACCTAAGCACGATTACCGCCCTGGCCGCATTGCGCTGCATCAATCCAGACGGCATCGTAGAGACGGGCGCAGTGGCCGGAATGAGCCGCGCGGACACGGAAATCGATAGGCACCCCATGCAATTCACTCTCACCGGCGCGGCCTTGGCCGTGCTGGACAGTCCAGAACCAGAGCGAAAACTGCGGCGCAGCCGCGCGGCCGCGGCGGATTGGCGCGCCAATAGAATCACGCAGATCGGCACGGCCACGCCACCGAGCCGCCCCGCCCGGCCCGACGCCCCCGAACTTCTGGCGCCGCGCGAGGTTCCGCGCCGAAAGATCAACGCGAACCCTGCCGGCCGCATAGCCTTGTTGCATGCTCTGGCCCATATCGAGCTCAATGCCATCGACCTGGCTTGGGACATAATCGCCCGCTTCACCGGGCAGGATTTGCCCCGCGCCTTCTACGACGACTGGGTGCGCGTAGCGGACGAGGAGGCCAAGCACTTTGGCATGCTGAGCGACCGTTTGGCCGATCTGGGCGCGTCCTACGGCGATCTGCCGGCGCACGACGGCCTTTGGGAAGCGGCGGAGAAAACCGCCCATGACCTCAAGGCGCGCCTTGCTATCGTGCCCCTGGTGCTGGAAGCGCGTGGCCTGGACGTCACGCCAGCAATGATCGTTAAGCTGCGAGACGCCGGCGACGGCGAATCCGCCGCCATACTGCAAACCATATACGAGGAGGAAATCGGCCACGTCGCCACCGGCCGGCGCTGGTTCGAGTGGCTCTGCGCCGAGGATTCGCGCCCACCTGCCGAAACCTGGCGCGCCCTGGTGGAGCATTATTTTCGCGGCCGCCTCAAACCCCCCTTCAACGCCATCGGCCGCACCAAGGCGGGCATGACCGAAGCCTGGTATGGCTTCGCCATGGGCGAAGAGGCTCCCACGTGAAAGCGGGGAAACGCCTGGTTAGGCCAAGGGAGATTACCCGAGGACTCAATCCAAGCTCCGAGTCCTAGAAATATCATGATATGCTCGATTTCTCGTTCCAAAGGCTAGGAAAAGGACTTAGCGGAGGGACGGTCGATGGAACAGTTCCTTTGGTTGGGCACTCTCCTTGGGGCCGCATTTGGGGCGCTCCATGCTTTGCACATCTATCGAAGCAGGACCGCCGCTGAAGGCACCAACCCCGTTACCGCGGCCTACTATGGGCTTTGGGCCTTTGCACTCTGGTGCCTTTTCGGATCGTATCTTCTCCTGCTTTGGCTGATCGGGGCGGCGGGCATGGCGCTCTCGGGACTTAAGCGCTCGGCGGCGGCGAAGCCATGATTACCGGCAAGGTCAGCAAAGTGGGCATAATCGGCTCGGGCGTCGCGGGGCTCGCCGCCGCGCGAACGCTCTTGGCGGAGGGCATCGAATGCACGCTCTTCGAAAGGGGCGCACGTCTTGGCGGTGTCTGGGCCGACGGCTATGTCAACTTCGGCGTTCAGGTCCAAAAGGAGCTTTACGAGTTTCCCGATTGGCCGCTGCCGCCCGAGGCACCGAACTTCACGCCCGGAGAGTATTTTCAGGCCTATTTGGAGCGTTACTGCGAGCGTTTTCAGGTACGGCCGAAGCTCAGGCTAAACACGCGTGTGACCTCCGTTGAGCGGCGCGAGGATGGCGGACCGGGATGGGACCTCCACTTCCAGACCCCGGAAGGAGGCGGCAGCGAGCCCTTCGACCTGGTGGTTGTCGCCACGGGCCTCTATTCGGAAGTCCCCAACATTCCCGATTATCCTGGCAGGGATGGGTTCAACGGCGAGGTGCGTCATAACTCCGAGATCAAGACGCACGATCTCTTGGCCGGCCGAAACGTCGCCGTGATCGGGTATGGCAAGAGCGCCACCGATGTCGCCGGCGAGGCGGCGGCCGTCGGCAAGGACGTTCACTTGATTTTCCGCGATACGCACTGGCCGGTGCCGCGGAAACTCGCGGGCATCCTGCCCTTCAAATGGGGCATGCTGAACCGACTGACCGCCACGCTGATCACACCTTATGTGCATCCAAGCGCGGTCGTTCGCTGGGTGCACGGGCCCGGCAAGCCCCTTGTCTGGATCTATTGGCGTTTGGTGGAGCTCTTGCTGCGCGCCCAGTTCAAGCTAGACACGAAGATCGCGCATGGCAGGACGCTTTTGCCGAAGCGCCCGGTCGAGATCGATTGCTTCGGCGAGTCAACCATGGTCCCCCGCCCCGGTTTCATCGACCTTATCCGGTCCGGCCGGATCTCCGCGCATCTAACGGAGGTCGAGCGCTTTACGGAAACGGGGCTGCTGCTGCACGACGGAGACGAAATCTCCGCCGACTGCGTGGTCTTCGGCACCGGCTGGAAAAGCGATTACAGCTTCCTATCCCAAGAGATTCTCGATGTGCTCGGCCAGGACGACGATGGCTTTTATCTCTATCGTCACATGCTGCACCCCGACCTCCCCAACTTGGTGTTCCTGGGCCGCGCCTCCACCTTCCTGAGCATCGTGACCTATAGCTTGCAGGCAAGGTGGCTCGCGGAAGCCGTCTCCGGCCGTGTCGCTCTGCCGGATCGCGCGGCCATGCTGGAGGAAATCTCACTCATGCAGCATTGGAAGCGCGGCTGGATGCCATTCAGTTCCGCCAGAAGCGCGCGTATCCTGCTTCACATGGCCAACTATCACGACGAATTGCTGAGGGATTTCGGTGCGAACCCACTCCGGAAAAAGGGTATTTTCGCGCCGCTAAAGGAGCTCTTGGCTCCTTATCAGTCGAGCGACTATCGCGAAATCGTGTCGGGCGACTGGCGAGACCGGCCGATGTCCGCTTAGCCGGGCGCTCCCCTGCTTCACAAAATCAGGATTACTGTTACAAGGCTTCTGCGGGCGAACGACGCTTGGACATCAAGCGGCCGGCAAGATTGGGAGACGGTGGGATTGGCAGGACAAGACAGCTTGGGGCCTTTCGATCTTTCAGGACAGAAGGCCTTGGTCACCGGAGCCGCGGGCGGTATCGGCCAGTCGATTCTCAAGCGATTGACGGCCGCCGGCGCGCGCGTTGCCGCGGCGGACATCCAAACCGACGGTCTAGACTGCGCCGTGTCCCTTCCGGGCGATCTCACGGATCCGGAATACAGCGACACGCTTCCACGCCTGGCAGCCGAAGCCCTGGGAGGGCTCGACCTAGTCGTCAACAATGCCGGGATCATCCGGCGCGGAAAGGTCACCGAAGCAAGCGACGAAGATTTCCGGGTCTCGGTCGCTATCAATGTCGAGGCGCCGTTCCGCGTTTGCCGCGCCGCCATCCCGATCATGGCCAAGGCCGGCGGGGGTGCCATCGTGAATGTCGCTTCCTGCTGGGGCTTGCGCCCAGGACCCAACCACCCGGTCTATTGCATGTCCAAGGCTGCGGTGGCATCGCTCACGCAGTGCCTCGGGCGGGACCACGCGCATCAGGGCATCCGCGTCAACGCCGTCTGCCCCAATGAGGTGGATACGCCGATGCTGCGCTCCGGTTTCGCGGCGCGGGGTTTGGATCCGGACCGGGCGATCCACGAACTGAATGCTTCGGTGCCGCTTGGGCACATCGCCCAGCCGGACGAGATCGCCGACGTGGTCGCCTTTCTGCTTTCCAGCCAGGCGCGCTACATCTGCGGCGCGCTGGTTGAGGTCAACGGCGGAAAGCCCGTGATATGAGCAAAGTGCCGGAGAAAGTTGCCTTGATCACCGGCGGGCGCAGCGGCATCGGCCAGGCCATTGCTCAGCGACTCGCGGACGACGGGTTGCGCGTTCTCACGGCCCAGCGCGGGTCGGCCGAGGGGTTCGAGACCATTCCATGCGACCTGACTGACCCGCTGGAGCCTGAGCGCGTCATTGAAGAGACCGTGGCACGCGCCGGCCGTTTGGATATCTTGATCAACAACTCGGGCGTGATGTTCGAGGGTTCGGCGGAGGAAACCACCGTGGAGCTGTGGGACCGGACCATGGCGGTGAACCTCCGCGCGCCCTTCCTGCTCATAAAATATGCGGTCCCTCACCTTCGCGGCGGCGGCAGCATCGTCAATATCGGCTCTATCGAGGGCCTCGGCTCGAACCCGCGACACTCGGCCTACTGTGCTTCCAAGGCGGGCCTGCACGCCCTCACACGCGCCGTGGCTGTCGATCACGGCGGCGACGGCATACGCTGCAACGCCGTGGCTCCGGGATGGATCGACACGGATTTGAACACGGAGTTCATCGAGTCCTTGGGCGACCCGGCCGCTTTCCGGCGGGAGATCGGGCGCATCCATCCCATCGGGCGCACCGGCAGGCCCGAGGAAGTCGCGGCGCTCGTTGCCTGGCTCGCGTCCGACGACGCGGCCTTCGTCACGGGCCAGGTCTATACGATTGATGGCGGCAGAACGGCGAAGCTGTCCTTACCGTGACGCCAGCCCTCCCGGCATGACGAGTTTGTGAGGCTTTCGGTTTAGAAACGCCGGGCTTCGGGGAAGGAATGGGGATCATGACAGAGCTCACACGCTGCTCTTGGGCGGGAGAGGATCCGCTCTATCAAGCCTATCACGACAAGGAGTGGGGAGTGCCGGAGCGTGACGACCGGGCTTTGTTCGAGCTCTTGATGCTGGAAGGGTTTCAGGCCGGCTTGTCGTGGCTGACGATCCTGCGCAAACGGGAGAACTTCCGTGCCGTCTTCGATGGTTTCCAGCCGGCCACAATCGCCCGGTATGGGCCTCAGAAGATAGAGAACTTGCTCGCCGATCCGGGCATCGTGCGCCACCGCGGCAAGATCGAGGCGACGATCGCGGGCGCCAAGGCCTGGCTCGAGATCATGGACGAACCCGGCGGGTTCACGGGCTTCGTCTGGGACACGGTTGATGGCGCGCCGATTCTGAACGCCTGGCCGGAAATGGCGCAGGTGCCAGCCGCGACCGAGGAGTCGAAGGCCCTGTCGCGCAGGCTTAAGGCGCGGGGCTTTAACTTTTGCGGCCCCACGATCTGCTATGCCTTTATGCAGGCCGCGGGGCTGGTGCAAGATCACGTCACAAGCTGCTTTCGCTATCGCGATCTCGCCTGACCGGCCCCTTGGCCGCCCGCATCCTAGCTCAGCCGCCGCGGCCGATGCCCTGATTGAGCAAGTCGAGCTTGGCGTCGTGCTTGCGCGCCCGGGAGACCGCCCGGATCTGGCTAGCCCATTGCTCGGGCGTCAGGCCCCATTGGGCGCATTCCGCCGCGTCGGCCTTTGCGGGATCACTGTTGGCCAAGTGCGCCTCGCTGGCGTTGAGATATAGATGGCGCGCGAAGGAGCCTTCGGGGAAGGTCTCGTCGACCTCCCGGTCCGGCAACGCGCTGATCCTTGCCTCGACCTCGTCGAGGCTTACCAATATCGGCATCTCCTCCTCCTTCGGCCGTGTCTTGCGCTTTGGCAAGGGCGGAAGTGTCACGCCGTTCCAAGAAGAGGCTCTTGACCGAGATCAAGCGGTCTCGCCGCTGCTTTCCCCGCCGACGAGCTTGGCCGCCAAGGCCGCTTCCAAGTACTCGTCGATATCGCCGTCGAGCACGCCCTGGGCATTGCCCTTTTCGACGCCGGTCCTTAGGTCCTTCACGATCTGGTACGGCTGCAGCACGTAGGAGCGGATTTGGTGGCCCCAGCCGATATCGGTCTTGGCATCCTCCTGGGCCTGGGCTTCCGCCTCGCGCCGCTGCAGCTCGTGCTCGTAGAGACGCGCCTTGAGCATACCCATGGCGGTCGCCCGGTTCTTGTGCTGGGAGCGGTCGGCCTGGCACTGCACCACGATATTCGTGGGGATATGTGTGATGCGGATCGCCGAATCGGTCTTGTTCACGTGCTGACCGCCAGCACCCGAAGCACGGTAGGTGTCCACGCGCAGATCCTTGTCCAGCACCTCGATTTCGATGTTCTCGTCGATCACCGGATAGACCCAGATACTGGCGAAGGAGGTGTGCCGGCGCGCCTGGCTGTCGAAGGGCGAGATCCGGACCAGGCGGTGGACCCCCGCTTCCGACTTCAGCCAGCCGTAGGCGTTGTGGCCCTTGATCAGCAGCGTGGCGGATTTGATGCCGGCCTCTTCGCCGGGGCTCTCCTCCAGCCACTCGACCTTATAGCCATGTTGCTCGGCCCAGCGGGTGTACATGCGCTGCAGCATTTCGGCCCAGTCTTGCGCTTCCGTGCCGCCGGCG
Source organism: Pelagibius litoralis (assembly GCA_029287455.1). Lineage (GTDB taxonomy): Bacteria > Pseudomonadota > Alphaproteobacteria > Kiloniellales > DSM-21159 > JARFRB01. Next base: position 6,093 of record JARFRB010000134.1, on the reverse strand, counting down.
CCCGCGTTGATCTCGAGGTAGCAGTCATTCGCGTCCGCCTCGCCGGATAACAGGCTTTCGAGTTGCCGCTTCTCCGCACGGGCCTTCACCGCCGCGAGCTGCGACTCGGCCTCCGCCACGCTTTCGCTGTCCTCCTCCGCTTCGCCAAGCTCGATCAGGGTCAGCGCGTCGTCCAGATCGCTCTCCAAGGACCGATAGGCGGCGATGGAGTCTTCCAAGGCGCTGCGTTCGCGCATCAGCTTCTGGGCCGCCTCCGCGTCATTCCAGAGGTCAGGGTCCTCGGCGAGCGCGTTCAGCTCTTCCAGCCGCTTGTTTGCGTGATCCCAGTCAAAGATGCCTCCTCAGCAGGGCCAACGACTCTCGAATGCCGTCGACCACCGCTTGCGTTTCCGCGCGCATCGCAGGTCCTCATGGTTGGTTGGATACGGATGTGCAACAAGATGGTTGTAGCCAAATCGGCGGGCTTTAGTACAGGCCCCCCATCAATAGAGCCCCCCCGTCCCCGAGCCCCCGGCCGGTGCCCGGAAAACTGGTGGCGCGTCCGCCGACTGGCCGGCGTTCTCCGGCGCCGGCTGATCGACGGCGGGAGCGGGCGTGGCCCGTGCAGCGCGGTCGCGATCGCGGTCGCTAGGCTCGGTCCCCGGTTTAAAGGCTTCCCAGATGACGTTGCTGTCCCCGGCCCTGGCGGGCAGGCCGGTATCATGGGCGACGCGCATCAGGTTCACGCCCTCGGGAATGCGGAAGGGTGTCGCCGGCTGGTCCTCCAGCGCAACGCGCATGAAATCGATCCAGATCGGCAGTGCGGCCTTGGAGCCGGCTTCGCTCTTGCCCAGGGTGCGCGGCTCGTCGAAGCCGACATATACGCCCACCGCCAGGTCCGGAGAGAAGCCCATGAACCAGGCATCGGTCCAGTCGTTCGTGGTGCCGGTCTTGCCCGCCAGCGGTTTGCCGAGTTCGCGCGCCCTCACACCGGTTCCACGCTCCACCACGCCCTGCAGCATGGAGACCACCTGATAAGCGCTGCCCGGCGACACCACCTGCCGGCGATTATCCGGCAATTGAGGCATCGACTGTTCCACCCAGGCGACCGACTGGCACTCCTCGCATGGCCGCTGATCGTGGCGAAATATCGTGCGGCCTTCGCGGTCCTGCACTCGGTCGATCAGCGTTGGCGTTATCTCCTTGCCGCCATTCACCAGCATCGCGTAGGCGCGGGTCATTCGCAGCAGCGTCGTCTCGCCCGCCCCCAAGGACAAGGACAGCAGAGGCGGCATATTGTCGATCACCCCGAAGCGCCCGGCATAGTCGCTGATCTTGCGCATGCCGATGGATTGGGCGAGGCGCACGGTCATGAGATTGCGGGACTTTTCGATCCCGATCCGGATCGGGGTGGGACCGTAGAACTTATCGGTGTAGTTGGCCGGCTTCCACCTGCCCAAGCCTTCACCCTGGTCGATCACGATAGGCGCGTCCATCACCACGCTCGACGGCGTGAAGCCGCTGTCCATGGCGGCGAGATAGACGAAGGGCTTGAAAGCGGAGCCAGGCTGGCGCCAGGCTTGGGTCGCCCGGTTGAATTCGCTCGTCTGGTGCGAGAAACCGCCGCTCATTGCCAAGATCCGGCCCGTATGGGGGTCCAGCGCCACGAGGCCACCGTTGATCTCCGGGATCTGGCGCAAGGCATACTGGCCGTCTTGCTCGGCCAGGGGCTCGACCAGGATCACCTCGCCGACTTCCAGTACATCGGAGGGGCGCTTTGGCGCGGCACCCACCTTTTGATCCTTCAAGGGCTCGCGCGCCCAAGCCAACTGCTCCATGGGAATGGCGGCGGTCTCGCCACTCGGCAATCCTATGACGGCCTTGCCATCATCGAGAGCGAGCACGACGGCCTTGCCCCAGCCTTCGCCGCCCGGCGGGATTTCCACGCCATCCAACGCTTCGGCCCAGGCGCCCCCGTCGCCCCCGTCGCCCTCGACCACATCGATCCTGGCGAAGCCGCCGCGCCAGCCGTGACGCAGGTCGTATGCAATCAAGCCTTTGCGAAGCGCGGCATCGGCGGCCGACTGCAGCTTGGGATCAACTGTCGTGCGCACGGAAAGCCCGCCCTCGTATAGCTCGTCGTCCCCGTAGAGCTGCGCGAGTTCGCGGCGAACCTCCTCGGCGAAGTAGTCTGCGGTCGCCACCTCAGTGGCATCCCTGCTGAAAGTCTCGAGCGGCTCCCGCGCGGCCTCGGCTGCCTCCGCCTGGTCGATCCGGCCGTCCTCCAGCATCCGCCCAATGACCCAGTTGCGGCGACTGATGGCAGCCTCCGTCCTGCGGGTGGGATGGTAATTGTTGGGGGCCTTGGGCAAGGCCGCGAGATAGGCGGCTTCGGCGATGGTGAGCTGGTCGAGGGACTTGTTGAAGTAATTCAGGCTGGCGGCGGCCACGCCATAGGAGCCGATGCCCAGATAAATCTCATTCAGATAAAGCTCCATGATCTGCTCTTTGCTCAAGGCCTCCTCGATGCGGATGGCCAGAATGGCCTCCTTGAGCTTGCGCGTTATGGAGATTTCGTTGGTCAGCAGAAAGTTCTTCGCCACCTGCTGGGTGATCGTCGACGCGCCGACAGGGCGGCGGCCCTCGGCCAAGTTCACGACGTTGGTCGCCGCCGCGCGCAGGATCGAAGCCGGATTGATCCCGAAATGCTCGAAGAAATTCTTATCCTCGGCCGATAAAAAGGCGTTCACCACCCGCTTCGGGATCGCCGAATAAGGCACGAAAACGCGTTTCTCGATCGCGTATTCGGCCAAAAGGCGGCCGTCGCCGGCGTGCACGCGGGTCACCGTCGCCGGCTGATAATCGGCAAGCTGCTGATGATCGGGCAGGTCACGCCCGTAGCTCCAGATCAGGAAGGCCAGGCCCCCGGCGGCGACAGCGCCACCGACCAAGGCAAGCCAAAACAGATACTTCAAAACGCGCAGCATGTTCGTTTCCGATTATCCCGACGGGGCGAACGCCGGCCGCGCTCCCGCACGGCGGGCGCAGGCCCTGGATTCATTGGCGATAGGCTTCCTGGACCGCGAAATATCGATCGATTCCCTTCACCATCGCCTCCACCAAGGTTTTACGGTGAGCGCTGCTTCTGAGCAATCTCTCTTCCTTGGCGTTCGACATATACCCCGTCTCTATCAGCAAGGACGGCACGCTGGGCGACTTCAGCACAGCGAAGCCGGCGTAGCGGTGCGTATTGCGTAACAATTTCGTGCGAGGTTTGAACTCCTCGACCATCAGATTGGCCGCGGATTTAGACAAATTCATGGTCTCGCGCTGGGCAAGATCGATGAGAATCTGCGAAACGACCTCGGTTTGCCGGGTCAAATCCACGCCGGCGATGATGTCCGCCTTGTTCTCTTTAGCCGCCAGTGCTTCGGCTTCCTTGTCCGAGGCATTCTCTGAAAGCGTGTATATCGAGGCGCCTATCACCTTTCGCGAGGGATTCGTATTCGCATGCAGAGAGATGAAGAGATCCGCTTCGGCCTGCTGCGCGATCGCCACGCGCTCGCGCAAGGGGATGAAACGATCGTCGCGGCGGGTCATCGCCACCCGATACCGGTCCGACGCAATAAGCGCTTTCTCCAGTTCGAGGGCGTAAGAGAGCATCAACTCCTTCTCGTAAATCCCAGACACACTCTTGGCGCCCGGGTCCACGCCGCCGTGACCCGCGTCGACAACGATCATCGGGCGCGGGTCGCTGCGCGCCGCCGGGACCGGCGTCGGCGGGGCCGTTTGCGCCACCACGAGGGGAGTCTCAGATTCGATCACGCCCGAGCGCAGTTCGGCCTGAAAGGTCGCTACGTCGGTTGCGGAGAGATCCAGCACCATGCGGTGGCCACGTCCGTCGCGCGGCTCGAGCAGGATAACGTCCGTGATGGCCACGGGACCCGTCGTGTCAAGCACCACGCGGCTCGTCCCAGGCGTGAAGAGGCCATAGCGCAAGGCGGCGATCACGCCCATCGACCGGGGCAGCTGAACGCCAGGCCAATCAAGCTCGGGAAGATCGATTACCACGCGATAGGGGTCGGCCAAACGGAAGATCCGATAGCTAGGCGCCTCAGTCATCTCGATGACGACCCGGGTCTTTTCCGGGTGCACCCCAACCCGGACGTCACTGACCCGCGGCCGCGCCGAAGCGGCTTCCGCCAGCAGCAAGAATCCCGCACACGCCAGACAGAGGCTTACAAATAGGTACCGGGCCATCGCCACCCCGATCTTTAGGCCTTCGCCCCCTTCCATAATCTGCGAAGAACCCCTAATAACCTCTAGATATACCTATGGGACTCGCCATGCAACCGCAGAGCCCGTCTTAGCCAGAAATTCTCTGCGATTGTAACCCTTTTGGTGACCCGGAGAAGCTCCGTCTGTATGTCGCGGACGGATAAAGCCATTGTGGGCAAGACACTCAAGGTCTATGTTAATGATTCTAAAGCTCTCCATACCGCTCGTGGTGTAACGCGAGCGCCAGGACAATCCACGACGCCTGCCATCGAGACGAGCTTCGTGCCGGCGGCGGACCCTGGTTCGGGGAGAGCGGTAAAGAACACGAGCGGCCTTTCGAGACAGTGGAATGGCCGCCGTTACGGGGCCCCAAATTCGAGGGCCGCGAGATGCGAGGATAGGGTGCGGTCGGCTGAACCCCGCCGGGCACGAAAGTTAAGTTGGCTCCGCGGGCGAGCCGAGCACAGGAAAAAGCCAATCTTGGCCACGCTTCTAAAATCCGCCGAAATCCTCTCGGATAGTTCGTCACCTACACTTGAGGCGACCCTTACCGTCGCGCCACGCGCCGGTCGGAGAGAGTGCATCCCGACCCGGGCCGCGGGGGCCGACCTGGAGACATTCTTACATGGCAAAACGTATGCTTATCGATGCGACCCACCCGGACGAAGCCCGGGTGGTCGTGGTCAGCGGGAACAAAGTCGATGAATTCGATTATGAGACCGCGGACAAGACTCAACTCAAGGGCAATATTTACCTCGCTAAAATCACCCGCGTAGAACCGTCCCTGCAGGCCGCCTTCGTCGATTACGGCGGCAACCGTCACGGCTTCTTGCCGTTCAGCGAGATCCATCCCGACTACTACCGTATACCGATCGCCGACCGGGAGGCGCTGGTCGCCGAGGAAGAGAGTCTGCGCGAAGAGCAAGCCGAAGCGGATGATCAAGACTCGGTGGCGGATAGCGCCGTGGAAAATGAAGAGAGCGCCGCAGCCGAAGAGGCGCCTGCCGCGCCCGCCACCGCACGGCGCGGCAAACGCAAGAGCAAAGCCGCCGCGAAGGCCGAAGGGGCCGACGAAGGCTCCGAGACCGGAGACGATGGTGATGTCGAGGAGGTCGAGGTCGAATCGAGCGTTGACACGGTTGGGGGCGATGAAGTGGAAGACGCAGCGCGGCGCCGTGCCAAGCTGCTGCGCCACTACAAGATCCAGGAAGTCATCAAGCGCCGCCAAGTGATCCTGGTGCAGGTCACCAAGGAAGAGCGCGGAACCAAGGGCGCCGCCTTGACGACCTATCTCTCCTTGGCCGGGCGCTATTGCGTGCTCATGCCGAACACGGGCAAGGGCGGCGGAATCAGCCGTAAGATCAGCAACGCGAACGACCGGAGGCGGCTGAAGTCGGTTCTAAGCGAGCTCAGCATCCCCGAGGGGATGGCGGTGATCGTCCGGACCGCCGGGTCGCAGCGCACCAAGGCGGAGATCCGCCGCGACTACGAATATCTGCTGCGTTTGTGGGACGACATTCGCAACAAAACGCTGCAATCGACGGCGCCCGAGCTGATCCACGAAGAGGCGAACCTGATCAAGCGCTGCATCCGCGACCTCTACAGCCGGGAAATGGACGAGGTCCTGGTCGAAGGCGAGGATGGCTACAAGGCTGCGCGGACCTTCATGAAGATGCTCATGCCGAGCCACGTTAAGAACATCCAGTTCTATAAGGACGCAGCCGTTCCGCTGTTTCACCGTTATCAAGTCGAGGCGCAACTCGACGCCATGTATAGCCCCTCAGTGCAACTGAGGTCGGGAGGCTCGATCGTCCTCAATTCGACGGAGGCCCTGGT
>JARFRB010000087.1 GCA_029287455.1 Pelagibius litoralis | reverse complement strand
GCGTCTTGCCGCGTGGGCTTCCACATGTTGCGCAGCTCGCCTTCCCAGGGACCCGGGTCCTTCTTGGTGTCCGAGCCCAATCCCCAGCATTTACCAACCTTGTCCGCCACCTCTTGCGAGATGATCTTGGCGGCCCAGCCGTTCATCGAGCCATAGCCGGTGGCATAGACGATGAGATCGGCGGGCAGTTCGGTTCCGTCGCTTAGGACGACCCCGGTCTCGCTGATCCGCTCAACCTGCCGCCCGCTCACCAGCTTGACCTTGCCGTCGGCGATCAGGTCCGAGGCCCCGACATCGATGTAATAGCCCGAACCACGGCGCAGGTACTTCATGAAAAGCCCCGAGCCATCTTCCCCGAAATCGAGCAGGAAGCCGGCCTTCTCCAGCCGGTCGTAAAGATCGGCGTCGCGCTTCGCCATCTGCTCGTAGACCGGAACATGCATCCCCGCCATGATTCGGTAGGGAACCGAGGCGAAGATGAGATCCGCCATGTCGGTCGTTATGCCGTTCTTGACCGCCTCCTCGGAATAGAGACCGCCCAGAGCCAATTCCATGAGTGTGTCGGAGCGGGCGATATGGGTGGAGGAACGCTGAACCATGGTCACATCGGCGCCGTTCTCCCAAAGGTCCGCGGCTATGTCGTGGGCGGAGTTATTGGAGCCGATGACAACGCATTTCTTGTCCGCAAAAGCCTCGCCGCCCGGATGCCGGCTGGAGTGATGCTGCGTGCCCTTGAAGCTGTCGCGGCCTGGGAAGTCCGGAATGTTCGGCACCCCAGACATGCCGGTGGCGAGCACAAGCTGCTTGGGCTTTAGGGTGACCGTCTCGCCGTCCCTGTCCACGACCAGGGTCCATTCGCCGGTGGCCTCGTCATAGGTGGCGCTCTTGCATTCGGAGCGGGTCCAGTAATTCAGCTCCATGACCTTGGTGTACATCTCCAGCCAATCGCCGATCTTGTCCTTGGGCGAAAACACCGGCCAATGATCGGGGAAGGGCAGGTAGGGAAGATGGTCGTACCAAACCGGGTCATGCAGGCAGAGCGATTTGTAGCGCTTGCGCCAGGAGTCGCCCGGCCGGTCGTTCTTCTCCAGAATGATCGTTGGCACGCCTAAGCGGCGCAGGCGCGCGCCCAGAGCAATTCCCCCTTGGCCACCGCCGACGATGACGCAATAGGGCTGCCGGCTATAGCCAAGTTCAGCTTCCTCCCGGGCGCGGCTTTCCAGCCAGCTTTCCCGGCCGGAATGGCTGCCGTGGGCAACGCCCTTCTCGCGGATCGGCCCGCGCTTTTCCTCGTGTCCCTTGAGCTCGGTCATGGTGGTCAGCAGCGTCCAGCAAGCCTCCCCCTTCAAGCGCAAATGACCTCTACCGCGCGCCACGGCGGTTTCAAAGGTGATCCAGGCTTCGGTCACCCCGCCCGCTTCGCTCGCCTCGCCCTCGACCTGCCAGTTGCTCGGCCGCACGCTTGACAAGACTTCGCGCAGCATGGCCTCAATCTCGGACCGGCCCTCCATGGTCTTGATGTTCCAAGTGAAGGCAACGAGGTCGCGCCAGTAGCATTCCTCGGCGAAGAGCGCGGCGGCGGCGGCCGGGTCGTTTTGGGTCAAGGCATCGTCGAGACGCGAAAGCCACTGTGTGACGCGTCCCGTGGGCGCGGTATCCAGCATATTTTCCTCCCTAAAGGCTTAACTGTCGGGCGCGCGAAAGCCGGCGCCTCTTATGACACGATCAAATCATCTTTAGGGCCTGGCTGTCACGGGCCGAAGAGGAAGATCCCGCAACAATTCCCCGAGGCGCGACCGGCCCTACAGCCAATCGGTCTCGTAAGGATAGCTGGACAGACGCTCGACGCCGGTTTCGGTGATCAACACCTGTTCCTCGAGCTTGATCCCCTCGCGGCCGCCCTCAACGCCGATGAAGCTTTCAACGCACAGCGTCATACCCGGCTCCACCAGGAAGTCGTAGCCCTTGGCATCGAAGTCGAAGATGTACTTGATCAAGGGGTACTCGTCCGCCAGGCCCACACCGTGGATCATGCTGGAATAGCGGCCGGAGCGAAACTCGTCGGGGATGGCCCAGCTGCGCTCTGAGACCTCCCGCGCCATCATGCCCGGTTTCAGAACGGCGATATTATGCTCGATCTGCTCGTGGGCCGCGGCATAGAGCCGGCGCTGCTCGTCATTGGGGCGGTCGCCGCAAACCCAGGCGCGCGACATGTCCGCGCAGTACCCATAGGGCCCGATCAGATCGGTGTCGAAACTCACCACGTCCCCCCGTTCGATCTCGCGCATGGAGCATTCGCGGAACCAGGGGTTCGTTCTCGGACCCGAGGACAGCAGGCGGGTCTCGATCCATTCGCCGCCCAGCCGGATGTTGGCTTCGTGCAGCTTCGCCCAAAGGGCGTTCTCGGTGATGCCGGGGACCATGGCTTCGCGCATGGCGTGGATCCCGGCCTCCGCCACCTCGACCGCTTTTCGCATCAGCACGATTTCCTCGGGCGACTTAATGGCGCGGGCGATCTCGGCGACTTCCTGGCCGTTGTGCAGTTCGAGGCCAAGGGCGCTCAGCGGTCCGCAGCCCATGTGCGAGAGCCGGTCCACCCCAAGCCTGCGATTGCCGCCGCCGTATTGGCGCATGAGATCGTCCACCTCGGCGGCGAAGATCACCGCCTTCTCGTCCGTCCTCGGGCCGGCCGCGAAGTAGGAGATCGGCGTCATCACACGGTATTCGTCCACCGTGGGCAGGCCTTCGGCCAGATGCGGATGGTCGGCGTAGTCGAAGAGGACCACCGGCCCTTCCAAGGCGACGAAGACGCAGCGGGTCTCGTAGTGCATGCACCAAACCTGCATGTTCGTCGCGTCGGTCGCGTAGCGCGTGTTCAGCTGGTCGAACAGCAGTAGACCGGCCAGATCCCGCGCCCGCATCTGTTCGCGCAGACGGCCCAAACGATAGCGCCGAACCGCGTCGATATCGGTGGGCGGCTCGGAAAACTCCATTGCGCCGTGCTGCCGGGTCGGCAGACCTCTACGGGCGGTTTCGGCGGCGGCTAACGCCATGATCCAGGCCTCCAAATCGGATTTCCACTTTTCGCATGCTGGCACGGGATTTGGCGCGGGAATTATCGGCGAGACGACTTCTATTGTCTCGGAAAGGTCATGTTTTCCTTGGCGTTGCCACTTGGCCAACGAGGGGTCGCGGCGGGCTCCGCGACGCAGAAGGGAACTTGGCGGCCGGGCCGCAGACGTCAATCACCCCGAACCACCGCGCCGCAATGACCTGCCCTCCCCGCGAAGGTTCGGTTCGAGGAAATGGGGTTTAGCGGCCCCCACGCGATTCGGCGCAGCGCCGGTCCACCAGCGCGATCAAGTGCCTGAGGTGCCGGTCATGGATGCCCAGAGCTTCGAGGTGATGGTTCGTGTTCACCAGGTACTCGCTGCAAGGCCCGCGCTGACCGACACCTTGGACGATCAACTCGGCCGTCTCTTCCGGCGTAAGGCGGGCATACTGGCGGTGCCCCGGATCGACCACGAAGCCAGCGGCGCTGACGGGGCCATGGGGCGTGCGGCAGGTCAGCCAGCGCGGAATATAGACGCCGGTCACCATCTCCCGCTCCCAGAGATAGTCCAGCACCACCTCACGCTCCGCCGCCGGGACCCGGAACACCATTCCGTGGCAACAGCCGCCGCGATCCAGCCCCAGGACAAGCCCCGGCTGCTCGGGCGTGCCCCGATAGCGGTGAGAGAAAACGCAGAAACGACGGTGGTAGCCGTGCAGAAGCGATTGGCGCACCTCCAGGTGCGGAAAGCCCGGGTGCCACATCAAGGAGCCGTAGCCGAAGACCCAGAAGTCCGCGCCATTGGGCGGCGCCAGGCGTTCGCGCGGGGTCGGCTTCTCCAGAATCTCGCGGAATTCGCTTGGCTTGGGGATTGCTTTCGTATCGGGAGCGCGCATCACCGCCCTAAAATGCGCGCCACACGCCCCACCGGCAAGGGGCAATACTGAAGCGGTAAGCGTGCGCGCCGGTCGTCAACCGCCGGCCGCGAGTCGGACCCGCTGGGCCAAGCCCGCGGCGATCTCCTCCGCGCCGGACAAGTGATTGAAGTGGGTGATGTAATCGCCTTCCGGATCCATCACGAAGATGAACGAGGAATGATCCATCAGGTAGTCACTCGCCTCGTCCGATTCGACTCTCTGATAGAACACGCGATAGGCGGAAGCGGCAGCAGCCACCTGCTCAGCCGTGCCGGTCAGAGCCACCAGCTCGGGGTGGAACAGCGGGGCGTAGTCCGCCAAGGCCTCGACGGTATCACGCTCGGGATCCACGGTGATGAAAACCGGCACGACCCGCTCCGCGCGGCGCGGGTCTGCCTCCGACAAAAGGTCGAGGGCCTGGGTCATCTGCGCTACCGTCGTCGGGCAGATGTCCGGGCAGTAGGTATAGCCGAAGTAGATCAGCATGTAGCGGCCGTGGAAGTCCTCGGCCCGGCGGGTCTGCCCTTCCTGATCCACCAATTCGAAGGGCCCGCCGATGGCCGGTTTCCCGCTCGCAACCTGCTCAAGGCTTCTGCCTAGCGGCAGGTCGCCGAAGTACCAAGCACCGGCAAGCGCCATGGCCGCCAAAAGCAGCCCCAGGCTGAGGACCGCCCCGATCCGCCCAATGAGAGTTTGCGGCATTGCCTTCCCAAAACACCGTGGTCGCCGTTTCTGAACCTAGGGACCCGGCCGAGCGAATGCTAGCCGCCAAGCTGCGCCGCTTCGTCGCGAGCGGGAACGGAGGTGGAAACGGGAGGCCGGCCCCCGGTATTCAGCGGACCGGCAAGGCGGCCCGCAACGGATCGGCTACGGTGTTGTAGAAATTGCGGTCGATGACTATCTTCCGCACGGTCACGTCCGGCGCGTTGTAAAAGGCGGTGTTCAGGCTTTCCCGCTCGGCCAGATAGGCGCCTTCCAAAGTGCCCCCGCCATAGGCGCCCACTGCTTTCGAGAAGGCATAGATGTCCTCCTCGAAGTTTCCGGTCGTCGAGGCTTCCAGCCCCTTGCCGATCCCGCCGACCGCCACGCCTATGTCCCCGCCGAACTTGAAGTTCTGCTGCATCACCGCGTCCAAGGCGCCGTCGTTCATGATGGTCATTATGATTTCGCTGACCTGGCCGCCCAACTGCAAACCAATGCTGCCGCCGGCCAAGGTGTAGAAGGCCGGAGGGCTCCAGGTTCCATCGGCGCCGCGCACCAGCAGCACCCCGGTGCCGCCTTCGCCGCCCAGAATGAAGCCGGCCTTGATGACTTGAGGAAAGATCAGCACCGCGCGCGCCCGGTCGAGATAGGCCCCCATCTCCGAAAGCTCGGGATCGCTGGTCAGCGCTTTCGCCGTGACGGTGGATTTCTCGACGATCTGGGTGGCATCCCTGAGCGGATCCTCTTCCGCACGAGCCGGGCCGAACGCGGCGAAGGCCGCGAAGGCCGCCACGACCGCTAGGCGGAGCGCGCCGAAGCCGTAGCGCCTGCGTGGCGCCTGGTTGATCTTGCCCTGGTCGATCTGGCCATGGGCGATCTCGCCGTGGGCGATCTGCATATCTCGAAACTCCCTGCCGCTGCGCCGGCCCCCGCCGACGCTCTCCCTAGAGTCGGGCCGAGCTTTCGGCGCTCGACACACCTTGGCGTAACCCACCACAAGATATAGAGCCAAATCCGGGCGAGTCGCCAGCATCAACTCGATATGTAGCGTTGGATTGTGGCGAAGCTTGGGCGGGCGCGGGGCGCGCGGCCTCCCCAGATGCGCGCGGCCTACATACGAGCCCTGGGCGGAAAATTCACCATGGAGACGCGCCAGGCCGCCGCTTCGGTATCGTGGCTGCCAAGGCCGCCTTCGATATGATCGATCCGGGTGAGCGAGCAGTTGTCGATAGCGAATGCCAAGGCCCGCTCCGGCTCCATGCCCAAGGCGATCGCCAGGGCAGCCCTGATGGATCCGCCGTGGGCGACGGTCACGATATCCCGCCCGGCATAGCGCGCGTTCAAGGCCTCCATGGCGGCGCGCACGCGCACGATTACCTCCACGAAGCTTTCCCCGCCCGGCGGGCTTTCCTCGGCCGGCGCCAGCCAAAATCGGTGCCAGGCCGGGGCGCGGCTGCTGCTAAGCTCGTCATGGGTGAGGCCCTGCCAATGGCCGAAGTCCTGCTCGGCGAAGCCAACCTCCACCAAGGGCTGCGGCGCCGCGTGATCGAGGCGAGCCGCCAAGGCCGCCGCGGTTTGCTGGGTGCGTTGGAGTTGGCTGGTGATCCAGACCGCGTCCTTGGGCAGCATGGCGGCCACGCCGGCGAAGAGTGCTGCCTCGCTGCAATCGGCGGGCAGATCGTCGTTGCCGTAAACGCGCCCGCCGCTATCCACCGGCGCATGGCGGATCCACCACCATCGTGTTGTCTGGCTCATGCGAGCAGCGCCGCGGCGAAGATAAGCACGGCGATCTCCACGTTCTGTTGAATGGCTCCCAGCACATCGCCGGTATATCCGCCAAGGCGCGCCCCGGCAAGGCGTGCAACGCCAAGCGAGATCATGAGGGCCAGCACGGCCGCCATCGCGCCCCCGGCCAGGCCCAGAGCGAGGATCGCGAGCACCCCCGCCAGACCCAAGGCCCAAGCAACCGAGGCGGCCGGTGGCGCGCCCGTCCGCGCCGCCAGGCCGTCAGAGCGGGCAAGAGGCTGGGTCAGCATGATCAACGGCAGCGCGGAGCGGGAAAGCGCATGGGCGGCAAGCAGCGCCGCGAAGACGCTCGCCAGCGAAGGCAAGGCCGCCAGCGCCGCCGCCCGCAGCCCGATCGACAGGATCAGCGCGATAACGCCATAGGCGCCGCACCGGCTGTCGCGCATGATCTCCAGCCGCCGCTCACGGGAAAACCCGCCCAAGCCATCGGCGACATCGGCCAAGCCATCCTCGTGAAAGGCGCCGGTCGCGATCACGATCGCCGCGACAACCAGCAGCGCCGAGACAAGGACGGGCAGGACAAGCCAGCCCGCCAGCCAATAAACCCCGGCGCCGAAGGCGGCGAGAGCCGCGCCGACCAGAGGATAGCAGCGCATGGACCGGCCGGTGGCGGCGTCATCGATTTCCCCGTGGTATCCCATGGGAACGCGCGTGAGGAGGATGGCGGCGACGCGAAAGTCGTCGCCCCAGGCCCGCAAGCGGCCGCTCCATTCCTGTGACGTCATGGTCTGAGAGTCATCGCGCGAATATTGGAACTCGGACGGCTCGATGGACTGGAAACCGCGACCCCGTTATAGGACATACGCCCGTCAATTCGAAGGACAATGAGACCGCATGAGCGAAACCCCACCTGAAGCGCCCTCGCTGGATGACGCCCGCAAGTTGCTGACCGAACTTCCCGGCCCGGAGACGGCGGCCCGGGACGCTGCCGCCGAACGGCAGGCCAATCTGGTGAAGCCTGTGGGCTCGCTTGGCCGCTTGGAGGAGCTTGCCGTATGGCTGGCGGCCTGGCAGGGACATCCCACACCAAGGCTGGAGCGGCCGCGCATCGCCGTCTACGCGGGCAACCATGGCGTCGCCGCACGGGGTGTTTCGGCCTATCCCGCGGAGGTGACGCAGTTGATGGTCGCGACCTTCATCGGCGGTGGCGGCGCGATCAATCAGCTCGCGGAGCTAGCCGGGGCGGATCTCAGAATCTACGAGCTCGCGCTGGATCAGCCCACCGCCGACTTCACCGAAGGCCCGGCCATGGAAGAGGAGGACTGCGCCCGCGCGCTCGCCTACGGCATCATGAGCGTGGAGGAGGGCTTCGATGTCATGGCCCTGGGCGAAATGGGCATTGCCAACACCACGGCCGCCGCGGCCCTTTGCCACGGCTTGTTCGGTGGCACGGCAGCGGATTGGGTCGGGCGGGGCACCGGCGTGGACGACGCCGGCCTCGAGCGCAAGCGTGCCGCCGTGGAGCAAGCCCGCGCGGCCAACCGCCCGGCTCTGGACGACCCCTTGGAGACCCTGCGCTGCCTGGGCGGCTTGGAACTGGCGGCCATCGCGGGCGCGGTGCTCGCCTGCCGCATGGCGCGCATTCCGGTGGTTCTCGACGGTTATGCCTGCACGGCCGCGGCGGCCGCGCTTTTCGCCGCCGACGCGCGTGCGCTCGATCACTGCGTCGTCGCTCACCGTTCGGTGGAACCGGGGCACGCGCGCTTGCTGGAGATCCTGGACAAGCGCCCGCTCCTCGATCTGGACCTCCGGCTGGGGGAGGCCTCGGGCGCGGCCCTGGGCCTTGGGGTCTTGAAGGCCGCAGTCGCCTGCCACGCCGGTATGTCCACCTTCGCCGATGCCGGGATCTCCGCGCGCTGAGCGAGGAGAGTCCGCGCCTAGTCTTCCACGGCGAAGTTACCGTTGGACACCACGATGACCCGCGAGTCGCTGGGATCGTCGATGTTCCGCGCCAGAAACTCGAAGCGGCCGACACCGTAGTCGCCGCTCAAACCGGTCAGTTCGAAGCGCATGTAGAGCCCGCTGCTGGAAAAGCGCTCGCCGTTGATCGTAAGGGTGGCTTCCCCGCTGTTCACTACGGCCTGGCCCAGGCGGACGTTGTTGCTGGTCTGGATCGCCACGTCGCGGGGCGTCGGACTGACCGCCGCCGGGCAAACGTTCGTGGGGCGGGCAGTGTCGTTGTCGGCGCGCAGGACGAGATTGGCGGTTGATCCGACCGGGTTCCCATTGATCGCCAGTTCCAGCCTCCCGGTCTCGGCGTTGCTCGTGAACTGGCAGCTCTCGCTACCGAACAAGACTGTATCCGACAGGCTGCGCTGTCCGGTTTCGAGCGCGTTGCTGATCGCGGTGGCCTCGGTCTCGGACATGGTCTTGCTTCGATAATCGAAGGTGACGTACTGGGGTTCGATGGAGGAACCTCCGCAGCCTGCAAGACCAAGTAAAAGCGCCACGGCGAGCACGGTCAGACGAATCGGCATCTTGCCCTCCTCTTTGTTCCTGAAGCGGGTGATGGGTAGCACGGCGGCCGCGGCGGTCATTGGCTAACGATGTGACAAGAAACGGTGGATTAATAGGGCGCGGGCCCCATCCAAGCCGCGCTACGCGGGCGGGTCCGGAATCCCCTGCCCGGGCACCCAGACATAGCCGTCCACATCGACAAGGTAGGTCTCGCGCAGCCCATGGGGCTTGTCCTTCGGCGGCTGAAGTAGGTGGTAGCCCTTGGCTTCCGCCCGGGCGGCGGCCGCGTCCGGATCGATATCGTAGAGGCGAAGCTCGATTCCCGCCCCGCGCAACGCGCCGTCGCCGGTCAGCGCCAGAAGGGGATTTTCCGTGTAGGTGTGGTCGGCGTGAAGCATCCACTCCTGCCCGCCATGGCGCAGCACCGCGAAATCCGGGTCAGCGTGGACCACCTCAACCTCCAACACCTCGCGGAAGAACGGCAAGGCCCGCTCGATGGAGCGCACCAGAAGGTTCACGCCCATCCCGCGCAGGCTCCGCCCGTAATCTCCGGCCGGCATGAACGGCGCTTCCGTGGCTTTCTTGATCATCCTTGTTTCCCGTCCTGGGCCTGGTCGTTGTGCGGGGATCGGAGACAAGACTATAAGCGGTGTCGTGTCTGGCGCCTAAGGGCCACTTCGCAGCATCACGGGGATCCAATGCCTGAGGACTCGCCAGGGACGAGCCCACCAGAAGAGATTGCGCCGCCGCTCACCTCCGCCGGCGTTCCGCTGCTGGCGCTCCTGGTGGGGCTGGTCGCTTTTGGCCCCCTGTCCACCGATCTCTATTTGCCGGCGCTGCCGGAAATCGGAAGGGATCTGTCGGCCGGCCCAGCCAAGGTGCAGTTGACGCTTTCCGTCTTCCTGGCGGGCTTCGCCATTTGCATGCTGATTTACGGCCCTTTGTCGGATCGCTTTGGGCGGCGGCCGGTCCTTCTCGGCTCCCTTGGCGTTTTTCTTCTCGCGAGCGCGGGCTGCGCCCTGGCCCAGTCGATCGATCAATTGGTCGCCGCGCGCTTTCTGCAAGCGCTGGGGGCCTGCGCCGGGCCGGTGCTGGGCCGGGCCATCGTGCGCGATATCTATGGCCCGACAGCCGCCGCGCGCATTCTATCCTACCTCGCCATGGCCATGGCCCTGGCACCGGCCATCGGGCCGATCCTCGGCGGATATTTGACGGTCGCCTTCGGCTGGCGCGCGAATTTCGTACTGCTGGTCGGGTTCGGGTTGCTTTGTCTTTTTGGCATCCTGCGGATTCTGCCGGAAACAAACCTCTTGAAAGACCCCATGGCGACCCGGCCGGGCCAGCTGCTGGCGAACTATGTTGCGCTCACAAGGCATCGCCGGTTTCTTGGCTACCTGCTTGTCTGCAGCATGAGCTATTCGGGGATCTTCGCCTTCATCTCCGGCTCGCCCCAGGTCCTGATCACGGGTCTTGGCCTGACGCCCGACCAGTTCGGCTATTGCTTCGCCGCCGTGGTCATCGGTTTCATTATCGGCTCGTTCCTGTCCGGCCGCTTGCATGCCAAGGTTTCGGCGGATCGCTTGATCGGATTGGGCTGTGCCGTCGCCATCCTGGGCGGTGGCGCGGGTGCGGCCCTGGCGCTGGCAGGCGTGGCCACGGTGACGAGCATCGTTGCCCCCGCGGCGGTTTACCTGATCGGGGGCGGGCTGATGATGCCGAACGCCATGGCTGGCGCGATCTGCCCGTTTCCCCGCATGGCTGGCGCCGCTTCTGCCTTGGTGGGCTTCGCCCAGATGGGCATCGCAGCCCTGGTGGGCATCGCGGTGGGGCAGCTGCAAGACGGCACACCGGTCGCCATGGCAAGCGCGATTGCCCTCGTCGCGCTCTGCGCCGGCCTGGCACTCGTCGTTATCGTCCTGCCCGCGGCGCGCGCGGACAACGATTAGGGCGGGGCGAGAAGCCCTAGGCGCCGACCTCCGCCTTCTGCTCGCTCTTCTTCAGCTTGAGCAGCTTGCGCAGGATCATGTTGCGCTTGAGGGCGCTGATGTGATCGACGAAGAGAACGCCGTCCAGGTGGTCGATTTCGTGTTGGATGCAGGTGGCGAGCA
The DNA here is from genome assembly GCA_029287455.1 of Pelagibius litoralis. GTDB lineage: Bacteria > Pseudomonadota > Alphaproteobacteria > Kiloniellales > DSM-21159 > JARFRB01. Next base: position 76,881 of record JARFRB010000087.1, on the reverse strand, counting down.
GGCCGTCGGCCTCCAGCTCCCGAATCTCGTTCTCCCGGTCGAGATAGCGCAGGCGGATGCTGGCGGGCCGCACCACCTCGGCATAGTGCTCCGGCAAGGAGAGGCAGCCTTCGTCATAGGCCGCGTCCTCGTCCGAGACCCAGAGCAGCTCCGGGTTGGCCATGGCCAGCGGCGCGAGCTCTTCGTCCTCCCGGGCGATGTCCACAACGATGATCCGCTTGAGTTCGCCGACCTGGGGCGCGGCGAGCCCAATGCCCGGCGCGGCGTACATGGTTTCAAGCATGTCGTCCATCAGCTGGCGAGTCCCGGCGTCCACCCGTTCGACCGGCGCCGACTTGCGCTTCAGCCGGGGATCGGGGGCGGTGATGATGGGAAGCAAGGCCATGGAACTCTCGAGAAGCCGTTTCGCTTTTGCCGCGTCTAGGTATGCGGGACACGGCGAGAGGTCAAGAGCGTCAAGAGGTTTGCGGCCGAATCCAGCGCGCTGCTAGGCTTCCGCTCCGATTTGATCGAAGGGAAAGCCAGAAGCCGTGGACGCTCAAGAAATCCTCGCGCAATTGCGCGCACTGGACCCGGTCCTGGTCATTGCCGTGGGGGCCGCGCTGCTTCTTGGCATGCTGATTGGGGCGGCCATCGCGGCCAAGGCTGGCGGGGCCAAGCACCTGCGCGGCCGCCTGGAGGAAGCGCAGACGGAGCTGTCCGAATCGCGCCTGGCCTTGCGTGCGGCCGGCGAAGCGCGCGCGGCCGCGGAGACCCGCCTGGAGGAAGTCACCGCCTTCGCCGAGCGCCAAGAGGCTGAGCGCCAGCGCGCCGAGGCCGATGGGAGAGCCGCCGACGCGCGCCGGATAGAAGCGGAGCGCCAGGTCGCGCTGGCCCAGCACGAGGTCAGGGCCGGTGAGCGCCGCATGGCCGATTGGGAAACGGCCCACAAGCAAAGCGTCCTCGCCGCCAAGGCCGCGGTTCAGGAAACCGCCACGGCGGTGTCCAACAAGCTTTTGACCGACCACAAGCGCGAGGCGGAAGAAGCCAAAAAGCAGAGCGAGGCCCTGGTCCAAAAAACCACGCAGAAGCTTTTCGACGATTTCAAGGGCGTCGCCAGCAGCGTCGAGGCGCTAAGGGGGCAGTTGCTGAAGAATGACGAGGCCGTAGATACGGTCTACCGGGCGCTTTCAAATCCCGGCGGCGCCGGGCGCTTCGCCGAAATCGGGCTGGAGAACACGCTGAAGAACTTCGGTCTAATGCCGGGCCAGGACTTCGTCATGCAATACGCTGCCGCCGGCCACGAGGACGGCGGATCGCTGAGGCCGGACGCGGTAGTCTTTCTGCCCCGCGAGGAAGCGCTGGTCGTCGATAGCAAGGCCTCCAAGTTCGTGATGGACCTGGCCGAGGCCGAGGGCGAGACGGCCGAAGCGGAGGCCGCGGCCAAGCTCGCCGGCACCATGAATCAGCACCTCAAGGAACTGGCGAGCAAGCCCTATCGCAAGGCGGTCACCGCCGCCTACGAACGTTCGGAGCGGCCCGGCAAGCTGCGGCGCGTGGTCAGCGTGATGTACCTGCCGAACGAAGCAGCCCTGGAAAAGCTGCGCGACGCCGATCCCGACTTCATGGACAAGGCCCATCGCCAGGACATCATCCCGGTCGGCCCGTCAGGTCTGGCGGCGCTGATGTCCATCAGCCGCTTCGAGATCGATCAGGCCAAGCAGGAAGAAAACCACGAGCACATCATCGAGGCGGCCGGAAACCTTCTGGAAAGCGTCAGCGTCGTGCTGGGCCACATGGAGGGCATGGGCAAGAGCCTGAAGTCCGCCGCCGCCAAGTACCAGGAGATGACCGCCTCCATGAACAGCCGCTTCCTGCCGCGCGCCCGGCGGATGGCGAAGCTGGGTGTTCGCCCGGACAAGGCGGAGGCACTGAACCGCGCGCTGCCGGCCTTCCAGGTGCTAGAGCACCATGGCGACGCCACTGTCGAAGTCGAAGCGGAAGAGGGGGCTGGGTCCACCTCTTCCACCACCGCCTCGCCTGCTCCCGCCGCGCCGCCGCGCTTGACCGTTCTGGGAGGCCGCGAGGAGGAGTGAGGGCGCCCCCCAAACGGTGACCCCCAACAGCGGCCCCAAATTGCGGCCTCAAACGGCGACCCTGAAGCGCGCCGCCTCCACCCGCGAAATCGGGGTGTCTCGGGAACGTTCCAATGGCCTTCGGGAGCATAACCCTCCGGCAACGGACTTTAGGGGGGTACCACCCTTCCGTTAGGGCTTTGGTTACCAAACAAAGACAATACTGATTGGTCGGCCTCCTGGCGGCCGAGCTGGAACGGAGTGAGATAAAGACTATGCGGAGTTTTCGCGAGGGTGCGCGGGTCCGCCTCACCGGATCGGCACTTGACGATCAAGACGCGGCCCGGCGGGGAACAGTCCTCGGAACGAGCGAAGTTTACGCAAGCGTCCTCTGGGACGACGGCGAGCGCGAGCGGGTTTGCATGCGCCGCTTGGCCGATGCCGATCGCAGGGACCGAGCCTCGGGCACGCGGAGCGCGGCAGCTCCACGCCACGGCGTTCACTTGGCGTAACTTACTGGTTATAGGTTACTTGGCGTAGGTCACCGGCAGGGCCGTGGAGTACTTGAGAGTCTCCATGGCGAAGTTGGAGCTGACGTCCGATAGCTTTGCCGCCTGAATGAGGCGCTTATAGACTTCGTCGTAGCCCGCGATATCCGGCACCACCACCCGCAGCAAATAATCTATGTCTCCGCTCATCCGGTAGAACTCGACCACCTCCTCCATCTCAGCCACCGCCTTGGCGAAATCCTCCAGCCAATCGTAGTCGTGCTGGCTTGTGCGGATGCGCACGAAGACCGTCACCCCAACGTTCATGCGGCCCGGGTCGAGCAAGGCGACGCGCCGGCGTATCACACCCGCGTCTTCCAGGTTTCGGATGCGGCGCCAGCAGGGTGTGGTGCTCAACCCCACCGCCTCGGCAATCTCGGAAAGCGGCCGTTCGGCATCTTCCTGCAGGAGCCTGAGAATCTTCCGGTCGATACGGTCCATAAAATTTTTCTCATTTGCTCCGCTTTGGAAGAAAAATTTCCTACATATATGCCAAATGAGTGGAAACAAAGAAAGCCTTTTTCTCGATTCGCGAACTATCTTTGTATGCAAGATAACGAGACAGCAAGCGATCGAGGAAACCCCATGAGCATCACCGACCTGTTCACCGACCATCCGAAATCCGTGGACGAGACCTATGGAGAGCATCTGGTCATGGCCAGCGGCTTCGGGTCGCGGATGATCCTGGCCGGCTTCGCCTGTTTGCTGCACGGCGTGCTGCCCTTCCTCTTCGTGAAGACCGGCAGCGAGGCGATTACCGAGCTCCACGACCGCATGGTGGCGAACCGCAACCGCAAGGCCGCGCGCACCGCCGTCTCGCCGCGCGCCGAGAGCCTGGCCCGCCCCTCCTAGTCGGCGCCTCCAGTCGCCGGTGAGCCGCTGACAGTTTCGCCACGGCGCACCCGCTCGCGGTAAGCGATGTAGCAGCCGCTGGCGAAAATCACGCTGCCGCCCAACCAGGTCCAGATATCCGGTACCTCGCTGAAGAAGAGGAAGCCGAAAAGGCTGGCCCAAATCAGCTTGCTGAAGTCGAAGGGCAAGACCACGCTGGCGTCCGCCTCGCGGAAGGCTTGGGAGAGCGATAGCTGGGCGAGCGAGCCGAACAGGCCGATCACCACCAGCATCCCGTACTCCTCGAGGGTCGGCCAGCGCCAATAAAGCAGAGCCGCCGGAAAGGTAAGCAGCGCCACGGAAACCGCGGCGTAGGCAGTGATCACCAGGCTGCGCTCGCTGCGCGCCAGCACCTTGATGGTCAGCATGGCGCAGGCCCAGGCCGCCGAGGAGCCCACGGTCAGGATCGCCCCGGTCCCCACGATCTCGAATCCGGGCCGCAGGATGATCAGCATCCCGATGAAACCGATGATCAGCCCCGCCCAGCGCCTGGGCCCCGCCCGCTCCCCCAGCACCAGGGCGGCGCCCAGCATGGCGAAGAGCGGCGAGGTGAAGCTGAGTGCCGTGACCTCCGCCAAGGGGGCCAGGGTCAGCGCCATGAAAAACGCGAGCATGCCGACGGTGTTGAAGACACCGCGTAGGGCATGCAATCCCAGGCGCTGCGTCTTCAGGGCGCCGAAGCCGCCCGCCCGCCAGATCAGCGGCAGCAAGACCAGGAAGCCGAAAACATTGCGGAAGAACGCGATCTCGAAAGGGTGCAAGCCGTCGGCGATCCGGCGGATCGCGATGTTCATGGCGATCACGGCCAGGCCCGAGAAAAGGATCAGGCCGATGGCGCGCAGATTGCCAAGCGCCGAGGCCCGCGATTGCGTGACGCTGTCCCCCATAGAAATAAGAATGCCAGCTTGCTCCGGCGCGCAGAAGCGCCGGTTCGGCAAGTGCGCCATGCAGAGCGCACGTGGGTGGCGCGGGACGTGGGTCGCGCGGGAGGATGGGGGGCCGCGTTGCGTTTTAGCCTTTATTCCTGTTGCGCCACGATCCGCGCGGCGTAGCATACCCGAAGTCACGCCCACGATTTCGTGATGAGATCGCTGCAGGGGCATTGCGCCAAGCGCCGCGCCGAGAGGGGAGGGAGATCGAGAATGCTACGGTTGGACGAGGGGCAAAGCCGTCTGAAGGAATCCGCACGCCGCCTAGCGGAGCAAGTGATCGCGCCCCGCGCGGCGGAGGTCGACCGCACGGAAGCCTATCCTTGGGATAACGTTAAGGCACTGACGGACGCCGGCTTCATGGGCATGACCCTCCCGAAAAGCTTGGGCGGCAAGGGCCTTGGCTACCTGGAAGCCGTGCTGGTGGTCGAGGAGATGGCGCGGGTCTGCGGTGTCACGGGCCGCATCCTGGTCGAGGCCAACATGGGCGCCTTGGGCGCCATCATGGCCTACGGCAGCGAGGCGCAAAAGCGCATGGCCGCGGACTGCGTGCTCTCGGGCGACAAGCCCGCCATCTGCATCACCGAGCCGGAAGCGGGCAGCGCCGCCAGCGAGATGACCAGCCGGGCCGAGCGGCGCGGCGAGGGCTATGTCCTGAACGGCCACAAGCACTGGATCACTGGCGGCGGGGTGTCGCGGCTGCATCTGATTTTCGCGCGGGTCCTGGACCGCGGCGAGGATCAGGGGATCGGCGGATTCCTGGCATTGAAGGACGAGCACCCGGGCTTGCGCATCGGCCGCCGCATCCCGGCCATGGGCCTGCGCGGCATTCCGGAAACCGAGGTGATCCTGGAGGATCTGGAGCTTCCGGCCGAGCGGCTGCTGCTGCCGCCGGGCGGGGCCGGCCGGGGCTTCGCTGCCTTGATGTCTGCCTACAACGCCCAGCGCGTGGGGGCCGCCACGGTTGCCTTGGGGATTGCTCAGGGCGCTTACGAGCAAGCACTGGCCTTCGTCCAGGCCCGGCATCAGTTCGGCCGGCCGATCGCCGAGTTCCAGGGCTTGCAGTGGATGCTGGCCGACATGTCCATCGGCCTGGAGGCCGCGCGGCTGATGATCCATCGCGCGGCCCTCAGCCAGGGCAGCGGCGGCTTCCCCGATCAGACCACGGCGGCGCAGGCGAAGATTCTCGCCGCCGAAACCGCCGTGAAGGTCACCAGCGACGCCCTGCAGCTCCACGGCGCCGCGGGCTATTCCCGCGATCTGCCCCTGGAGCGCATGTTGCGCGACGCACGGATGTTCACCATCGGCGGCGGCACGGCCCAGGTGCTGCGCAATCAAGTCGCCTCAGGCCTGCTCGGCCGCAAGCTGCCGCAAACCCGCGATGGCTACGATACCGCGGACGCCAAGCCCAAGACCGGCGCCGAGGTGGAAACCTTACCGGTGAAGCGGCGGGCGTGAGACTTCGTGCTATAGGGATGCCAGTGGGGGCTTCGGCCTGCTAGAACCCCTTCTATGAGCACCCCTACCTCGAAGCCCCTGTCCAATAAAACCTTGCGCCTTGCCTTCATGGGCACGCCCGATTTCGCGGTGCCGAGCTTGCTGGCCTTGGCCGGGGCCGGGCACGAGATCGCCGCGGTCTATAGCCAGCCGCCCCGCCCCGCCGGGCGGGGCCACAAGCCGCGTCCCTCGCCGGTGCAGGCGGCGGCCGAGTCGCGGGGTTGGCCCGTGCGCACGCCGGCGAGCTTGAAGGGCGAGGATGCCGGTCGAGACTTCGCCGCGCTAGAGATCGACGCCGCCGTGGTGGTGGCATACGGCCTGCTTTTGCCGAAAGCAATCCTGGAGGCGCCGCGTCTCGGTTGCTTCAACGTTCATGCGTCCCTGCTGCCCCGATGGAGGGGTGCCGCGCCGATCCAGCGCGCGATCCTGGCCGGCGACCGGATGGCCGGTGTGAGTATCATGCGCATGGACGAAGGTTTGGACACCGGGCCGGTGGTGCTAAGCGAGAGCCTGGAGATCGGCCCCGAGACCACCGCTGGGGAGTTGCATGACGCCCTGGCGGAACGCGGCGCGCGCCTGCTGGTCCAGGCCTTGGAGGGCGTGGCGGCCGGGCGCCTCGAAGCGCTGGCGCAACCCTCCGACGGGGTGACCTACGCCGCGAAAATCGACCGCGCCGAGAGCCGCATCGACTGGGCGCGCCCGGCCAGTGAGATTCACCGGCAAGTGCGGGCCTTCGCGCCCTTTCCCGGCGCCTGGTTCGAGGCGAAGGGGGAGCGCGTCAAACTCTTGGCGGCGGAGGTCGTGGAAGGCGCCGGCGCGGGGGCGGGCCCTGGCATCATCCTCGACGACAGTCTCACGATCGCCTGCGGGCCGGGCGCCTTGCGCGCGCTTCGTGTGCAGCGGGCCGGCAAGGCGCCGATGACGGCCCAAGAGCTGCTGCGCGGTTTTACCCTGCCGCCCGGGACGCGCCTGCCGTGACCCGCTGGAAACTGACCATAGAGTACGACGGCACGGACTTCGTCGGCTGGCAACGCCAGGACAACGGCTATTCGGTGCAGCAGGCCCTGGAGGAGGCGGTCCTGGCCTTCAGCGGAGAGTCCGTCGAAGTGCAAGGGGCGGGCCGGACGGATTCGGGCGTGCACGCCTCAGGCCAGGCCGCCCATCTGGATCTTCTCCGGGAAAGCGACGCCCGCACCCTGCGCGACGCGCTCAACTTTCACCTGAAGCCGCACGCGGTCGCGGTGCTCGCCGCCGAAGAGGCACCCGCTGACTTTCACGCCCGCTTCTCCGCCAAAGGCCGCAAGTATCTGTACCGCATCGTCAACCGCCGCGCGCCTCTGGCCCTCGACCGGGGCCGGGCCTGGTTCGTGCCGCGCCCGCTGGATATCGAGGCTATGGCGCTTGGAGCCGAACGCTTGGTGGGTCGGCACGACTTCACCTCTTTCCGCGCCGCCGAATGCCAGGCGAAGTCCCCGGAGAAGACCCTCGACGTGCTCAGCGTCCTGCCGGGGCTCGACCGCGCCCGGGCAGGAACGGGCGAAGCCCAAGCGGTCGTCGAGATCGTGGCCGAGGCCCGGTCCTTCCTGTACCATCAGGTCCGCAACATGGTGGGCTCGCTCAAGCTGGTGGGCGAAGGCAAGTGGACGCCGGACGACATGACACGGGTTCTCGCGGCCCGCGACCGCCGGGCCGCCGGGCCCACCGCGCCGCCCGACGGCCTATATCTCACGCAGGTGGTCTACTGAGGCAGCGGCGGCCCTTCCATTTCCGAGTCCCCAACGCCCGAGTCCTCACCACCCGAGCCAACATTACCTGACTCCTCAATACCAGAACCCTGCCCGCCAATATCCATGCGCGCGAGATTGCCGCGCGCGGCCTCGGCCGCCTCGCTTTCAGGGTCGGCCTGGATGGCGTCGAGCCAATCCGCCCGCGCGCCCGCTTCGTCCCCCTCCATGCGCTTGAGAATGCCCCGTTCCAGCAGGCCGTTGGCGTCGTTGGGCAAGAGCGTCAAGCCACGCTCGACATCGGTCATCGCGAGATCGGGCGACCCCACCAGACGATGGGCGCTCGCTCGATAGATCAGAATGTCGCCACGGCCCGGCGCGAGCTGCGCGGCCAAGGTCAAGTCGTCGATCGCCCGCCAGACGTCGTTGGCGTCCACCAGGGTGAAGGCCCGGTCGATCAGCAGATCGGGATCGCCCGGCGCGCGATCCACGGCCTTGGTTTGATTGCTGTAGGCCCGCTTCATGTCGCCGGCCAGATACCAGGCCTGACCCGCCTGGCCATAGAGTTGCGCTGCCATGCCCTCCTCGGAGTCCCGCGCGAGGATCTCCAGGCGCCGCGCCGCCTCGGTGAACGAGCCAAGGCGCGTGAGGGCAACCGCGGCGCAGTGTTCGGCCGGGCGTCCTCCGCTGTTGTGATCCCGCCAGTCCAGCGCCTGGTCGTAGGCCGATTGCGGATTTTCGTCGGCCAAGGCCAGACAGGTGCGGTAGCGCGCCGCCGCCGCCGCCTCATCCAGCTCGCGCTGAGCCCCGGCCGGCGCATGGACGAGCAAGACCATGGACACCGCCGCCAGAAAGGACCGCCACCAAATGCCCATATGCCTGCCGGAGATCATGCGCTGAAGATCACGCCCACGCATAGGCTGTCAAGCGAACTTTGCGGCTTGGCGCCGGGTCCGCGAGACGCCATCTTCCCGGAACCATGGAAAAACAGTCGAAGCCCCGCCTGTTCTGTTTCGGACTCGGCTACAGCGCCCAGGCACTCGGCCGCCAACTGCTGGCCGAGGGCTGGCGCGTGGCGGGGACCGCGCGCTCGCCCGAGCGGCTGGACGCGCTAACCGCTCAAGGGTTCGAGGCCTTCGCCTTCGACCGAGACCGGCCTCTTGCAGACCCGGAGCGCGCCCTGGCGGGCAGCAGCCATTTCCTAACCTCGGTGCCGCCGGATCTGGCTGGCGACCCGGTGCTTGATCACCACGAGTCGGATATTCTCGACGCCCGCCCGCGCTGGGTCGGCTATCTCTCGACGACCGGCGTCTACGGAAACGCAGACGGCGGCTGGGTCGACGAGTCCTCCCCGCGCGTCCCAAGCACGGCGAATTCCCAGCGCCGGAAGCTGGCGGAGGACGCTTGGCTCGAATTACATGAGTCACAAGCCCTGCCGGTCCACATCTTCCGCTTGTCCGGCATCTACGGACCGGGCCGCAGCCAATTGGATACGGTGCGGGCCGGGCGGGCCAAGCGCCTGGTGAAGCCAGGGCAGGTATTCAATCGAATCCACGTGGACGACATCGCCAGCGTCCTGCGCGCGTCCATCGCCAAACCTAATCCGGGCGCGGCCTACAATCTCGCGGACGACCTGCCCGCCCCAGCGCCGGATGTGGTCACCTTCGCCTGCGAATTGCTGGGTGTCAGGCCACCCCCCGAGCAGCCCTTCGACCCCGAGGCGCTTTCCCCCATGGCGCGGACCTTCTACGCGGACAACAAACGGGTCGCCAACGCGCGTATCAAGACCGAGCTCGGCGTTCGCCTTATCTATCCCGACTACCGGGCGGGCCTAGCCGCCCAGCTCAAGGCAGAGCGCTAAGGGTCTCGATAACCGAGTCGAGCGTGCCCGTCAGCCTGTCCAGGTCACGCGGCGTGGAAAGCCGGTGATCGCCGTCCTTCAGCAGGGTCACTTCCACGTCCGATGACGCCAGGGCCTTGGCAAGCCGGGGCGAGGTCTGCCAGGGCACGTCCGGATCGGCCATGCCATGGAGAAGCCTGACCGGGCAGTCGATGGGGATACGCTCGCGCAGCAGCAAATGGTGGCGCCCCTCCTCGATAAGCTTCAAGGTGATCGGCGTCGCGTCCTCGGAATACTCCGAGTGCTCGAGGACCTGCCCGGACTCCATCAACGCGCGCCGCCGGTCTTCCGGAAAGACGTCCCACATCAGGTCCTGCGTGAAGTCGGGAGCCGCGGCCAAGCCGATCAAGGCGGCCACCCGCTCCGGACGGGCAAGGGCGGCGAGCAGCATCAGCCAGCCGCCCATGGAGGAGCCCACGAGCACTTGCGGCCCCTCGGTCAACTCATCCAGAACGGCGATCGCGTCTTCCAACCAGAGGCCGATAGTGCCTTCGGTGAAATCCCCGTCCGATTGACCGTGACCGAAGTAGTCGAACCGCACGAACGCATGGCCACCGCGCCGCGCGTGCGCCTCCAGGGCGAGCGCCTTCGTGCCTGTCATGTCCGAGCGAAAACCGCCCAGGAAAACAATCCCCGGCTTTCTTCCAGCGAGACGCTTATAGGCTAGCTTGGACTCCCCCTTCCGTTGTAGATAAGAGGTTTCGACTTCCGTGGGTGTTTGCTGCGTCATGACGGGATTCGTTTCCAACGAGGTGAGAGGCAAGGGTGCCGGGAACGCGCCAAGATAGCAACCCAAGCGCCAGGGGGAAAACGGCTGGGAAATCCGCTGGGGAAACCGGGCGGCCTGTCGTTTTGCAGGTCTTGCCGTGGCTGGACGACAGCGGCACGGCGCGCGGATCCATCGACGTCGCGGCGGCGGTCGCCCAAGCTGGTGCCGGCTCCCTGATAGCGTCCGGGGGCGGGGCCCGGCTTCGCGAACTGCCGCGCCAAGGTGTCGAGCATTTCGAGGTGGCGCTGACCGAAAGCAATCCGATCGCGACGTCGCGGGCCGCCAAGCAGCTCGTGAAGATCATCGGCGACCACGGCGTGGGGATCGTGCACGCACGCGGGCGCACGGCAAGCAAGGCCGCGCTTTGGGCAATCAGACGCGTCGCGCCGGGGCGCAAGCCGAAACTCGTCACGACCTTCAAGCTACCCCGCCGAAGCCGGATCGGCTTGAAGGCCCGCTACGAGTCGCCGATGTTGTCGGGCGACCGCGTGATCGCGACCTCGCGGCATCTCGCCGAGCAACTCGGCTCGGGTCCGGGCGCGGACGCTTCGAAGGTGCGCCTGGTCCATCCTGGAATTGACTTCGAAGCTTTCGACCCGGCGCGCGTTTCCGATGAAAGGGTCATCCAACTGGCGACGCGCTGGCGGATCGGCGACGGCGCGCCGCTGGTCATCGTGCCGGGACGCCTCGACTCCGGGAAGGATTTCCGAACCTTGATCGAATCCCTGCGCCATCTTGGCGCCGAGATGGATTTGACGGCCTTGCTGCTGCCACCGGCGCTGGTGCCCGAACGGGCGCGCCTGGAACTGGAGGAACTGATCCGCAAGCGCGGCGTCGAGGGGCGCGTAGCGATTCTGGACGATTGCCGCGACATGCCCGCCGCCTACAAGCTTTGCGACGCGGTGATTTCCGTGGACACCTGGCCCGAAAGTTTCAGCCGCATCGTGAGCGAAGCCCAGGCCATGGGAAAGCCGGTTATCGCCAGCCGCGAGGGGGGTGTGGGCGAACAGATCATACCGGGCCAGACCGGCGTGCTGGTGGCGCCCGGGGACTCGGCGGGGATCGTTTCCGCCCTGCAGGCGGTAACCGGCCTATCCTCGGAAGAACGGCGAACGCTCGCCGAACTTGCGATCGCGCACACCCGCGAACACTACGCCAAGGAAACTATGTGCGAGGTCACGCTCGAGCTTTACGGGGAGCTCTTGGGGGCCGAAGCGGAAGCCGGCGGCGACGAGCTCGCCGCCGTTCAGGGCCAAGCGCTCTGAGGGTCCGGACCCGCCGGGGTATCGGTTTGGCATCGGTTGCCCGCCGGGGGCTGCTTGACTCGTCAAGAGTTCCGCCTAAAGTCGCCGCCACTGAAGGCAGAGCGGAATAAACGGTAAGCGTTATGGTCGCGATTACACTTCCAGACGGCACGGTGAAGGGCTTCGACGGCCCGGTGACTGGCCTGGCGGTCGCTGAATCCATCGGACCGCGCCTGACCAAGGACGCCTTGGCGGTCAAGGTCGACGGGGAGCTTCGGGACTTGGCGCGCGATATCCCCGAAGACGCCGCGGTGGAGATCGTGACGCGCCGCGCCCCCGAAGCGCTGGAGCTGCTGCGTCACGACGCGGCGCACGTCTTGGCTGAAGCGGTTCAGGAACTCTATCCGGAGACGCAGGTGACCTTCGGGCCGGCGACCGAGGATGGCTTCTACTACGACTTCGCCCGCGCGGAACCGTTCACCCCGGAAGACCTGGAGCGAATCGAAACGCGCATGCACGAGATCGTGGACCGGGACGAGGCGATCAACCGGGAAGTCTGGGACCGCCAGGAAGCGATTCGCTTCTTCGCCGATAGCGGCGAGAAATACAAGGCGCAGCACATCGAGACGCTGCCGGCGGACGAAACCATCACGGTCTATCGGCAAGGCGGCTGGCAGGATCTTTGTTTGGGTCCGCACCTTCCCTCGACCGGGCGGCTCGGCCATGCCTTCAAGCTGTTGCGGATTTCCGGCGCGTACTGGCGTGGCGATTCGCGCAACGAGCAGCTGCAGCGGGTTTATGGCACGGCCTGGCGGGACGAGAAGGAGCTCAAGGCCTACCTCACCATGCTGGAGGAGGCGGAGAAGCGCGACCACCGGCGCCTCGGCCGGGAGATGAACCTCTTTCATCTGCAGCCCGAAGCGACGGGCTCCACCTCCTGGCACGCCAAGGGCTGGACCCTCTACCGGGTGGTGGAGGCCTACATGCGCCGCCGCCTGGAAGCCGGGGACTATGTCGAGGTGAAGACGCCTCAACTCATCGACCGCACGCTCTGGGAAGCCTCGGGCCACTGGGAGAAGTTCCGCGAGCATATGTTCATCGCCGAAAGCGAGGACCGTACGCTTGCGGTCAAGCCGATGAACTGCCCCGCTCACGTGCAGATCTTCCGCCAAGGCATCACCAGCTATCGCGACCTGCCGCTGCGCATGGCTGAATTCGGCTCCTGTCACCGCAACGAGCCCTCCGGCGCGCTGCACGGGCTCATGCGCGTGCGCTCCTTCACCCAGGACGACGCGCATATCTTCTGCACCGAGGATCAGATCGTCAGCGAGACGGAGATCTTCTGCGAACTGCTGCAATCGATTTACCGGGACTTCGGCTTTCCGGAGGTCAAGGTGAAGTTCTCGGACCGTCCGGAAAAACGCGCAGGCTCCGACGAAACCTGGGACCGGGCCGAGGCGGCGCTGAAGACCGCGACCGAGGAGGCGGGCCTTGAGTACAGCCTTAACCCCGGCGAGGGCGCCTTCTACGGCCCGAAGCTGGAATTCGTGCTGCAAGACGCGATCGGCCGGGATTGGCAGTGCGGCACCCTGCAGGTCGACTTCGTGCTGCCGGAACGGCTGGAGGCGAGCTACATCGGCGAGGACGGCGCGAAGCACCGCCCGGTGATGCTGCACCGGGCCATCCTGGGCTCCTTCGAGCGCTTCATCGCAATTTTGATCGAAAACTACGGGGGGCGGCTGCCGCTCTGGCTATCGCCGGTGCAGGTGGCGGTCGCGACCATTACCTCGGAAGCGGACGACTATGCCGAAGAGGTGGCGGCGCGACTCCGCCAGGCGGGGCTGCGCGTGATCGTCGATGCCCGCAACGAAAAGATCAATTACAAGGTCAGAGAGCACAGCCTCGCTAAAATTCCCGTCATGGCCGTCGTTGGGCGCAAGGAAGCGGAGGATGGCTCCGTGGCGCTGCGCCGTCTGGGCGGGAAGCAGCAAGAGTTTCTTGCGCTGGACGAGGCAGCGTCTAGACTGTCGGATGAGGCCTTGCCGCCGGATCTTGCGCGCCAGAAGACCGAAGCGCGCTCCGCGGTGGAGGCCGCCGATTGAGTCTTCGCCGCCGAGCGCCCTCGAGACATCTTGGGCGAACGAACGGGGCGGCGGATTTTTTTGGGAATTAGTTATGTCCCGCAACCAACCAATGGAGATGCATCCATAGCACGACCACCCCTCAATGCCGCGCCGACCCGGGAGGGCCCGCGCGTAAACGAACAGATCCGCGTCCGCGAAGTGCGGCTGATCGGTGAGAATGGCGAAAATGTAGGAGTTGTGCCGACCGAGGATGCGCAAAAGCGCGCCTTTGACGTCGGCCTTGATTTGGTGGAAATCTCACCCACCGCATCGCCCCCCGTCTGCAAGATTCTCGATTACGGCAAGTACAAGTACGAAGCCCAGAAGCGTGCCAACGAAGCGCGCAAGAAGCAGAAGGTGATCGAGGTCAAGGAAATCAAGATGCGCCCGAACATCGACGAGCACGACTATGACGTCAAAATGCGGGCCATCAACAAGTTCATCGGCGAAGGCGACAAGGTGAAGGTCACCCTGCGCTTCCGGGGGCGGGAAATGGTGCACCAGGATCTCGGCGTCAAGCTCTTGACCCGCGTCCGCGGCGACCTGGACGAGATCGCCAAGGTCGAACAGTTCCCTAAGCTGGAAGGGCGGCAGATGATCATGGTGATGGCACCGAAGTAGCCGAGGGTTCCGCCCCGCTTTCAATCCGGAGAAGTGACCCGCCTCAGAGTGACGTTGATCCGGCCGCCGCCCGGCACTTGTCTGCTGCTCCCGGCGATGACTCTGTCCACCCCGTGAAAGCAGGATCGCGCAGCCCCGCCGAGCACGACGACCGCCCCGCTGGCCAGCTTGAGCGAGCGCGAGGCATCGCCCCGCGCGGGGCCGCCGATCCGGAAAACCGCCGTGTCGCCAAGCGAGATCGAGACAACGGGCGCGGCCAGTTCATCCTCGTCCATGTCCCGGTGCAATCCCATGCGCGCCTTGCCGTCATAGACATTGACCAGGCAGGCTTCGGGCGGATGAGGATAAGCGGCGAAGGCCTCCCAAAGCTCCAGAACCGAGGGGGGAATAGGCGGCCAAGGCAGGCCGGTTTTGGGATGAAGGGGCTGGTAGCGGTAGCCGCCGGCCCGATCCGTGACCCAGCCCAAGGGCCCCGCGTTGGTCATGCGCACGCTCATGGGCTGGCCCGTTCGCGGCATGGTGGGAACGTAGAGCGGCGCCGCCGCGATCACCGCCTGAAGTTCGGCCAGCATCCGCTGCTGCGCCTCAGGCCCCAAGGCGTCCGGCAGCACGCGAAAGCCTTGCGGCAGGGAAAAGGGCGCGTTCAGTCCCGTTCCTCCCCGGCTGGAAGTTTACCGGCCCGGCGTCTGGCCTCCCGGCGGCCGAGCCAGCGGAAAACCCAATAGACAGTGCCCGCCACCACGGCTAGTCCCACCCCAAAGGCCGAAACCGCCGCGTCGCGCCAAACCAAGTCGCCAAGCAGCGCCAAGCCCGCGCCGAGCATAACGTTCACGACCATCAGCCAGAGGATCGCCGTATAGATCCCGTCCTTGGGGCTTGCCCCCGGGCCGGAGGCCGCACCGCTCTTGTCATGGTCTCCGAACACCCGGTGCCTCTCCTCGTCTTCCCGTCCGCACTTGAGGATCATAAATCAACCTGGTGCCAGGCGGCGAGTCGGCGTTGGCCGCCAGCGAGGTGTCCAAAGGGGCGGTTATAGCCGCAAAATCCCCCTTCCATGGTGCTTCCCCGCTTGCGTGTTCGCCGAGACCACTTATATATCCCGCGAAGCGTCACGGTTCCTTTTCAATCCCTTTCATCGAATTTCGGAGGGGTGCGATCCGTGAATTCTCCTATAGGGACCCGGAGGACGGTGCTCGACG
Source organism: Pelagibius litoralis (assembly GCA_029287455.1). Taxonomy (GTDB): domain Bacteria; phylum Pseudomonadota; class Alphaproteobacteria; order Kiloniellales; family DSM-21159; genus JARFRB01. The sequence continues at coordinate 61,382 of JARFRB010000087.1, read as the reverse complement.
AGGCCGCGAAGCGGGTCTGCTGCGAACGAGAGGATAAAGCATGAGCAAAGTTATTGGCATCGACCTCGGAACCACGAATTCCTGCATCGCCTTGATGGAAGGCAAGGAGCCGAAGGTTCTGGAGAACGCGGAGGGCATGCGGACCACGCCCTCGATGGTGGCCTTCACCGAAAGCGGCGAGCGCCTTGTCGGGCAGCCCGCCAAGCGCCAGGCGGTCACCAACCCTGAGAATACACTTTTCGCCATTAAGCGCCTCATTGGGCGCCGCTTCGACGATCCGACGACCCAGAAGGATCGGGACCTCGTCCCCTACAAGATCGTCAAAGCCGAAAACGGCGACGCTTGGGTGGAAGCCCACGACAAGACATACAGCCCGAGTCAGATTTCCGCCTTCATCCTGCAAAAGATGAAGGAAACCGCCGAGAGCTACCTTGGCGAAACGGTGACGCAAGCGGTCATCACCGTGCCAGCCTACTTCAATGACTCGCAGCGCCAGGCCACGAAGGATGCGGGCAAGATCGCCGGCCTTGAGGTTCTGCGCATCATCAACGAGCCGACGGCCGCCGCGCTGGCCTATGGCCTCGAGAAGAAGAAGACAGGCACCATCGCGGTCTACGACCTTGGCGGCGGCACCTTCGACGTGTCGGTGCTGGAGATCGGCGATGGCGTGTTCGAGGTCAAATCCACCAACGGCGACACCTTCCTTGGTGGTGAGGATTTCGACAAGCGGGTCATCGATTACCTGGCCGACGAGTTCAAGAAGGAACAAGGCATCGATCTGCGCGACGACAAGCTCGCGCTGCAGCGCCTGAAGGAAGCCGCGGAGAAAGCGAAAATCGAGCTGAGCTCGGCAACGCAGACCGAGGTCAATCTTCCCTTCATCACCGCCGACCAGAGCGGGCCGAAGCACCTCAACATCAAGCTGTCCCGCGCCAAGCTGGAGGCACTGGTCGAGGACCTGATCGACCGGACCATCGAGCCCTGCAAATCGGCGATCAAGGATGCCGGCATCAGCGCCGGCGAGATTGACGACATCATCATGGTCGGCGGGATGACCCGCATGCCCAAGGTGCTCGAGCGGGTCAAGCAGTTCTTCGGCAAGGAACCCCACCGCGGCGTTAACCCCGACGAAGTCGTGGCGATCGGCGCGGCGATTCAGGGCGGCGTGCTGAAGGGCGAGGTCAAGGACGTCCTGCTGCTCGACGTCACGCCCCTTTCCTTGGGCATCGAAACCCTAGGCGGCGTGATGACCAAGCTGATCGACCGCAACACCACGATCCCGACGAAGAAGTCGCAGGTCTTCTCAACGGCCGAGGATAATCAGCAGGCCGTGACCATCCGGGTCTTCCAGGGCGAGCGGGAAATGGCCGCGGACAACAAGTTGCTGGGTCAGTTCGACCTGGTGGGCATTCCCTCCGCCCCGCGCGGCGTGCCGCAGATCGAGGTGACCTTCGACATCGACGCCAACGGCATCGTCAACGTCTCCGCTAAGGACAAGGCGACCGGCAAGGAGCAGAACATCCGCATCCAAGCCTCCGGTGGGCTTTCCGACTCGGATATCGACGCGATGGTGAAGGACGCCGAAGCTCATGCCGAGGACGACAAGAAGCGGCGCGAGCTCGTCGAAGCGCGCAACCAGGCCGACGCCTTGATCCACACCACCGAGCGCACTCTCGCCGACGCCGGCGACAAGGTGCCGGAGGACGAGAAGTCGGCGGTCGAAGCTGCGGTGAGCGAGCTCAACGCGGTTAAGGACCAGGACGACGTGGACGCGATCAAGTCCAAGACCGAGGCGCTTGCTCAGGTTTCCATGAAGCTGGGCGCGGCCATGTATCAAGACGAGAGCGCCGAGGCCGGGGCGAGCGGCGAGCCGGGTGACGAAGGAGATAACGCCTCCGGTGCTGAAACCGCCCAGGACGAAGGCGTCGTCGACGCAGACTTCGAGGAAGTTGACGACGACAAGAAGGGCAAAAGCGCGTAGTCTTACCTGCGTGTGGAGGGGCCGACCCGGACGGGCCGGCCCCTTTCCGGCGCGGGGCTAAAGTGCTTGTGCTTTGAGCTAGTGTCCGGCCGCGTTTCAAATGTTTGAAGCAAATATGATTTTGTCGAGTGCCGGGCGGAAATAATTGTTGGGGGGATGTCCGCGGGTGCCCTGTGCCCCCGCGCGGATTAGCTAAGTGATGTCCAAGCAGGATTATTACGCGACACTCGAGGTCGAAAAGACCGCCTCGGCCGAAGACCTCAAGCGGGCCTACCGGAAACTCGCCATGCAGCACCATCCGGACCGGAATCCGGATGACCCCGAGGCCGAGCGTAAATTCAAGGAAATCAACGAGGCCTACGCGATCCTGAAGGATGACAAGGCGCGGGCGGCCTATGACCGCTTCGGCCATGCAGCCTTCGAGAACAGCGGCGGGCCCGGCGGGCCGGGCGGCTTCGACTTCACCGGCTTCGCCGATATTTTCGACGAGATGTTCGGCGAGTTCATGGGCGGCCGCCGGGGAAACGGCGGCGTGCAGCACGGCGCCGACCTGCGCTACAACATGGAAATCGAGCTGGAGGACGCCTACGCCGGCAAGACCTCCCAGATCCGGGTCCCAACCTCTGTCACCTGCGAGAGTTGCCTGGGTAGCGGCGCCGAATCCGGATCGAAGCCGACCGCGTGCCCGAGCTGCCAGGGCCGCGGCCGCGTGCGGGCTCAGCAAGGCTTTTTCACCATCGAGAGAACTTGCCCGACCTGTCAGGGCCAAGGGCGGATCATCGAGAAACCCTGCAAGCCCTGTGGCGGCGCGGGGCGGGTGCAGAAGGAAAAGACCCTGCAAGTCAACATCCCGGCCGGGGTGGAAGACGGAACCCGCATTCGCTTGGCCGGCGAAGGGGAGGCTGGACTGCGCGGCGCGCCACCGGGCGACTTGTACATTTTCCTGACGGTCAAGGCGCACCGCCTGTTTCAGCGCGACGGCGCCAATCTGTTCTGCCGCATGCCGGTGCCGATGACGACCGCCGCCCTTGGGGGTGCCGTGGAGGTACCGGCCATCGACGGCAGCCGGGCGCGCATCACCTTGCCCCCCGGCAGCCAAGCGGGCCAACAGTTCCGGCTCAAGGGCAAGGGCATGCGGGTTCTCCGCTCCAACGCCACGGGCGACCTCTACGTGCAAGTCGCCGTGGAAGTACCGCAGAACCTCACCCGGCGGCAAAGGGAGCTCTTGGAGCAATTCGACCAGGAGTCACAAGGCAAGAACGAGACTCATCATCCCGAAAGTCACGGCTTCTTCGCCCGGGTCAAGGATTTCTTCGAGGATTTGACCGACTAGGGTCGAGGTCCCGGCGCGCCTACTGCCTTGGCAGCTCTCCCTCGCCCGCCTTCACCAGAACATTGAACGAGACGGAAACCCGCGGCTCGCGGGCCAGGTTTGGGTGCACCAGGTGGTGCAGGAACGACGGCCACAGCAGGATCGTTCCCGCCCGCGGCAGCACCAGATGCTCCGGCTCGATTTGCGGGTCGCCCTTGATCGCCCCCATGTTGGCTTGCGCGCGAGGGTCAAAGAAAGCGATTGCCCCCGGCGTCCGGTCCGCACGGCCGGGCAGGGTCTCGCGCGAGGGCTGCGCCGGCACCGCCACGTAATACGTGCCGCTCAGATAGGAATGGGGATGATTGTGCAGATCGTGATAATCGCCGAAGCGATTGACATTCGCCCAGCCTTGCAGAGTCCAGCTCAGCGGATAGTCGATCCCGCAGCGCTTCAGGTAGTCGACCACGGTCTTATTGATACAGCCGCGCAGCCAATCCAGAACCGGATGGGCGCGGCCTAGCAGGTTTTCCGCCCTGTAGTCGGTCGTAAGGTCGGGGTTGGCAGCTTCATCGGCCGCAATGAGCTGGCCAAGCGCGGCATTGGCGGCCTCGTGACCCGGCAGCTCGCGCCGCAGAAGCAAGGTCGGCCAGAGTTCGAGGAATCCTTCGGGGTCGGGCTTGCGCTGCATGAGGTCGCTATGTGTAGGACAACGTCTGTTGCCCAGTCTACCCCCGGCCCCGCCCGGTGAGCCAGGGCCGGAGCTTCAAGAACCGCAGGTAGGCACGCTCCAACAGTCCAAGGGCGCCCGGGAGGCGCGTGAACGGCACCAACAGATGAAAGCCCGGCAAGCGGCGCCAGATCTCCACGAAGGCTTCCGCGCCGCTCGCCAAACCACCGTCGGCACGCGCGAGGTGGAGGCGCGCAAGCGCTGTCTTTCGATCGATGGGGCAGAGGCGAAGGGCAGCATCGTCCCGCGCCACATCCGCCCAAGCAATGCGCCCACGCCAGTCGAGACGGCGATAGAACGCCACCTCGCGGCGGCATAGCCCGCAAGCCCCATCATAGAAGACCGTGATTTCCGCCGAAGCGGCATCGCCACGTGAGATTGGAACCATGAGGCTCGACATGGCGCGCCGGCTCGTTTAGGCAAGCCCCCAAGGATAAAGATCGATCTCGCAACGCCAGGGGACGGAAAGATGGTGGACATAAGAATGGGGATCCTCGGCTGCGGAGGGCGCATGGGCCGCATGCTGCTCGCCACGGTCGCCGCTCAGGAGGGCGCGCTGATCGCCGGCGGCGTGGATAGGGCCGACAGCACCTTGATAGGCGCCGACCTGGGTGATTTGGCGGGCATCGGCGCATTGGGATTGACCGCTTCCTCGGACAAGGCAGCGCTTTTCGCGGCCTCCGACGTGGTCATCGACTTCACCTTGGCCGAAGCGACCGTAGAGCATGCAGGGCTGGCCGCGCAAAGCGGAACCCCGCTGGTGGTCGGAACAACCGGCCTCGGCGAGGTTCAGCTCGCCGCCCTGGAGAGCGCCGCCGAGGCAGCCTGCATTGTCCGCGCGGCAAACACGAGCCTTGGCATGACCCTTCTGCTTGCCGTGGTCGAACAAGTGGCACGCGCCTTGGATGAAGATTACGACATCGAGATCGTCGAGATGCACCACCGGCACAAGGTCGATGCCCCGTCCGGAACAGCCTTGGCGCTGGGCGAAGCGGCGGCGGCCGGGCGCAACGTCGATCTGGACAGCGCGAGCGTGCGGGTGCGCGACGGCCACACCGGGCCGCGTCAAAGAGGAACGATCGGCTTCGCCACCCTGCGGGGCGGCGACGTGACCGGCGAGCACAGCGTGATCTTCGCCGGAACAGGGGAGCGCGTGGAGATCACGCACAAGGCCTCGTCCCGTCAGGTTTTCGCCGAGGGCGCCGTCCGCGCGGCCCGCTGGACCTTCGGCAAGCCGCCGGGCCTTTACGGCATGCGCGACGTCCTGGGGATCTGAGGCGCTCTTCCTGTTATCGCGGGACGGGCTGCGGTCCTTCGTCATTGCGAGGCGAAGCCGTGGCAATGACGGGAGTGGGGGCTGCTCAGCCCCTTTCGGGGACTGGGACATTGTCGATCAGGCGCGTGCTGCCCAGCCAGGCCGCGCCGAGCACCCGCGCGGGCCGGTCGGCGCGGCTCAATGGCGCCAGATCGGCGGCCGCGCGCAGTTCGACGTAATCGACCTTGGTGAAGCCGCCACGGCCAAGACGCAGCCGGGCACGGGTGAGCGCCGGCGCCGCCTCGGCCGCGCCGCCCGCCAACTCTTCGGCGGTCTCCATCAGCACTTCGGCGAAAAGCGGCGCGAGTTGGCGCTGCGTGGCCGTCAGGAGCTGATTTCGGGACGCCATCGCCAAGCCATCGGCCTCGCGGACTGTGTCCACAGGGCGAATCGTGACTGGGATTTCCAGGTCCCGCACCATCCTGGTGACGATGGTGAGTTGCTGGAAATCCTTTTCGCCGAAATAGGCTCTGTCCGGCAAGGCCTGGAGCAAGAGCTTGCAAACCACCGTCGTAACGCCGTCGAAGTGGCCGGGCCGGTGCAAGCCGTCCAGCACCTCGGTCAATTCGGAAACCGAGACTGTTGAGACAAAGCCGGCGGGGTACATTTCCCCAACCTCCGGCGCGAACACGAGGTCGCAACCCGCACCCGCGAGGAGGGACAGGTCGCGGGCTTCGTCGCGCGGGTAGCTTTCCAAATCCTCCTTGCGGTCGAATTGCTTCGGATTGACGAAGATAGTCGCGACCGCGCGAGAGCATTCCTCCTTGGCCTGGCGCGCCAAGGCCAAGTGCCCGTCGTGCAGGCCGCCCATCGTTGGAACCAGGCCGACAGTCTCGCCCGCGGCCCGCCAAGCCTTGACGACCTGCCGCAGGCTGGCGACATCTCGAACGACCGGGACTCTTCCGTCGCGCCCCCGCACCCTGTTCACTTCCGCTTCTGGGCGCCGTAAGTCTGTTCGCGCGCGGGGAAGCGCCGCTCGCGCACGTCTTCGGCATAGGCGGCGGCGGCGGCGGCCAGATCGGCACCCAAGTCGGCGTAAACCTTCACGAAACTCGGCCGCCAGTCGGACGAAAGGCCAACCATGTCCTCTGTCACCAGGATTTGCCCGTCACAAGCTGGAGAGGCACCAATTCCGATTGTCGGGATCCCGATCGCGCGCGTGACTTCCCGCGCTACTTCCTCGACCGTGCCTTCGACCACCACCGCGAAGGCACCAGCCGCTTCCACCGCCTTGGCGTCGGCGAGGATCGCTTCGGCCTCGGCCTCGGTGCGGCCCTGGGCGCGGAACCCGCCGAACCCACGCACGGACTGCGGGGTGAGGCCCACGTGGGCCAAGACCGGGATGCCACGGGCCACCAGAAAAGCAATGGTCTCCGCCATTTCCCGGCCGCCCTCCAGCTTCACCGCCGCGCAGCCGGTTTCAGCCAGCACCCGAGCCGCCGCCCGGTAGGCCTGGACCGGAGATTCCTGATAGCTGCCGAACGGCAGATCCACGACCACGCAGGCCCGCGCCGCGCCGCGCGTCACCGCAGCTCCGTGGCGGATCATGGTGTCGAGATCGCAGCCGAGCGTGGTCTCGTGGCCATAGAGCACCATCCACAGCGAATCGCCGACAAGCAAGAGTTCCGCATGAGAATCGACGCGGCGGGCCACGTGGGTGGCATAGGCTGTCAGGCAAACAATTGGCTGACCGCCTTTACGCGCCAAGATGTCGCGTGGCGTGATCGGCTTGGTTTTGGCCTCCTGGCTGTCGCTTCGCGCGCTCATCTCAATTCGCCTATTCGCGTTCGCTCTGGCCCTGCTGGCCCCGGACACCTTGCTTACTACCGACCGGGCCGAGGTGCAATCGCCGCCGCGCGATCTTGAGGGTCCCGTGCCAAGACGGCAGGTCTACAGGCCCTCTCCCTCCGCCAGGCGCGCCAAGCCACCGGAGTCCGCGACTTCCACCCGATTTCCGGACAGCAACGCGATCTCGCCCGCTGTTTTCAGCTGGGTGAAGGTGCGGCTGACGGTCTCCGTCGTCAGCCCCAAATAATCTCCGATATCCGTGCGGCTCATGGGCAGGGCAATGGGATTGGCGCTCTGCCCCCGCAGCTCTTGCCTGCGCGAAAGCATCAACAGGAAGGAGGCGATCTTTTCCTTGGCCGTCTTTCGGCCAAGAAGCAGCATCTGATCTTGAGCCACCGCCAGTTCGTGGCTCGCCATGTGCAAAAGCCGCCGCTCCATCTGGGGAAAACGCTCCAAGAGGCCCTCCAGTTCGCTACGGCCAAACCGGCAAAGCGATGTACCGACCATGGCTTCGGCGCTGTAGGCATAGCTTTCGTTATGAGCCAAGCCTAGAAAATCACCGGAAAACAAGAACCCAGTCACCTGCCGGCGTCCATCGGGAAGCAGCTTGTAGACCTTCATGGCCCCTTCGGTGACGCTGAAGACATGGCGTGCCGGCTCTCCCTCGTCGAACAGAGGCTGACCGGCCGGGATCGTAAGGTGCTTAACGATGCGCGCGACCTCGGCCAGTTCCCGCTCTTCCAGGGGCGCGCAAAATGTCAGGCCGCGCACCGGGCAGGCTCCGCAGGGCGCACCCGAGGAGGTGCGCGCGTTCAAATCTCGTGGGATTGCTGCGCCCAGATCATGAATCCGGCTGACGTCGAAAGCTGACATCTCGGAAGGCCTATATTCCACAGCGGTTGCGCGGGTAGTCGAGAGTGGCCTACCCAACTTGATTTTTCAACGGGCGAAACGTCGCGCGCCTCTCCGCTTTGACATAGGTCAAGGCTATAGCGCGGCTTCGCTGCGCAGAGTCCCCCTCGAAAGTCTTGCTCGAGAGAGCGCATCGGCTGGCCAAACAGCGTTTGGAAGCGACGACGCATGAGACACGATCCGAACTGCTCCTCGCGCGGCGTGGATGTTGCCCTGCTCGTTCATGAAAGCGTGGACCGGGCCTTTGCCCTTCTACAGCACGCCCTGCCAGACGTAACGCTTCACGACTGGCGCGACTTCGTGCGAGAACAACATGCCGCGACCGGCGACCGGCCCGCCCATCGCGGCATTCTCGTCGCCCGCGACCGCCGTGGCGTGATCCTGGGCCTTGCGATCTTTCAACACCTGCGCGACCTACGCCATCACCAGGTTCTTCAGGTCGACCTCTGCGTCGTGCTGGATTTGCTTCATCGCCAGAACGTCGCGGAACGGCTGATCGCGGAGCTAGAAGCCCGGGCGGAGCATCTTGCTTGCCAAGCGGTCCACTTCGCTTTGCCGCGTGGGCTTTCCGGCGGCAATTCGGAGTGGATGGCGTCGCTCCTCACGGACCGGGGCCACATCGTCGAGAGCCGCGTCTTCTGCAAGCGGATAGATCCGGCCGGGCGGACCTGAGCGTAAGGGGCTGACCTGGTTCGCGCATGTCTGATAGGCTCCGTCGCATGATCGGCAAAGCTTTCCAACGACACCTCGGGCGCGCGCTCTGGCTAATTGCATTGGCTTGTCTTGCCCTGACAACCCCGGGCGCGGGGACCGGCCTTGCGTCGCAAGTAGCCAAGCGGCACATGATCGCCGCGGCCAATCCACTCGCTGCGGAAGCCGGGCTGGAGATTTTGCGGGCCGGCGGATCGGCGGCGGACGCGGCGATCGCCGCCCAGCTGGTTCTGGGGCTTGTGGAGCCGCAGTCCTCGGGCATCGGGGGTGGAGCCTTCGCGCTTTACTTCGATGGGCGGGAGAAAAGCATCGAGGCCTATGACGGGCGCGAAACCGCCCCGGCGGCCGCCACCGGCGACATGTTCCTCGGTCCCGACGGCAAACCCATGGGTTTTTACGAGGCGGTGGTCGGCGGGATTTCGGTTGGCGTGCCGGGCGTGCCGCGACTCTTGGAGGCGCTGCACCGGGACCATGGGCGGCTGCCCTGGGCGCGCCTCTTCGAGCCCGCGATCCGCCTGGCCGAGGAGGGATTCGCGATCTCACCGCGGCTGGCCTTCTTGATCGCACGGGATGAACACCTGGGCACCTTTCCCGAAACGGCGGCGTACTTTTACCAGCCCGATGGCACGCCAAAGCCGGTGGGACAGGTTCTCAAGAACCCCGACTACGCCGGAACCCTAAAAGCCATGGCGGCGGCCGGAGCGGACGCTTTCTATGAGGGGGATATCGCCGCCGATATTGTCGCGCGGGTGCGAAACGCCGAGCGCAATCCCGGCCGGATCACGTCCGCCGACCTTTCCGCCTACGAAGCGAAGACGCGCACACCCCTTTGCCGCGTCTACCATGGCTTCGAAATTTGCGGCATGCCCCCGCCCACATCGGGAGGGATCGCCGTTCTTCAGATCCTTGGCATGCTGGAGAATTTCGCGCTGCAGGACGAAGCACCCCTATCCGCCGACGCGGTGCATCTGATCGCCGAGGCAAGCCGCTTGGCATTCGCCGACCGCAACGCCTACGTGGCCGATAGCGACTTCGTGAAGGTTCCTGTCGACCGCCTGCTCGACTCCACTTATTTGCGTAAGCGCGCCGCCTTGATCGACCGGGAGCGCAGCATGGGCAAAGCCGAGCCCGGCGAGATCCGCCAAAAGGCGGTCACGGCGGAGCAGTTCGAGCCGCCGTCCACCAGCCACTTGGTGGTGGCGGACAGCTTCGGCAACGCGATCTCCATGACCAGCTCGGTGGAGAACGCCTTCGGCTCGCGCATGATGGTGCGTGGTTTTCTGCTCAACAATCAGCTTACCGATTTCTCCTTCCGTCCCAGCGTCGAGGGCGAAGCGGTGGCAAACCGCGCGGAAGGCGGCAAGCGGCCGCGCAGCTCCATGTCGCCGACCCTGGTGTTCGACAGCACCGGCGCCTTTGTGGCGGCTGTCGGCTCGCCTGGCGGCAGCCGCATTCCCGGCTATACGGTGAAAGCCTTGATCGCGATGCTGGACTGGGACTTGGACCCTCAGGCCGCCGTGGCCCTGCCCAACTTCACCAACCGCAACGGCAAGACCGACTTGGAAGCCGGAACCGCCTTGGAATCCTTGGCCCCGGAACTGGAAGCGCGCGGCCACGAGATCAACCGGCGCGGTCTGGTGAGCGGATTGCATGCGATACGGTCCACTCCCGGCGGCCTGCTTGGGGGCGCGGACCCCCGGCGCGAGGGCGTGGCGCTGGGCGACTAGCGGTCGGAGCCCGCTGGCGGCAGGCGGCCGCCGGCAGCGGGGGCGGCGGGATCGGAGCTGCCGCGTTGCGGGTTCGACGCGCCGGCACTTCCTCCATCCGAACCGCCGCCAATCAGGCGATCGAAGAGGTTGCTGAGGAAATCGCCCGACGCTGCGTCGTCCGCTGGTCCGGGCGCCGGGCCTTGCAGGGACCTTGGCGGCACCCCATCAAGGGCGCGCACCATCACACCCTTCCAGATATCCGCGGGTAGACTGCCGCCGGTCACCTCCTTCATGGGCTTGCCGTCGTCGTTGCCGACCCATACGCCGGCCACCAGATCGGCGGTAAAGCCGAGGAACCAGGCGTCACGGAAGTCCTGGCTGGTGCCCGTCTTTCCCGCGGCCGGCCGCCCCGGGTCGGCGCGCCGGCCGGTACCCCAGCCGACGGTCGCCTGCAGCATGTCGTTCATGCGGCCGAGGTCGCGCGGCGACACCAGGCGTCCGGGCCCGGCGCCACTGCGGTCATAGAGCATTACGCCCTCACGCGACACGATCCGCTGGATGCCGAAAGGAAAGACGCCATTGCCGCCGTTGGCCAAGGTGGCGTAGGCGCCGGTCAGCTCCAGCAGTGTCACCTCGGACGCGCCGAGGGCCAAGCTGGGTGTTGCCTCCAAGGGTGTGGTGATGCCCAAGCGCTTGGCCGCGGCCGCGACCTTCTTGGGACCTACGCCCTGGGCGACCTGCACGGCAACGGAGTTGAGCGAGCGGGCAAAGGCCTCGCGCAGGGTCACCTCGCCATAATAGCGACCGCCATAGTTCCTTGGGGTCCAGGGGCCCGTGGCCGTGGAGATGGCGACCGGCCCATCGGTCCAGCGGCTGTCCGGGGTCAAACCCTCTTCCACGCCGGCGAGATAGACAAAGAGCTTGAAGGCGGAGCCCGGCTGCCGCAACGCCTGGGCTGCCCTGTTGAACTGGCTTTGGCCATAATCAAGGCCACCGACCATGGCCTTGATGGCGCCATCCGGCGCCAGCACCACCGCGGCGGCTTGGGAGGCCGCGCGCTCAGGCCCGGCCTCCAGCATCACCCGGCGCACCTCTTCCTCGGCGATGGATTGCAGCTTGGGGTCGAGAGTCGTGGTCACCACCACATCGTGGGTCAGCTTGCCCACATAGCCTTCCACCTGAGCCAGGACCCAATCGGCGAAATAGCGGTTATGGCTCGCCAGCGCGACCCGGCCACGCGCGCGTTTGTCCGCCGCCTCCTGGGCTTGCTCCAGGCTTAGATAGCCGGCGCGCACCATGGACGTAAGCACAAGTGTCGTGCGGGTGTGGGCAAGATCCGCGTCGCGCGCGGGGTTGTAGCGGGACGGCGCCTTCAAAAGGCCGGCCAGCATCGCCGACTCGTAAAGTCCCAGCTCGCGCGCGGGCTTTCCGAAATAGCGCCGGGCCGCCGCGTCCACCCCATAGGTGCCCGAGCCGAAATAGACCCGGTTGAGATAAAGCGACAGGATCTGATCCTTGCTGAACTTCTGTTCGAGCCAAAGCGCCAGCAGTGCTTCTTGCACCTTTCGCTCGATTGTGCGCTCGGGCGTCAGGAAGAGGTTCTTGGCGAGCTGCTGGGTCAGGGTGGAGCCGCCCTGCACCACGCGGCCGGCCCGAAGGTTGGCGACCAGCGCACGGGTCAGGCCAATGGGATCGACGCCGGGGTGGGCATAGAAGCGCCGGTCCTCCACGGCAATCACCGCGCGCGGCAGGTGCGGCGGCAGGTCGCCGATCCAGACCGCCTCCCCATACAAGTCGCCGAAGGACGCCAAGGCCTCGCCCTCGGAACTTACCAGCTGCACGCTGGGCCGGCGCTGGATATCGGCGATGCTTTCCACTTTCGGCAGGTCATAGGCGAAATAGGCGACGACCCCCGCCAAGGCCACGCCGCCCCAGATGACCGCGATCAGCCCCCAGACCACCAGGCGCCGGATCCAACGGCCCAGGCCGCCGGAGCGTGCGGTCTGGCGGCGCCTCCGGCCCGCGCCCGCGGAGCGCGCGCGCCCTCCGCTCTTGCCGCCGCCCTTGCCACCAGACGAACTCGCGGTTCCCTTGGAAGGCGCCTTGGCCTTGCGCCGCGCACGCCCCGGCGCGCTGACGGCGGGGCGGCCCTGGGCACGCAGTTCACCGCGATGTGGAGAGAGTTTCCCAGACATAACCACGATATTTAGACGATTCTACCCCTTTAGGCCATATATCCGGCGGCTTTCCCAGGAATTCCGCCCAGGCCAGCGGGCAGCATGGGGGAAGAAGTTGGCGGGAGTGTGGTGGCGCGCCTTGGCCTTCCCTCGCGTCACACGTCCAGGTTCGAGACCTGCAGGGCGCGGTCTTGGATGAACTCGCGGCGGGGTTCCACCAATTCGCCCATCAGGGTGTCGAAGATGCCGTCCGCGTCCTCGGCATGGGCAACCCGGACCTTCAGCAGGGAGCGGAATTCCGGATCCAGCGTGGTTTCCCAGAGCTGGTCCGGGTTCATTTCGCCAAGGCCCTTGTAACGGGACACGGTGACGCCCTTGCGGCCCCAGGCGAGCACCGCGTCGGTCAGGCCGGTCGGCCCGTCGATCCGCGCTTCGCGCTCCTTACCGCGCAAGGTCGCTTGCCGGACATAGGTCGCCTGCAGATCCCCCTGCATCTCCGCCAGGCGCCGCGCCTCGGTGGATTCGATCACCGCGCGGTCGATGCGGAAGCTCGTGGTATAGCCGCGCAGGGTTCGGGCGAAGGTGAAGACGGTTTCGGACGAGGCGCTCCCCTCCCAGCCGCGCTCGTGCTCGGCGGCGAGATGGTCGAGGCGCCGCGCGATGTAGGCCGCCGCTTCAGCCGCCTGTTCGGGCGCGTCCAGCACGGAAGCCTCGAGCGCGCCCGCGATCGCCGTCTGCTCCACCACTTCCGGGGAGCCCACTTTGCGCACGAGGGATTCCATCAGGTGCCGCGCGCGGAAGGCCTGACGCACCAGGCCCCGCAAATCCTCGCCGGCGATCTGCATGCCATCGTGCAGCACGAGCACGCTATCCCTGAGGGCGCTGTCGATGAGGTATTCCTCAAGCTCGCGGTCGCCTTTCAAGTAGACCTGGGTATCTCCACGCTTGGCGCCGTAAAGCGGCGGCTGAGCGATGTAGAGGTGCCCGGCCTCGATCAAGGGTCGCATCTGCCGGAAGAAGAAGGTCAGCAGCAGGGTGCGGATATGACTGCCGTCCACGTCCGCGTCGGTCATGATGATGATCTTGTGGTAGCGCAGCTTCTCGAGATTGAACTCCTCGGGGCCGATCCCGGTTTGCAAGGTGGTGATCAGCGTGCCGATTTCCTGACTGCCCAGCATCTTGTCGAAGCGCGCGCGCTCCACGTTGAGGATCTTGCCCTTGAGCGGAAGCACCGCTTGGAAAAGCCGGTCGCGGCCGAGTTTGGCGGAGCCCCCGGCGGAGTCGCCCTCGACGATGAAGAGCTCGCACTTCGTCGGGTCACGCTCCTGACAATTGGCGAGCTTGCCCGGCAAGGACGACACGTCGAATGCCCCCTTCTTGCGCGTCAGATCCCGCGCCTTGCGCGCGGCCTCGCGAGCGGCGGCGGCTTCGACCACCTTCCCGACGATCCGCTTAGCCTCGTTGGGGTGTTCCTCGAAGTACTGCTGAAGCTTTTCGTTCACCACCGACTCGACGATGGGGCGCACTTCGGAGGACACCAGCTTGTCCTTCGTCTGGCTGGAGAACTTCGGGTCCGGAACCTTGACGGAGAGCACGCAGCTCAGCCCTTCGCGGCAGTCCTCGCCGGTGAGGGTCACCTTCTCCCGCTTGGCCAGGCCGGATTCCTGAGCATAGCCGTTGACCTGCCGGGTCAGCGCACCGCGGAACCCCGCCAGGTGGGTGCCGCCGTCGCGCTGGGGAATGTTGTTCGTGAAGGTAAGCATGGTTTCGTGATAGCTGTCGGTCCACTGCATGGCGACCTCGACAGTGGTCCCGTCGCGTTCCACGGCCATGACGATCGGCGGATCGATCAGCGCGTTCTTCGCCCGGTCGAGATAGCGCACGAAAGCCTCGAGCCCGCCCTCGTAGTGCAGGTCCACCTGAACCGGTTCGGCCTTTCGCTTATCGGTGAGCAGGATCCGCACGCCGGAGTTCAGGAAGGCCAGCTCGCGCAGCCGGTGCTCCAAGGTCGCGAAGTCGAACTCCGTCATGGTGAAGGTGTCGGTGGAGGGCATGAAGGTGATCTCGGTTCCGGTGCGATCGCCCGCAGGCCCCGCCACGGCGAGACGATCGACGGCCTCGCCACCTTCGAAGCGCATCTTGTGATGCTCGCCGTCGCGCCAGATATTCAGCTCCAGCCACGCGCTCAAGGCATTCACGACCGAAACGCCCACCCCGTGCAGGCCTCCGGAGACCTTGTAGGAGTTCTGGTCGAACTTCCCGCCGGCATGCAGCTGAGTCATGATGACCTCGGCCGCCGAAATGCCTTCTTCCTTGTGGATGTCCACCGGGATGCCGCGGCCGTTGTCGCGCACGGTAACCGAGCCGTCGCCGTTGAGCTCCACATCGATGCGGTCGCAATGCCCGGCCAGGGATTCATCGATGGCGTTGTCCACCACCTCATAGACCATGTGGTGCAGACCCGAGCCGTCGTCGGTGTCGCCGATGTACATGCCCGGCCGCTTGCGGACCGCCTCAAGTCCGCGCAGAACCTTGATCGAGTCCGAATCGTAAGCCGAGTCGGCGGTTTCGGGTGCGTCAGGCGGGGTGTCGGTCATGATCTCTATCGTGCGGTAAGAGGAAACGGGGATAAGAGTCTTACAAGGCCTCGCGCCGGACAAAGCCGTCATCGACCTTGAAGTGCTGCGCGCCGGCGCCGAGTGCCTCGAAGTTCGCCAAGTCGGTTCCCGACATCCAAGCCTGCGCGCCGATCTCCAGCAAGGCGCCGAACAGGGCCTGGCGGCGGGTACTGTCCAGATGCGCCGCGACTTCGTCCAGCAGGATCAGGGGCGGCGCCCCCCGGTCCAAGGCCACGAGCCGCGCATGCGCGAGGACAATCGACAGCATCAGCGCCTTCTGTTCGCCGCTGGAACACAAGCTAGCGGGAAGGTCGCGCGGCAGATGCGTGACGGTCAGATCGCAGCGATGCGCGCCAACCTGGGCGCCCCCGGTCTCTCCATCGCGCGCCCGGTCCGCGGCAAGACGCCGGCGCAGCCCCGCCTCGACCTCCACGGCCGGCGCGTCGGCCAGCCCAGTCTCGGCATCGCCCGCCAGGCCCAAGCCTGCGCGGGGGAAGGCATCCGAGGCCTCAGCGCAAGCGCCGGCCAAGCGCCCCACGGTTTCGCGCCTGGCCGCCGCGATCGCGACCGATCGCTCAGCCATGGTTTGCTCCAAGGAGTCCAGCCAAGGGACCTCGCCGCTTCCCGTCTTTAGCAAGCGGGCGCGCTCGCGCAGGGCCTGTTCGTAAGCCGCGATCCGCCCAGCGTGGGCCGGGTCGAAGCCGAACACAAGGCGATCGAGAAATCGCCGCCGCGCGCTTGGCCCCTCCTCAAGCAGACGATCCATCTTCGGCGTCAGCCAGACCGCAGCCAGCACCTCGCCCAAGGCCTGCTGCCCCTTCGCCGCTTCACCGTCGAGCCTGACAACGCGCCGGTCACGACCGCGTTCAAGCGCCGCCACGTCCCGGCCCGTGCCGATCTGCCGGGGGCCTTCCGGCGTCATGACGCGCGCCGAGATCGCCCAGGCGCCAAGTCCGGCACCCAGATCACCGGAGAGACGATCGGCGGGCATGCGGTTGCTGGAGCCGTGCCGCTCCAACTCGCCAAGCCGCGCGCCGCGCAACCCGCGTCCCGGCGCAAGCAGGGAAACCGCTTCAAGAATATTGGTCTTGCCAGCGCCATTCTCGCCGGTCAGGACGACGATGCGCCCGTCGCAGTCCAACTCCGCCTGCCGGAAGTTGCGAAAATCCTGCAGCGTCAGGCGCTCCAGCCACAAAGACGGCCGCGCGCCTTGGCCTTCAAGCACCTCGAACCTATCCGATGACATTACCGTCGCTATCGACATCGCTCCTCAAATCGCGGAGCGGCCGCATTCCATGGCGCCCCGCGAATCGCCGTCATACCCGCATCGGCATCAGCACGTAGAGCGCGCTCGCGTCCCCGACATCACGAACGATCGTCGGCGAGGCGGCGTCGGCCATCACGAACTCGGCGCCGCCGCTTTCGATCTGTTGAGCAATATCGAGCAGATAGCGGGAGTTAAATCCGATCTCGAGCCCTTCGCCGTCGTACTTTACGGGCACGTCTTCTTCGGCGCTCCCGTTCTCGGGACTGGTGGCCGAGAGCCGCACCGCCCCCGCGCTAACCGCCAGCTTGACCGCGCGGCTTTTCTCCGTGGAGATGGTCGAAACGCGATCCACCGCCTTGGCGAAGGTCTCGCAATCGACTTCCATGACCTTGTCATTGCCGCTGGGAATGACCCGCTCGTAATCCGGGAAGGTGCCGTCGATCAGCTTGGAGGTCAGGACCGTATCGTCGAACGCGAAACGTATCCGCGTGTCCGACAGAGAAACCTCGACGGGGCCGTCCGACTCCTCGATCAGCTTGCGCACCTCGGCCACCGTCTTGCGGGGCACGATAATGCCTGGGATTTCCCCGGCGCCGCTCGGCAAGGGCATCTCGAAGCGCGCCAAGCGGTGACCGTCGGTCGCAACCGCGCGCATCACGTCGAGGCTATCCTTCTTGGCGGCGTGCAGGTAGATGCCGTTCAGATAGTAGCGCGTTTCTTCCGTCGAGATAGCGAAGCGCGTGCGGTCGATGAGATGCTTCGCCTCGCTAGACTGCAAGGAAAAGACATGGGGGAAGTCCGCGACGCCGGCGGTTGGAAAATCCTCTCGCGGCAGGGTCGCCAGCGCGAAGTTCGAGCGGCCGGACTTTATCGTCAACTGGCCGCCGCCCGCGTCGGTCGCGACTTCCACCTCCGCACCCTCCGGCAGCTTGCGAACGATGTCGTACAGCGTGTGCGCCGGCGCGGTGGTGGCGCCCGTTTCGTTCGCTTGCGCGCTCGTGAGGTCGACGATGGTCAGGTCCATATCGGTCGCCGTGAGCGATAGGCTTCCGTCCCCGGCCTCGATCAGCACATTGGATAGGATCGGGATTGTATTGCGCCGTTCCACCACACTCTGCACATGGGCGAGCGAGCGCAACAATGCGGCACGTTCGATGGTCAGCTTCATGAGTTCTCTGAAATGCCTGAGGGGCCTTTAACCCGTTGAATTTACGGAAATCCGCGCCTCCGTCACTTCACGATCACGCGGCCTCCACGACAGTTCCGGCACGCGGCGCCACTTCAGCGAATCCAGGGGCCGCGAAACGGACGGAGACTATAGCACAATGGCACTGAATCGTAAGGGATTTTACCCTAGGAGGATCAGGCGCCCAACATCCGCCGCAAGAGGTCCACGTCTTCCGCGAAGGCATTGTCCGTGTTCTTCAACTCCTCGACCTTGCGCACCGCGTGCATGACGGTGGTGTGATCGCGCCCGCCGAATTTCCGCCCGATTTCCGGAAGGGAGCGGGTCGTGAGTTGCTTCGACAGGTACATAGCGATCTGGCGCGGGCGCGCCACCGCGCGGGCACGCCGTGCGGACTGCATGTCGGTCATGCGCAGATTGAAATGCTCCGCCACCCGCTTCTGGATCTCCTCGATCGTCACCTTGCGGTCGTTGGCGCGCAGCAGGTCGTGCAGGATCTCTTGCGTGGTTTCCAAGGAAACCGGCAGCCCGGACAGCGTATTGTGCGCCACGATCCGGTTCATGGCCCCTTCCAAGTCGCGCACGTTGGAGGTGATCTTGTGGGCGAGGAACTCCAGCACCTTTGGAGGAATCGCCTGCCCCACCTGCTCGGCCTTGGCCTGCAGGATCCCGAGGCGGAGTTCGTAAGTAGTTGGATGAATGTCCGCGACGAGCCCCCAGCCGAGACGCGAGCGCATGCGCTCCTCGACGCCCTCCAGGTCGCTCGGGCTCTTGTCCGCAGACACCACGACCTGCCGGTTCTGATCCACCAGAGCGTTGAAGGTGTGAAAGAACTCCTCTTGCGTGGCCTCGCGGCCGCCAATGAACTGCACGTCGTCGATCATCAGAACGTCGACCGAGCGGAATTCTTCCTTGAAAGCCATGGTGTCTTTCGTGCGCAGGGCGCGCACGAAGCGGTACATGAACTTCTCGGCGGAAATGTAGATCACCCGCTTCTCAGGGCGCTGCTGACGCAGATGCCAAGCGATCGCGTGCATGAGGTGGGTCTTGCCAAGGCCCACGCCGCCATAAAGAAAAAGCGGATTGAACGGGACGGCAGGCGCCTCCGCGACCCGCCGCGCCGCCGCGTAGGCCAGTTCGTTCGGCTTGCCGACGATGAAATTGTCGAAGGTGAAGCGCGGGTCGAGCGGGCCGCTCATCTCCCCCTCGCGCTGAACGCCGTCCTCATCCCGGGCGGGCATCCTTGGTTCGCGCGCGCCGCAGGTTGCGAGCGCGCGGGACGGCGCCGGAGCGGGCGAGGCGGGGCGGTTCGCGCCAGCGGGTCTTTCAGGCAATTCCTCGGACATGCGGTCCCGGTTATCCGGTCGCGCGGGCGGCTGCACCACGATCTCGACATCGAGAATTTTGGGCTCTTCCTCGCGCCAAAGATCGCGCAAACGGTCGGCGTAGTTGCCACTGACCCAATCGCGCATGAAGCGCGACGGCACCGCCAGCCGAACGACCCCTTCACGCAAACTGAGAAGAACCAGCGGCTTCAGCCAACTGCGAAATGCCGCATCACCCACTTCCGCCCGCAAGCGTCCGCGCACCCTGGCCCACGGCTCAGCCAATTGATTTGTCGTTTCCGAGGACACCGCCTCAGGCCTCCCCTCCTGCAAAACCCCGGCACCCATGCTCTTCCCCTGACCTCCACCAACCCCGATTTCCACCGCGGAGAACTCTTGAACCGCCCCCCCTGGGAGAACCTAGACCCAAGTCCAAGCCGCCAAGCCGGAACCCGGCTCAAGTCCTCCCTCGAACAAGCAAGCTTTTCCCGCGCCGCCGATCCTTCTATCTTCTCTCTCACTCACTAGAAACGCTCGTTTCGCCCCGGACTTCCCCTTATAACCAGCCCGAGCGAGCGCGATCTTCAAGTGAGAAGCGGATTGGCGCCCGCGCTCAAGAAAGTATTCGCCCCCCTCACCCTCAAACCTTTGTAATTCTATTTACCGTTCCACATTTTGTAGATTTTTTATTTGTAAATTATTGTGATATGGCAACCACGTATCAAGACCCAAAGTGTAACCTTCGGCCGTTTGGCAGGCAATAGGCCTGTATGGTGAACGGCCTGGGAGCACTGGCTTGAAACATGAGGACAAATCGACAAGGCCTTAAATCAGAGGGAGAATCCATCCTCACACCGAGCCGAAATATTTTTTTACGCGGTGCGGCGGGGCCGCCGTTGGCGGGCGGCAGGGCGGTTTGCGCAAGCCGAGGAGGGCGCGCGGCCGCAGGGCTGACGCCGATTTTCAGCGGTTACAGACCGCTTAGGAGCCAAAGGATTTCCGGCCGCCGGAACTTCGGTTCCGTGGTGATTCGAGGCAGCGGGATTTCGGGACAGTGGGCGTTCAGGGCCCAGCGCGATCGACTGCCATCTTCCGCACGCCGTGAGCGCGTGCGGGCGGGCGACTAGCCTAGCTGCTTGATCCGCGAGGAGAAGCGCGAAAGCTTCCGCGCGGCCGTATTCTTGTGCATCACGCCCTTGCTGACGCCACGATGGATCTCCGGCTGGGCGGCTTTCAGGGCCGCGTCGGCGGCCGTCTTGTCCCCGGAGGCGATCGCCGTCTCGACGCTCTTGATGTAGGTGCGGATACGGCTGACGCGCGCCCCGTTCACTTCACTCCGGCGCTGGTTGCGGCGAATGCGCTTTTCGGCTGACTTGTGGTTGGCCATGACGGACCTTGTATCTCTTTCGCAAAATTCGAAGGCGCGCGGTTATAACGACCGCTTGACTGCGCGTCAAGGATAGCGGCACCGGCACGCGCTGAAATCGTTGCGATCGCGCCAAGCGGCTTCTCATCGGCCTTTGCGTCGATTATCTTCCCCTCGCCTCGCCCTGCCCCGTGGCAAAGGGCACCTGGAAAACTGGGCATTCCAAGGCCCAAAGCCGACATCGTGGAAAGGACGCGCGTATCTTGAAGCTGCGGATCGCAAGCTGGAACGTTAACTCCCTGCGCCAGCGAATGGACCACCTGGCACGACTGATCGAGGAGCGCGCGCCAGACGTGATCTGTCTTCAGGAGATCAAGATGGCAGAGGAGATTTTTCCCGCCGAAGATCTCTCCGCCCTTGGTTACCCGCACCACGTCGTCGCAGGTCAGAAGGGATATAACGGCGTCGCCATCATCTCGCGCGTACCCTTCGCGGACCGGCAGCGCTTGCGCTGGTGCGCGCGCGACGACAAGCGCCACGCCTCCGTCGAACTGCCCGGCGGACTGCGCCTGCATAACTTCTACGTTCCCTCCGGCGGGCCCAAGCCCGACCCCGAGGTCAACGACAAGTTCGCTCACAAGATCGCGTTCCTAAAGGAGATGGCGTCCTGGTCGTCGGTCGAGGCGCGCGGGCGCAAGCTGCTCTTGGTTGGCGACCTCAATGTCGCGCCGCTCGAGAACGACGTGTGGAACCACAAGCGCCTACTGCGCAGCGTTGGGCACACACCGCTGGAATCGGGGCTGCTGAGCGACGTGCTTCGGGCGGGCGGGCTTACGGACGTCGGCCGTCATTTCGTGCCCGCGGACCAGCCGCTTTACACCTGGTGGGGCTACCGCTTCGCGCAGGCCTTCGACAAAGACTACGGCTGGCGCCTGGACCACGCCTTCGCGAGCGCCGCGTTGATGGAGGGCGTCCAGGGCTTGGAGATTTTTCGCGAAACCCGCGCTTGGGAACAGCCATCCGACCACGTCCCGGTGATCGTGGATCTGGCGTAGAGCCGCGGCGGTGAAGAGCGGGAGGACCGGCCCTAACGCGCGGCGCGAAGCTGAGCGTTGGTGGCGTCCAGGCGATGCGCCAGGACCCGCATGATCTCAACACCCATCTCCGGAAAGTCGGTGACCATCCGGAAGAAAAGATCCTTGGTGATTTTCAGGGTCTGAAGGTCGGAGGTCGCCTGCACCGTCGCCGTACGGGGCACATCCAAAAGAATGGCGATCTCGCCGATAATATCGTTGCGCCCCACGCTCGCGACCTTGATGGGGCCGCCATCGCTCTCAATCAGGATGTCGGCCTCGCCGTCGATAATGATGAAAGCGGAGTCTCCGACGTCGCCTTGCCTGCAAACGGCTTGGCCAGGCTTGAAGATCATCCGCTCGCTGGCGAAGGCCATGAGCTTCAGCTTCGTGGGGTCGATCCGCGCGAAGAGCGGAATCTTTTTTAGAATAGCAACTTCTTGTTCCAGTCCCATGTCACACTCCCGATCGTCCTGATCCCACCCGAACGCTTCCGCCTTCCGTTCAATCCGCATCAACCAGCTGCGGCAACGTGGTCCCATCGCGCGCGAGATCGTCGTACTTACCGCGCTCCATCAAACGGCCCTGACGCAGCACGATCACGTCATCGAAGCGGTCGGCCATGGCCGCGCGCTCAAGCACCCACACCACGCCCGCACCCTCCCGGTACCCTAGCACCGTGTGAATCAAGCGCGCGCGGGTCGCGCCGTCCATCACCGCCGTGGCCTCGTTGATGACAAGCACGTCGGGCCGCTTGATCAGGGCGCGCGCGATGGCCAGCTTCTGGCGTTGGGTCGCGTTCAAGCGCTTGCCGCCGACGCCCACTTGGAAGTCAAGGCCGACCCGGCAGACCGCCTCTCTGAGATCCATCTCGCGCAGCACTTCGGTGACGGCCCGGCCCACTGTCTCCTGCGCCTCGGCTTGCCCGAACACCAAGCGGCCAAAAAGAATATTGTCCATCATCGACGCGGCGGCGTTGTAGGACGCCGGATCAAAGAACTCGACGGCGTCCGGGCACTCGCGCTCCACCGCGGCCGCGATCAGCTTGCGCGCGGTCACCACTTCGCGCTCCAAGGTTTCGTCGATCAAGTCTAGGCGGTGGCGTGCCTCGATATAGCGGAAGGGCAGCCGCAGCAAGCGGCGGCGATCGTCGTCGCCCAGCCCCGCGACACCGCGCGCCTCGGCCCGCTGGATCAACTGGCGAAACTCCGGTAGGTCATCGGCGTCGATGAAGCTGAACTGTTCGAAGAAGGGATGGCCGGGCGGCAGGTCGGCAAACAGCTCGACCATCGTTTGCGCGATGGTGAAGCCCTTCTGCACCAGATCATCCATCAACTCCGCCTCATCAAGCGCACGCAGGACGATGGGGTTGTCGGCCATGGCATCTACGTCGAAGTCCGCGGACTTGGGCGTTCCGAACAGCAAGTTCTCGGCCATGGTCGCATTGGGATTGTATTTGTCGGCGTCGAAGCGAACGACGAAGGAATCCGCCCCCACCTCGCGCAAGCGCTCGGTCAGGGCCACGCGCGCCCGCAACAGATCCTGCGCCACGCCAGGCCGCTGCTCGGGGTCGATGGAGCCATTGAGACCGAAGCGGTAGATATCCTCTTCCATGTCGACAACCGACACGGCTTGGATAAGTGAACGGTCGAGGCTCTCTTCATCCTGCGCGCCGGCCGATATGCGGTCGACCCATTCGGCGTTGACATCAAGAAGGCAGTTCCCGGACCGGGCGGCTTCGTCCGCGCGCCACTTGTGAACGGCCGCTTCGGACTCCGGATAAACGGGCTCATCGATCGGGCGGTGGCGCAAACCGTAGACAAGGTTCTCACGCACCGACTGGGGAAACAGATAGGCATCCGGGCCGGCGTAGCCCATGCGGCGCCCAAGGGCCGATTCGGGCAGGCGGGTAAGATCCTTTCCACCGATCGCCAGGTGGCCGGCGGTGGGCGCGACCAGGCCGACCAGCATCAGCGCCACTTGATCCTTGCCGCTGCTGGCGTCGCCCACCAAAGC
This sequence comes from Pelagibius litoralis, assembly GCA_029287455.1. Classification (GTDB taxonomy): domain Bacteria; phylum Pseudomonadota; class Alphaproteobacteria; order Kiloniellales; family DSM-21159; genus JARFRB01. The sequence continues at coordinate 37,899 of JARFRB010000087.1, read as the reverse complement.
CACATGACTGTCCAGCGGAAACTCGAAGCTCACACCATCGACCAGGCGGTCGCCGTTCTCGTCCGTGTAGACCAGAGAGTTCGCCGATATGTTGCCCTCCAGAGGCGCCACCGGAACATCGGGGTCCTGAAGCGCGGGCTCCATGATATCGGTCGACTGAAACTGCTCGATCACCTGTTCGTATTTGATGCGCACGTCCTGGCGCTGTTGTTCCCAATTGATCAAGTCGCGCACCGGGCCCGGCAAATCCTTGTAGGCGGCGATCACCGCAACAAGGGCGCCGATATCCATGTAGCCGTAGATCGCGAGCAAGCCACCGCCGGCGTAGAACACGAAGGGCGTGACCTGAGAGAGGAAGTTATTCAGGAACTTGATGGCGAACTTGCGCTTGTAGATCTCGAAGCGGATTTCAAAGATCTTGCCCAGGCGCGAAGTCAGCTCCGCGCGCTCGAAATTAGACGTGTCGTTGGTGTGGACCTCGACGCTGCCGTCCATCATCTCGCTGATCCGGCCGGCGAGCTGGCGCGCGGTCAACTGCCGCTCCTTGCCAAGCAGCAAGAGCTTGACCCGAAGCTTCGGGATCAGGACGGCCTGGACGACGAGAATGGCCAGCGCGACCAGGCCGAGCGGTAGGGACTGGACCAGAATAAAGGCCATCGCCGTCATCGCCTGTCCGCCCAGAAAGACCGGCGTGACGAAGGCGTCGCCGATGAACCCGCCCAGCGGCTCCACCTCGTCCTTCACCATGGTGGCCACCTCGGCGCTTTTCATGCGCTTCAATTGCGATTGCCGGAAGCGCAGGAGATGATCGGCGAGCTCGTAGCGCAGGCGCCGCAACATGCGCTCGCCCAAACGCCCTTTGGCGGTGTTCACGACCAGCTTGAAAAGCCCGTTGACGCAGACCAGCCCAAGGAAGGTCAAACTGAGCGCCATCAGCAGCTGCCACTGCTCCAGGGAAAACCCCTCGAAAAGCATGCGCGATTCCCCAAAGATCCGCTCGGAGAAGGGAACCGGGATCGCGCCGAAAGTCTCGGTGTCCATCGGGCCGTCGAAACCGCGGCCCTGGATGCCGCGGTTCACGATGTCCTTGGGCAGATTCAAGGAGATGTAATAGAAAGGCAGCGACACGATGACGAGGAACAGAATCCGGATCTGCTCGGCTCTGCTGTTCCGCCAAATGTACCTGAGAAGGTTCGGTTCCATTCCCGTGCCGCGGTCCTACTTTCCGGCGGCCTTCAAGGGTTCGCGATCGGATCCGCGAGCCTCTGGATTGAGCATGCGATTGCCACCACGTGGCGAACCTTAACCTCGCGCAAGATAACGACCAAGCGAAAACGGGCAAGCTTCCGCGCGGCCAGCCATCCGAGACTTCGCATCGACGGCGAGCTGTGGCATAGTCCGGGCGGCGCGAAAGGGGGCATGCTGGGCTGGCGCGACCCGCTGGGAAGTGAAGGGACCGACGATGATGGACGGAAACCCGCTGGGGGCGCGGATCCTCATCTACAGCCATGACAGCTTCGGCCTGGGCCATCTCAGGCGCTGCCGGGAGATCGCCCACGCCTTGGTGGAATCCGACCCGGATCTCTCGGTCTTGATTCTTTCGGGCTCGCCTATCATCGGAAGCTTCGACTTTCACGCCCGCGTGGACTTCGTGCGCATCCCCGGCGTGATCAAGCTGCGCGATGGCGACTACGTCTCCCTGAAGCTGCCGATCGATATCGAAAAGACGCTGGCCATGCGGGAGTCGATCATTCAACACACGGCCGACATTTTCGATCCCGATCTCTTCATCGTCGATAAGGAGCCCCTGGGCCTGCGCGGCGAGGTCAAGGCAACCCTGGAACTGTTGCGCGCGCGGGGCACGCCTTGCGTGCTCGGGCTGCGTGACGTGATGGACGATCCCGACATGCTGGCCAGCGAGTGGGAACGCAAGCATGTCCTGCCCGCCATCCCGCGCCTCTACGACGATATTTGGATCTACGGCTTGCCGCAGATCTGCGAACCCTTGGAGGGGATCGAGCTGCCCGCTTCCGTGCGCCAGCGCCTGACCTACACCGGCTATTTGCGGCGCCTCTCCGCGCCCCATCCCCAGCACCTTGACTTCGACAAGATCAGCGATCCCTTCATCTTGGTGACCGTTGGTGGCGGCGGCGACGGCGAGGCCATCGTCGATTGGGTCCTGCGCGCCTATGAGGAGGATCCTTCCATTCCCTATCCGGCGCTGATCGTCCTCGGCCCCTTCATGGGTAGCGAACTGCAGTCCGACTTCCAGCGCCGGGTGAACCTCTTGGATCGAGTCGAGGCGATCACGTTCAACGCCCATGTGGAAAGCCTGATGGCCCGCGCCTTGGGTGTGGTTTGCATGGGCGGATACAACACCTTCTGCGAAGTCCTGTCCTTCGATAAGCGCTGCATCATGGTGCCCAGAACCGTGCCGCGCCTTGAACAGGCTATCCGCGCGACGCGCGCCCAGGAGCTTGGGCTCTTGCGCATGCTGCCCGACGATGGGCAGCGCGATGCCCGTGCCATGGCGACGGCGCTCAAGACCATTCGCCAGCAACCCCGCCCGTCGGAAAGCGTGGTGCCGGGCCTTTTGGATGGCCGGGAGAACATGGTCAAGCTGACTGGCCAGTGGCTGGCCCAACGCGGCCGGCGCGCGCTACCCCTGACCGAAGCCAAAGCGCGCCGTTGGTAGCCCTTGCCCGGGTACCCCGCGCAAAATGCCCTAGCCCTGTTATAGTCGATGCCACCATGCCGCAGACCGTCGCCGTCCTCTTGAAGGGCTACCCTCGCCTTTCCGAAACCTTCATCGCCCAGGAGCTCCTGGCGCTTGAGCGCGCGGGGCTGGATCTGCGGCTTGTCAGCCTGCGCCACCCAACCGACCGCGCGGTGCACCCGGTGCATCGGGAGATCCAGGCCCCCGTGGCCTATCTGCCCGAATATCTGTGGCGCGAACCCGCGCGCGTTTTCGCGGGCTGGCGCCGGGCACGCGGCTTGTCCGGATACCAGAGGGCGCTGAAAGCTTTCCTGGCCGACCTGCGCCGCGACCTGACACCCAATCGGATCCGCCGCTTTGGCCAGGCCTGTGTCCTGGCCGCGGAAATTCCCCGGGACGTCGATCGCCTCTATGCGCATTTCCTGCACACGCCGGCCTCGGTGGCCCGCTACACCGCCCTGATGACAGGGCTGCCTTGGAGCGTTTCCGCCCACGCCCGCGATATCTGGACCACGCCGGACTGGGAGAAGCGGGAGAAGCTCGCCGAGCTCGACTGGCTGGTGACCTGCACGAAGCTGGGCTATGAGCATCTCCGCGATTTGAGCGCGGATCCGGAAAAAGTGCGCCTGGCTTATCACGGCTTGGATTTCGAGCGTTTTCCCGCGCCGCCCGCGCGTCCTTCGCGCGACGGATCGGACGCGCGGGATCCGGTCCGGATCCTCTCGGTCGGCCGGGCGGTGCCAAAGAAGGGTTACGAAGACCTGCTGCGCGCGCTCGCCCTCTTGCCGGAAGACACCGCCTGGCGCTTCACCCACGTCGGCGGCGGCGCCCTGTCGCGCAAGCTAAAGCACCTGGCCGGGGAGCTGGGCTTGGCGGACCGGATCGACTGGCTTGGCGCGCAGCCACATGACAGGGTCTTGCAGGCCTACCGCGACGGCGACCTTTTCGTGCTGGCCAGCTTGGTTGCCGGCGACGGCGACCGGGACGGTCTTCCCAACGTATTGATGGAGGCCCAAAGCCAAGGGCTGGCCTGCCTCTCCACCCGGGTTTCGGCGATCCCCGAACTGCTGATCGAGGGGGAGACGGGATGCATGGCGCCACCGTCCGCACCCGCCGAACTCGCCAAGGGCCTGACGCGCCTGATCAAGGACCCCGCGCTGCGCCAACGCTTGGGTGCGGCGGGCAACGCCCGGGTGCGCGCGGATTTCTCCATGCAGGCCGGAATGGGGGTCGTCTTCGGCTGCTTCGGCTTGAACCGCGACGGGCTCCGCCCCGCTGTGCCGCTCTCCGACCGAGTTGAAGAGGGCGACACTGAAGAGAGCGGGGCGTCAAGTGTTCGGCCGTCAAGTGGCCGGGCGGTCGCGGGATAGCTGTCGATGCGGGTCGCTTTCTACGCGCCAATGAAAGCGCCCGATCATCCGGTGCCCTCGGGCGACCGCAACATGGCCCGCCTCTTGTGGCGCGCGATGGAGCGGTCGGGGCACGAGGTCGTCCTGGCCAGCCGCCTGCGCGGGCGGGTGCCCGATGGCGATGCGGCCGAGCAAGCGCGCCGCGCAAAGCTGGGAGCCCGCATTGCCGAGCGCATCGTTGCGGGGGCAAGCCCGCCCCCCGACCTTTGGTTCACTTATCACCTCTATTACAAGGCTCCCGATTGGATCGGCCCTCGGGTGGCGCGCACGCTGGACATTCCCTACGTGGTGGCCGAAGCCTCCGTCGCGCCGAAGCGGGCCGGCGGGCCCTGGGACATGAGCTACCGCGCCGTGCTCGATGCCTTGGCCCAGGCCGATGCCGTGATCCCGCTCAACCCCCGTAACGCGGCCTGCCTTCCCGACTCCGCCAAGCTCAGGGACCTGCCGCCCTTCGTGGAGATCCCGGATTCCCCCGACCGCGCGAGTGCGCGGGCGCATTGGCGTGCCACGGCCGGTTTGCCCGACAACGCCCCATGGATCATCGCCGCCGGAATGATGCGCGCGGGCGATAAGCTCGCCTCCTATCGCTTGCTTGCCGAAGCCCTGGGCCGGCTTGCGGACTTGGAGTGGGTCGTGCTGCTGGCTGGCGACGGGCCGGCGCGCAGCGCGGTGGAAGAGGCTTTCGCGGCCCTTCCCAGCGGGCGCGTCCGCTTCCTGGGCGCGCTGCCGCCGGAAGCGCTCCACGGCCTCTTTTCCGCTGGTGATCTTTATGTCTGGCCGGCGGTCAACGAAGCCTACGGCATGGCCTTGCTGGAGGCGCAAGCGCTCGGGCTGCCGGTTGTCGCGGGGCGGGAAGGCGGTGTTCCGGCCGTGGTGGCCGACGGTGTGAGCGGGCTTCTCACCGCCCCGCGCGACGACGACGCCTTATCGGCGGCCATCGCGCAGCTTCTGGAAGACTCCGGTCGGCGGCGGGCCTTGGGCCAAGGTGCTGCGCGCTACCTGCGGCAATCTCACGGGTTCGCGGCGGCGGCCGAGGGGCTCGACTGCATTCTCAGGGGCGCGGCCGCGGACCACCGTCGGGGGAGGCCCGGCGCATGATCCCCTTCATCATTCTGCGCCACGGGCCCACGGACTGGAACGAAGACCGCCGCCTGCAGGGGCGCGCGGACAGGCCTCTATCGGCGGCGGGGCGGCGAGCGGTGGCCCGCTGGAGCCTGCCCGGCGCGCTGCACACCTGGCGCTGGCACAGCTCTCCCCTCGCCCGCGCGCGCGAGACCGCGGCACTTCTGGGCCTGAACGCCTCGCCGGATGAGGCGCTGATCGAAATGGACTGGGGCGAATGGGAGGGGCACCGCTTGGGCGCGCTGCGTGAAGCCCTCGGCGACGAGATGGCCGAGAACGAGGACCGGGGCCTCGATTTCAGACCGCCAGGCGGAGAGACGCCGCGCGAGGCGCTGAACCGCCTGCGCCCCTTCCTCGCCCGCCTCGCCGCAAGCGGAGAGCCGGCCGGAGCGGTCGCACATCGCGGCATCATCCGGGCGCTTTACTGCCATGCGAGCGGTTGGGACCTCCGCGGGAAACCCCCGGTCAAGCTCGCGAGCGCTTGCTTCCACCGCTTCCGGATCCATCCTGGCGGAGCTGCGGAGATCGAAGCCCTTAACCTGCCTTTGGAGCCATGACAGACGTCCTCTTTCACGTGCAGCACCTCTGGGGCATCGGGCACCTCACCCGCACGGCGGCGCTGGCGAAGGCTTGTGCGGAGGCCGGGCTGAAGGCCGTGGTGGTGTCGGGCGGCCGGACAGTGCCCGGCCTTGAGTTGGGTTCGGCACGCCTCGTGCAGCTTCCCGCCGCCTGGGTGGCCGACAGCCGCTTCGATCCGGTCCTTGATGCCGAAGGGCGTCCGATCGACGCGGCCTGGAAAAAGCGGCGCCGCGCCGACCTGCTGGAGATCCTCGCGGCGCTGGCCCCCAAGGTACTGGTGACCGAGATGTACCCTTTCGGCCGTCGGAAATTCCGCTTCGAGCTGGAACCCCTGCTGGCGGCGGCGCGTGCCCGCCAGCCCCGCCCCTGGATTGTCTCCTCCATCCGCGACCTCTTGGTGGAAAAGCCGCCGGAGCGCACGCTGTGGATGGCGGAAACCGCCGAGCGCTTTTACGATCTCGTGCTGGTGCACGGCGACCCGGCCTTCGTTCGCCTGCGCGACAGCTTCGCGCAAGCCGCGCGTGCCGGCCGCCTCTTGACCTATACCGGCTATATCGCCAACCCGCCCATGAGCCCGGCGGAGGGTGGTGCCGGCGATCTTCGCCAGGGGAATGCGGGTGAGGGCGAAGTCGTCGTTTCGGCGGGCGGCGGTGCCTTCGGCGGCCCCTTCCTTAAAGTGGCCCTGGCGGCGCGGCGGCTGGACCGGCGCGCCGAGGTGCGATGGCGCATTCTGACTGGCCCCAATCTGCCGGAAGCCGAATTCAGTGACCTGACCGCCGCCGCGCCCGAGAGGACCGTTGTCGAAAGGTCCCGGCGCGATTTCCAAGCGCTTTTGGCCCGCTGCCGCGCCTCGATCAGCCTGGGCGGCTACAACACCGTGCTGGAGGTATTGGGCAGCGGCGCACCGGCGGTGGTGGCACCCTTTTCCGGTGGGCAAGAGAGCGAACAACTCCATCGCGCCCGGCTGCTGGCGGCGCGTGGCCTGCTGGAGATTGTCGAGGAGCCAGACTTGACTCCGGAAAGGCTCGCACGCGCCCTGTCGAACGCGGAAGAGCGTGGACGCCGGGCGCCACCTCAAATAGAAACCAGAGGTGCAGGGATTTCGGCGGGGATCATTGCGCGTCTGGCCACCGAGGACCCGCCGCCGGCCAGGCCCGTGGCGGAAAGGCACGGTTCATGAACGAGGATAGGCCCCAGCCCGATACCGTGTTCTATCGCTACCCGCCCCGCTCCCTGCTCGGCGACTACCTGAGAACGGCCGGGGGATTGGCCTTGGGGCTCACCGTGCTGGCGTCGAGCGGCGGATCGACGTGGATTGTGGGAATTTTCGGGAGCCTGGTCCTGATTTTCTGTATATTTGGGCTCCGCACACTGCGGCAGCAGTTCACGCGGGTTGCCCTCAATGGGCAAGGACTCTTCATAAAGGTTCTAGCCACGAAGGCTTTGCTCTGGGAAGATTTGTCCGCGCTGAAGCTAAGGTACTTTGGCACGCGCAGGGAACGGCGGCGTAACGATGGGGGGTTCCTGCAACTGACGTTGACGGGAAGCGGTGGAAAAATGACGTTCGAATCACGCATCGAGGGGTTCGCGGACATCGCCTGGCATGCCGCGAAGGCGGCCCGGCGCAACGGTGTCGCGCTCGACCCGACGACGGCGGGAAACCTCCTCGGCCTGGGTATTCACGCCGACGAGGATACGCCGCGCCCGGCGATCGTGCCGGGCGAAGGAGCTTGACCGGTATGGCGGACTGGCGCGATGCCCCGGCGAGGCTTTCGGCAAGCGATGAAGTTCGGGGGGCTGCTTGGCTGACCTCCTGACCGTCGAGGATCTTCACGTCGCCTTCCGCTTGCCGGAAGGGCGTCTGCATGCGGTTCGGGGCGTCTCCTTCTCCGTTCCGCCGGGGGGAACCGTTGCGCTGGTTGGCGAGTCCGGATCGGGGAAGTCGGTTGTCAGCCAGTCGGTCATGGGGATCCTGCCGCGCACCGCTGGCATCGAGTCCGGCCGGATTCTCTTCGTCGATCCCGACCGCGACAACGAACAGGTCGATATCGCCGCCCTCGATCCGGAGTCGGAGCGGATGCGCGCCATTCGCGGCGGCAGCATCGGCATCGTCTTCCAAGAGCCCATGACGTCCTTGTCCCCGGTGCATACCGTGGGCGATCAGGTGGGCGAAGCCTTGGCTCTGCATCGCGGCATTACCGGCGCGGAAGGCCAGAAGATCGTCGCCGACATGCTGCGCCTAGTGGGCTTCCCCAACCCGGAGCGGGGGCTCAAGACCTATCCCTTCGAACTCTCCGGCGGCCTGCGCCAGCGCGTTGTCATTGCCATGGCCCTGATTTGCCGGCCGGCCCTGCTGATCGCCGACGAGCCGACCACCGCGCTCGACGTCACCATCCAAGCGCAGATCCTGAAACTGATTCAGGATCTGCAAGCCGAGCTGGGCATGGCGGTCCTGATCATCACCCACGATCTGGGGGTGGTGGCCAACGTGGCCGAGGAGGTGGTGGTGATGTACCGGGGCGAGGTCATGGAAAGCGGCACGCTGGACGACATCTTCCACGATCCCCGCCACCCCTATCTGACCGCTCTGCTGGGGGCCGTTCCGCGCTTCGACATGAAACCGGGCGAGCGCCTGAGGCCTCTGCGCGAAATTCAGCACAACGGCCACACGAAACTCATGGAGGAGAAGAAGCCTTGGCCGCCAGGGAGTGACGCGGCGGGGCCGTTACTGCGCCTGACCGGCATAACCAAGACCTTCACGATCCGCAAATCCTCCTGGTTCTCGCGCGAGCCCTCGGACAAGGTGCTGGCGGTGGATGACGTCAGCCTTAGCGTCCACCGCGGGGAATGCGTCGGCCTGGTGGGCGAGAGCGGCTGCGGTAAGACCACCTTGTCGAAGATCGTGATGCGGGCGCTTACCCCGGACAGCGGCGAGGTGGTCTTCAACGATCACGGCGAGCCCCTGGATGTCCTGGCCTTGTCGGATTCGGATCTGGTCGCGTTCCGGCGGCGCATCCAGTTCATGTTCCAGGATCCCTTCAGCAGCCTGAACCCGCGCATGACGGTGTTCGAGATCTTGAGCGAACCGCTGCTCATCCACGATATCGGAACCCCGGAAAGCCGGGCCGAGCGGGTGATGGAGCTGATGCGTCTGGTCGGGCTGGATGTGCGCCACCTGAAGCGCTACCCGCACTCCTTCTCCGGCGGGCAAAGGCAGCGCATCGGCATTGCCAGGGCACTGGCCTTGATGCCGGATCTCTTGATCTGCGACGAGCCGGTGTCTGCCCTGGACGTTTCCATCCAGGCACAGATCCTGAACTTGTTGAAGGATCTGCGCGACGAATTGGGCCTGACCTATCTCTTCATCAGCCACAATCTCGCCGTGGTGGATTACATCGCCGACCGGATTGCCGTGATGTGCCGCGGCCGGCTGGTGGAGCTGGCACCGAAGGAGCTTCTCTTCAAGAACCCGGTGCACCCCTATACACGCGCGCTGGTTTCGGCGGTGCCGGAGCCCAATCCCGAGCGCCGGCTCGATCTCACCGCCTTGATGGACGGCAGGGCCTCCCAGCCCGAGGCCTGGCCCGCCCCCTTCACGCTGGGCGGCGACACCCATCCGCGCCTGGTGGACCTTGGGTCGGGCCACTTCGTGCGGGCCGATCCGGAGACGGCTACCCTCGAACCCTTCCTGCAGTCGGCGGAGTAACGGGCAATGCTGGCATACACCCTGCGCCGGCTCTTCGTTATGATCCCGACCTTGCTGGTCATCAGCTTTCTGATTTTCTTCATCATTCAGTTGCCGCCAGGCGACTATCTGGAAACCTATCTGGCGGAGCTGCAGGCCCAGGGCGAGGCGGTGGATCCGGCCAAGATCGCCTTCCTGCGCGAGCAGTACGGCCTCGACCGGCCCTTCGTCGAGCAATATTTCTTCTGGGTCTTGGACCTTCTGCAAGGCGAGATGGGGTATTCCTTCGAGTACCAGCTTCCGGTCGCCGAGGTGGTGGGCGACCGGCTCTGGCTAACCGTGGTGCTGGCCACCACCACGGTGATCTTCACCTATCTGGTGGCTTTTCCCATCGGCATCTATTCGGCCGTCAGGCAGTACTCCATCGGCGACTACATTTTCACCTTCATCGGATTTCTAGGCCTGGCCACGCCCAACTTCCTGCTGGCGCTAATCCTGCTTTATCTGGGCAACAAGTGGTTCGGGACCTCCTACGGCGGCCTCTTCGACCCGCAATACATCGACCAGCCATGGAGCTGGGAGAAGGTCGGCTCCCTCTTGGCGCATCTCTGGGTGCCCGTGGTGGTGATCGGCACCTCGGGCACGGCGGGGATGATCCGGCGCCTGCGCGCCAACATGCTCGACGAGCTGCAGAAGCAATACGTCACCACCGCCCGGGCGAAGGGCTTGGCCGAGTGGAAGGTGATCGCCAAGTATCCCCTGCGCCTGGCGGTCAATCCCTTTATCGCGGACATCGGTTCCTTGCTGCCGCAGGTCATCTCCGGCGCCGCCATCGTCTCGGTGGTGCTGGACCTCTCAACCACGGGCTCCATGCTCGTGAAGGCCCTGCAGAGTCAGGACATGTACCTCGCCGGCTCCTTCCTGATGTTCCAGGCCCTGCTGGTGGTGATCGGCGTGTTTCTGTCCGACCTGGCGCTCGCGGCGCTTGACCCCCGGATCCGGCTGGGCGGAGGGGCGACGAAATGAGCGACAAGCCGATCGACCGCCGGAATCTGCCGCCGCCGCCGCGTGAGGGGCACTATGTCGACCCCGATCCCTTCAATCCCTACACCAAGGACACCCTAACCCCCGAGCAGGAGCGCTATTACCAGGCGGGCCAGTGGACGATCATGTGGTGGAAGTTCCGCCACCATAAGCTCGCGGTGGTTTCGGGCCTGGTCCTGGCCTTCTTCTATCTTCTTGTGGTCATCGCCGAGATCGTGGCGCCCTACAACCTTCACACCCGCAACACGGACTCCATCTACGCCCCGCCGCAGGCTTTACGCTTCTTCCACGAGGGCGCATTCGTCGGGCCCTTCGTCTACGGCTTCGACTACAAGCTCGATCTGACGACCTTGAGCCGCAACTACGTTCCCAACAAGAGCGAGCCGCAGCGCATCCGCTTCTTCTGTCTTGGCGACGAATACCGTTTCTGGGGGCAGTGGGAAGGCAACTTCCATCTCTTCTGCCCGGCCAAGGACGGCACCCTCTTCCTGATGGGCACGGACCGGCTGGGCCGCGATGTCCTGAGCCGGATCATCTATGGCGCGCGGATTTCTCTCACCATCGGCCTTATCGGGATTTCCTTGAGCTTTATTCTGGGCATCGTGATCGGCGGCCTGGCCGGATACTACGGCGGCTGGGTGGACGATCTGACCCAGCGGAGCATCGAGATCCTGCGCTCCTTCCCGGAGATCCCGCTTTTCATGACTCTCTCGGCGATCTTGCCGGTGACCTGGTCGCCAATCGGCGTCTTCTTCGGGCTCACATTTATTCTGGCCTTGTTGGACTGGCCGGGACTGGCGCGCGCCGTGCGTTCGAAACTTCTGTCCCTGCGAGAGGAGGATTTCGCCACCGCCGCCCAGTTGATGGGCGCCTCGCCGGCCCGGATCATCGGCCGCCATCTGCTGCCCAGCTTCGCAAGCCACCTCATCGCCTCGGCGACGCTTTCGATCCCCAACATGATTTTGGCGGAAACCGCCCTATCTTACTTGGGGCTCGGCCTGCGGCCGCCCGTCACGTCTTGGGGCGTGTTGCTGACCGAGGCGCAGAACATCAACGCGATTACGCTGTATCCCTGGCTCTTGCTGCCGGGCGTTCCGGTGGTGATCGTGGTCTTGGCTTTCAACTTCCTAGGCGACGGGCTGCGCGACGCAGCAGACCCCTACAAGTAGCGCGCTGGAGAAACGAAGGGAGGATCCGGGCCCATGCGGCCATCGCTCATCACCAAGCTCGGCGGCGAATTGCAGCGTTACCGCGATAAGGATTTTCTGAAGGCCGTTATGGCCGCTTGCGCGCTGATGTCGATGGCCGATGGCGAATTGCATCCCTTGGAGCTGCAGCAGATCGAGCAGGCCTTCGCCAAGGTGCCGGAACTGCGCCCGCTGGACCTGAGCAAGGCGCGCGAAACCTTCATCGGCTTCGTCGAGGCGTTGCGCCGCGGCGAGCCGGACGTCCACGTGATCCTCTATCGCAAAATTCAACGCTACGAGCCGGACTTCAAGCGCAGCCGGGCCTTGCTTCGCGTCGCCTGGCTGGTGATGACGGCGGACGGCATCGATCATCCTGCGGAGGAGAAGGAGTTCAAGCGCCTCTGCGGCCTGCTGGGCCAGGACCCCAAGCGGGTGCGCGGCGATCTAGAGGCCAGCCCCGGCCGGATCGGCTCCGAAGATCAGGGCGGCCTGCCCTAGGCGTTAGACTTCCAGGTTAAAGGCGTCCAGCAGCTTGCCGATCTCGCCCGGATCGCGCTGGATGATGGCGCTCAAGGCGAGCTGCGTGGCGGCCGTCGATTCCATCTTCCGGATCCGGTCCTTGACCCGCGGCAAGGCTTTCGGGCCCATGGAGAGCTCGCGCACGCCCAGGCCCACGAAGAGGCAGCTATAGCGCGGGTCGCCCGCCATCTCGCCGCAAACCGAGACCGGCTTGTCGTTGCGCAGTGCTGCGTCTATCGCGAACTGTATGAGCCGCAGAACCGCCGGATGCAGGGGGTTGTAAAGATGGGCCACCTGCTCTTCCCCGCGATCGATCGCAAGGGTGTACATGATGAGATCGTTGGTGCCGATGGCGAAGAAATCCGCCTCGCGGGCCAGGCTGTCGGCGGCGAGCGCGGCCCCGGGGATCTCGATCATCACCCCAAGCGGCGGCAAGGGGTCGGCGATGGCGACGCCCTGCCGCACCAGACGCGCCGCCACCCGGTTCAGGATCGCGCGCGCGTCCCGCACCTCCTCCACCGAGGAGATCATCGGCAAGAGAATGCGCACATGCCCCAAGGCGCCCGCGCGCAGCATGGCCGCGAACTGGGTTTCCAGCAGCTCGGGCACCTTCAGCGACAAGCGGATCGCACGCAATCCCAGCGCCGGGTTCACGGGGTTGCCAAGATGGTCGCCCAAGGCCGAGGCTAGCTTCTCACCCCCAACATCGAGGGTGCGCAGAGTCACGGGCCGGCCTTCCATGCCCTTGACGATTCGCCCGAGCAGCCGCGCCTGCTCTTCCTCCCCGGGCAGGTCGTCGCGGTTCATGAACATGAACTCGGTGCGCAGCAAGCCGATCCCCTCGGCGCCGGAAACCGCCGCCTGCTCAAGTTCGCTGGGCAGCTCCAAGTTCGCCTGCAGTCCGATCACCCGGCCATCCCGGGTCGCGGCGGGCAGATTGCGGAGCTTGCCCAAGGCCGCGCTGGCGCGGGCCAGGCGGTCACGGACCTTTTGGTAGTGGGCAAGCCGCCGCTTCGTGGGATGCACGATGACCAAGCCTTGATCGCCGTCGACGATCGCGGTCGCACCAGGCTCCACGCCGGCCAGCAATCCCGGGACACCGAGCACCGCTGGCAGGCCCAAGGAGCGGGCCATGATTGCCGTGTGCCCCTCCGCCCCGCCCAGGGCCGAGGCGAAACCGCCGATTACCTTGGGATCCATCAGGGCCGTATCCGCGGGCGTTATATCCTCGCCGACGATGATCGTGCCGGCCTCCAGGTCTCTGAAGCTGGTGAAATTAGCTTCCGTTAGGTTGCGCAGGATCCGGTAGCCAACCTCGCGCACTTCCTTGCCGCGGCTTGCCAAGTAAGCGTCGTCCATGGCGCCGAAGACGGCCGCGATCCCCTCGATCTCACGCATCACCGCGCTTTCGGCGTTGATGCGCCCGTCGACGATGCGCCGGCGCACCCCCTCTTGCAGCCGCGTCGATTGCAGCATCTGCAAATGGGCCTCAAGCAGGTAGCCGAGCTCCTCGGCCGAGGCGCCATGAAACTCGGAAGCTTTGCGCCTCAACTTCTTAAGCTGGCGCAGCGCCTTCTCCGCCGCCGCCTGGAAGCGCTCAACTTCGCCCTGGGCGCGGCCGGCAGGTACTTGGTATTCGACCGCGTGCACCTCCGTGGACTCGCTGAGATGAATCGGCCCGATCGCGATGCCGGGCGAAACGCCTAGGCCTTCGAAGACCCGTTCCGATCCGCGCCGGCGCGGCGGCGGCCCGGATTGACCCGGTCTCGATTGACCCGCTCCCGACTCACTCGGGTCTCGCCGTCGCGAGGCAGCCTTGCCTTTGCTCTTTGATTTTGCCTTGCCGCTAGTCTTCATCGAACTTGCGTTCCACGAGGTCGGCGAGAGCGTCGAGCGCCGCTTGCGCCTCCACGCCCTCGGCGCGCAGCTCCAGGGCGCAGCCAGGTGCCGCAGCCAGCATCATCAGCCCCATGATCGAGGAGCCGGGCACGCTTTGATCGCGCTTGACCACTGTGACATCGGCATCGAAACCTCCGGCGACCTTCACGAACTTCGCGGCCGCGCGGGCGTGCAAACCCTTGCGGTTGGATATCACGACTTCCCGAAAAAAAGCGCCGCCATCGGTGTTGGCCGTGTCCCCGGCATCGGTCATAGTCGGCTCCCGCGAGCCGCCCCCAACAATTAAGGGATTTAAACCGCCGGCTCGTCCTTCAAAAGCTGCGAAGCCACGTTGATGTACTTGCGGCCCGCCTCTTGTGCCTGCCCCACCGCGGCGGCAAGCGGTTCCTGCCCGCGCACGCTGGCCAGCTTGATCAGCATCGGCAGGTTTATGCCGGCGATCACCTCTACCTTACCTTGATCGAGTACGGAAATCGCCAAGTTTGATGGCGTTCCGCCGAACATGTCGGTCAAAATGACCACGCCGCCGCCGTTTTCGACCTGCCCGACGCTGCGAATGATGTCGCGGCGGCGCTGCTCCATGTCGTCGTCCGGACCAATGCATACCGCCGCCACATTCCGTTGCGGTCCAACGATATGCTCCATCGCCGCGATGAATTCGCGGGCCAGATCCCCATGGGTCACCAAGACCAGGCCGATCATCTGCTCTTCCCGAAATGTCGCGAACTGCGTTCTAACGCAATTCGGCATCGTAAAACACTATACATCGAAAGTGGTATCATCAGCCCCCCGTCCGACCTGCCTCGATTTCCCGATGGGTCAGCCGTGCCGGGCGGCCTTGCTCGACGAACCAGTGCGCCAGCTTCTCGGCGATGGCGACGGAACGATGCTTACCGCCGGTGCAGCCGATCGCGATGGTCAGATAGCTCTTGCCTTCACGCTCATAATGCGGAAGCAGCGGCCCCAGCATCCCCACCAAACCAGAAAAAAAAGCCGCAAATGCCGGGTCCGCCTCGACGTAGGCGGCAACGACCGGGTCCCTGCCGGTCAAGGGCCTGAGCTCCTTCTCATAGTGCGGATTGCGCAAAAAGCGGACGTCGAGCACGATATCGGCTTCGCGCGGCAAGCCATGCCGGAAGGAAAAGGACGTCACGAAAACCCCCATCCCCGGCCCATCATCCAGAGCAAGATGGTTGGCGACGAAATGGCGAAACTCCGCGGCCGTGGTCTCGGAGGTGTCGGCGAGCAAGGTGCAACGGTCGCGCAAAGGGGCAAGCAAGCGGCGCTCGTGGGCAATGCCGTCGAGCAGCGGCCGTTCCTGCGCCAAGGGGTGGCGCCGCCGGGTTTCGGTGAAGCGCCGCTGCAAAACCTCGTCGTCGCAGTCGATGAACAGCAATGTGATGTCCAAAGAAGGATTCGCGACAAGGCGGTCGAACTGCTCAAGCAAAGGGGCCACCGCGAAGTCGCGGCCCCGGATATCCAGGCCGACCGCCACCGCCCGGTCCAAATGACCCTGCGAGATTGCCTGGTCCAATAGACTGAGCGGCAGATTGTCGATCGATTCGTAGCCAATGTCCTCCAAGGCCTTGAGCGCCGTGACACGGCCCGCCCCCGATAGCCCCGTCACCAAGACCACCGGCAACGGCTTGGCGCTGGAGGAATCAGGCGGGGCGGCGGCATCGGTTTCCTTCATTGCGGGCTCCCCTGCTCGGACTTCGCCTTTTCCGGGAGGCACTATAGCCGCCGAGCGGGCCTTTGTCGCAAGGCGCAGTTTGGCCGGTGCCGACAATGTGAAGGGGTCAATGTCCAAAACGGGAACCTCGATGCCAAGGAGGTTGAGCGAGCCTCCATCGGGCAAGCGCTCGATCTCCGCGTCCCGGACAAGCCGCGCGACAAGCGCCAAGGGCGCGTGCGCGATCGAGGCAACCTCCGCGATGCCGAACCCCCGCACCTCCAAGGCACCGGCAAGGGCATCCGGCGCCCCGGCGAGCAGCAATCCGCCCTGTCTTTCCAGCACCACTTGATCGTCGGCGATCAGTTTCGCGCCAGCGTCGATCATGCGAAGAGCCAAGTCCGACTTGCCGCTGCCGGAGGGCCCTTTGAGCAGAATCGCCATCGGTCCCCGGGGCGTGTCCACGGCAATGCAGGTCCCATGAACGAGCGTCTCGCCGCCGTCTTGCCGCCGAGCCGCCACCGCCGTCACCGCGCCGGCAGGCGGACGAGGAAGCGCGCGCCGCCCTCGGGGCGGTTCTCGGCGAGAATCTGCCCGCCGTGGGCTTCCACGATCTGCTTGGAGATGCTTAGGCCAAGCCCCGAATGCGTGCCGAACTTCTCGCCCTTCGGCCGCTCGCTGTAAAACCGGTCGAAAATCGCGGCGAGCTTGCCCTCGGGGATCCCGGGACCCTGGTCGGAAACAGAGATAACCGCCCAGGCTTGCCCACCGGGTCCGGTTTCGCGCGTCGCCGAGAGCGCGATCCGCCCACCGGGCGGCGAGAAGGAAACCGCGTTGGAGATCAAGTTCCGGAAGACTTGTCCAAGGCGCCCCTCAATGCCATCCACCAGCAAGCGGTCATCCGCCGGCATGACCACGTCAAAGTGCGGCCCGCCCTCGCCAAGGGTCGCGCGGTGCACTTCCACGAGGGTCTCGAGCAGATTGGAGACGTTGACCACTTCCGTCTCGCCGCGCGCAAGCTCCGCGTCCAAACGCGAGGCATCGGAGATGTCGCTGATCAAGCGGTCGAGGCGCTGCACGTCATCGAGGATAATACTCATCAGCTTGCGCTGCTGGTCCGGGTCGTCCAGCCGCGCGACCGTCTCCACCGCGCTGCGCAACGAGGTGAGCGGGTTCTTGATTTCATGCGCCACGTCGGCGGCGAAGCCTTCAATGGCCTCGAGCTTCGATTGCAAGGCCTCGGTCATGTCGATCAAGGCGCCGGAGAGGTCGCCGATCTCGTCGTGGCGCCGGGTGAAGTTCGGGATCCTCTCGCGCTTGCCCTTACCGCGCCGCACCCGGTCCGCCGCCTCCGCCAAGCGGTGCAGCGGCACCACGATGGTCCGGGCCAAGTAGAGCGAAAGAAGCACCGTAACCCCCAAGGCGACGGCGAAGACCAGCAGAACGTCATGGCGCCGGTCGATCACCGCCTGATCGATCGCCGCGCCATCCTTGGAAAGCATTAACGCGGCCAAAACCTGACGGTAGCGCGTGACGGGAACCGCGACGGACAGCACCAAACGGTTGCCGCCGCCCACCCGGGGTACGCGCGCGGTTTCCCCTTGCAAGGCCCGCTCCACCTCCAAGTAGTCACTGGCGAGCTGGATCGCGCTTTCCCGGTAGCGCGGCAAGTCCTCATGCCCAGGCAGGCCGTTGACGATCTCGTCGTAGATGTCGCCGATCCATTCGGCCGGCCCATGCGCTGTGTTCGGTGGCGGCAGCTCGGAAACCTGCACCTGCCCGCCCGGCCCGCTGAGCAGGAAGGAATCGCCCACCAGCTTGCCGTCCACGCTGAAGACCCGCGCCCTCAGGGTCGTCCCGTTCAAGAGGACACGCATGACCTGGCGCGTGGTTTCGTGCATCAGGGCCGGCTGACCGTTGTCGTTGTCGCGGGTGCTGGTCGAACCAAGGGCCAAGGAGAAGATTTCGGCCTGGGTCGTCATCGCGTCCAGCTCCGAGTCGATCAGGCTCTGGCGGTACTGCTCGAGGTGCAGCAAGCCAAGCACGGGGATGGCCAGCACCAGCATATTCATCAGCAGGATGCGCCGGGTCAGCGGAGAGCGCCACGCCGGGCGGCGTTTGCGCAAAGCCATCGGCTCCTGCGGCCTCTCGGCGCTTTGACCTCGCGCTGTGGGCCGGGCATCCCCAGGAGCGTCCCTTAAGGCCGTCTCCGGGACCGTCCCGCGCGCGGTCCCGGTGACGGTTCCGGCGGCGGGATCGGGATCGGGCGAGGCGTCCGCGGAATCGGGCGGCACCTGCCGCGGCTTTGACCGCCGATCAAGGCGGTCCTCGGGCCGCGCGGTCAGGTCGCCGCGCCCGCCGCGCTCCAACCGCCCAAGCGAAGGGCCGAATGGCGTATCCGCGTTCATGGCGTCAATCATAAACCGGATCGCGGCCGAAGCGAGCCGCTTGGGCGAGCGGACCGCGGTTCCGCCGCGACCCCGGCCTCACCCCGGCGGGCGCCTGGCTAGGCCGCTTTGTCTTCCTTGTAGCGATAACCGACCCCATACAGCGTTTCGATTTGTCCGAAGTCGTCGTCGATCTCCTTGAACTTCTTGCGCAGGCGCTTGATGTGGCTATCGATCGTCCGGTCATCCACATAGATATGCTCGCCATAGGCAGCGTCCATCAATTGGTCGCGGTTCTTGACATGGCCGGGCCGCTGGGCAAGGGCCCGCAGGATCAGGAACTCGGTCACCGTCAGGTTCACGGGCTCGCCCTTCCAGGTGCACAAGTGCCGCGCCGGGTCGAGCACCAGGCTGCCCCGGCCCAGCGGCGCCTCGGCCGTTTCCCCGCCCCCATCCTTGCTGTTGCGCTCGCGGCGCAACAAGGCTCGGATCCGCTCGATGAGCAAGCGCTGGGAGAAGGGCTTGGTGATGTAATCGTCGGCGCCCATCCTGAGGCCCAGAACCTCGTCGATCTCATCGTCTTTCGAGGTCAGGAATATGACGGGCAGGTTCGTGCTCTCGCGCAAGCGGCCAAGCAGTTCCATACCGTCCATGCGCGGCATCTTGATATCGAGAACCGCGAGATCGGCCGGCTGGCTGGACAGGCCCCGCAAGGCCTCCGACCCATCGGTGTAGGTGCGGACCTTGAAGCCTTCCGCCTCCAAGGCCATGGCGACCGAGATCAGGATGTTCCGGTCGTCGTCGACCAGGGCAATGGTGTTCTGCATTTCGAATTGGCCCGTCATCCGTGCTTGTTCGCCCCTAGATACAATCCAAAAACTATGGCGCTTTTGCGGCCATTGAGATTTATTTCGGCGCGAAGGCCCTGTTTATAGGGCATAAGCGGCGGTCACATCGACACCTTTCGGCAAGTCAGGCAGGTTCATGACGGCACCGGTAGAGCCCAGATCCGCGGCGGAAGCCCGTGGCTTGCTGCGCCGGGCCGGCCAGGCGGCCTTGTCCAGTCTGCTGGAGGGCGCGCCCTATGCTTCGCTGGTGCTGCTCGCCAGCGACGGGCGGGCGAACCCCTTGCTTTTGCTTTCCGATCTGGCGGTGCACAGCCGCAACATCGCGGCGGATCCGCGCGTCGCCTTGCTGGTGGAGGGCACCGAAGCTTGCGCCGATCCATTGGAAGGGGCGCGGGTGACGCTTCTTGGCCGCGCTTCCAAGGTTGAGGCGCCGGCGCTCTTGGAGCGGTTCCTGTCGCGCCACCCGGCCGCAGAAGGCTACGCCGGCTTCGCCGACTTCCACCTCTATCGCGTCACGCTGGAAAGGGCCCACTTGGTCGCGGGTTTCGGCCGGATTCACTGGGTGGAAAGCAGGGAGCTGCTCCTTCCCGAGGAAACCCCGGAGCTTGCCACCGCCGAGCCGGACATCCTCGCCCATATGAACGCGGAACACGAAGATGCCTTGGATCTCATCGCCCAGCGCATCCTGGGTTTGGAGAGCGCAGGCTGGCGGATGGTGGGCGTCGACGCGGAAGGTTTCGATCTCAGGCGTGGCGCCGTGCTCGCCCGTGCGGCCTTCGCCAAAAATGTCACCGACGCCCAGACCTGCCGCGCCGAACTTGCCCGGCTGACCCGGAAGGCAAGAAAAAGCTAAATTCCCGAGGGTTTTGGCAAGGGCTGGTTGACCCCCTAAGCCTTTCGAGGGGGGCGGCATGTCACCTTTTGAGATCACCGCGTTCCCCCGCCGCCCCTGTTGCGGCCGGCACGAGGTGAAAGCATAGTGAGTGAGGAACGCAAGAACGCCGAGCCGTCCCGCGAGGGAACGGCTCGCATCGCTTTTTTCGGAGGACTCGCGTGGAAAACATCGGACCGGTCGTCAGCCGCAAGGGGCTGAGCGCTCAAGGGCTCGCAAACCTATCTCGGGCTTATTGGAATCTTTCGGCGCCGAAACTCTACGAAGCCGCGGTACGCCGGGGCGAAGCCTCCGTCGCGCCCGGAGGTGCTTTGGTCGCCTACACGGGCCAACACACCGGCCGATCGCCCAAGGACAAGTTCATCGCCGAGGAGCCGGGGTCCAAGGACAACATCTGGTGGGGCGACGTCAACGCGGCCATGACGCCCGAGCACTTCGACGGCCTCTTCCGGAAAATGCAGGCCTACCTGCAAGGCCGCGACGTTTTCGTTCAGGATTGCCATGCCGGTGCGGATCCGGACTACCGGCTCCGGATTCGGGTGATCACCGAGAATGCCTGGCACAATCTCTTCGCGCGAAACATGTTCATCCAGCCCGGCCACGACGAGCTAGCGGACTTCGAGCCCGAGTTCACGGTCATTCAAGCGCCCGGTTTGCAGGCCGATCCCGCGACCGACGGCACCAACTCCGAATGCTTCGTGCTGATCAGCTTCGACCGGCGCCTCGTGCTGGTCGGCGGCACCTCCTACGCCGGCGAGATCAAGAAATCGGTCTTCTCCATCCTCAACTATCTGCTGCCCGCCCGCGATGTTCTGCCGATGCACTGCTCGGCCAATATCGGGCCGCAGGGCGATACCGCCATCTTCTTCGGGCTCTCGGGCACCGGAAAAACCACTCTCTCTGCCGACGGCAGCCGCACACTGATCGGCGACGACGAGCACGGCTGGTCGGACAAGGGCGTGTTCAACTTCGAGGGCGGCTGCTACGCCAAGGTCATCCGCCTTAGCCCCTCGGCCGAGCCCGAGATTTACGACGCGACCCACCGCTTCGGGACGGTGCTCGAGAACGTGGCCATGGATCCGGTGACCGGCGCCCTCGACCTGGATAGCGCCGAGTTCACGGAGAACACCCGCGCCTCTTACCCGCTAGACTTTATCCCGAATGTCAGCGAGAGCGGCCAGGGTGCCCAGCCGCGCAACATCGTCATGCTGACCGCCGATGCCTTCGGCGTGTTGCCGCCGATCAGCCAGCTAACCCCGGAACAGGCCATGTACCATTTCCTCTCCGGCTATACCGCGAGAGTGGCGGGAACGGAGAAGGGCCTGGGCACGGAACCCAAGGCCACCTTCTCCACCTGTTTCGGCGCCCCCTTCATGCCGCGCCACCCGAGCGTCTACGCAGGCATGCTCGGCGCCAAGATGGCGGCCACCGGCGCACGCTGCTGGCTGGTCAATACCGGATGGACCGGCGGCCAGTACGGTGTCGGACGCCGCATGGAGATCGCCTACACCCGCGCCATGGTGCGCGCGGCACTGGCCGGCAGCCTCGGCGAGGTGCAACTCACCGCACACCCGGACTTCGGCGTGCTGGTGCCACAGGCCTGTCCGGACGTGCCGGCGGAGGTGCTCGACCCCAAAGCGACCTGGGGCGACAAGAGCGCTTACGATCAGACCGCGCGGGAACTCACGAAACGCTTCGAAGTCAACTTCAAGCAGTTCGAGCCCTATGTCGGCGACGAGATCATGGCCGCGGCAATTCGCCAAGCGGCCTGAAATCTGAAGAAATCAGGATTCAAGGCGCCCCGAGCGGACCGTTCGGGGCGCCTTACCTCTTTATCATGTGTGAAAGCGCCAACCCCTCGGGCTGCTTCGGCCCGGGTGGGCTACATCCAAGTGCGAGTTCCGTGCCGCCGCCCCGCGGCTCCCCTGCCCGGCGGCTTATGCCGCAAGGGATGCGGGCTACCCCTCTTGCCCAACTGCCCGCCTAGTAAGAACCGCCGCATTCTGTCGGCACCTCTGACCCCTAGAGGCGCGTCCCGGCCCGGTCGCCGCCTCCCTGCCTTCAGACGGTCGGGCCGGGACGCCACCCCCTGAACACTTCCCCCCAAACATTTCCAGCGTATCGCCCATTTTCCCGAGCGGGAAAGATGGTCTAAACTCCGCCCGAACCCGAGGACGGAAGCTTGATGGATTTCACAGACGCCGAAGTCGACCGCTACGCGCGTCACCTCGTGCTGCCGGAGATCGGCGAGGAGGGGCAGGCGCGCCTGCTGCGCGCGCGCGTCCTGGTGGTCGGCGCGGGCGGATTGGGCTCGCCCTTGCTGATGTATCTCGCGGCCGCCGGTGTCGGCACGCTTGGGGTCATCGACCACGACGAGGTGGACCTCTCGAACCTGCAGCGACAAGTCGTTCACGCCACCTCCGCCATCGGCCAGGCCAAGGTCGCGAGCGCGGCGGCCCGGCTGGCCGAGATCAACCCCCAGGTCCGCATCGAAACCTTTCCCGCCCGGTTGGCCGCCGAGAACGCGCTCGACCTCATTGGGCGCTATGACCTTGTGGCGGACGGGTCGGACAGTTTCGCCACTCGATACCTGGTGAACGATGCCTGCTATCTGGCGGCGCGCCCCTTGGTGTCCGCCGCCATCATGCGCTTCGACGGCCAGCTGACGACCTTCAAGGCGCACCAAGGGCATGGCGACGACGGATCGCGCAACCCTTGCTACCGCTGCCTGTTCGGGGCGCAAACCGGCGACCCGAAGCAGTCTTGCGCCGATGTGGGCGTCCTGGGGGCGCTGGCCGGCGTCATGGGCTCCATGCAGGCGGTGGAGGTGGTGAAGGAACTGCTCGGCATCGGCGACGGCCTATCCGGGCGGCTGGTGCTTTATGATGCCCTGGGGCCGACCTTCCGCGTGCTCCGCGCCAAGGCCGATCCCGCTTGCGCCCTCTGCGGCGAAACGCCCAGCATCCGCTCCCTCGCACCCGGGCCGGACCCAAGAGCGGCGGCGCAATAGCGCCGAGCGCCAGCAACACCGCCTGCAGGGCATATCCCCTGGGTATATTCGCTGGGCGAATTCCCCGGGCATGTCCCCAGGGATGTACACCCCATGGGCCAATTCCGCTGGGCTTGTCGGCCGGGGCCTTGGCTGCTAAATCCAGTCGATACGGGGACGCTTCCTCCGCAACCCCCGTCCCCTCACCGACCACGGGACCGAAGCAGCATGAGCGAATTCACCGACTATAAGGTCAAGGACATCTCTCTGGCCAAATGGGGCCGGACGGAAATCGAAATCGCCGAAACCGAGA
Source organism: Pelagibius litoralis (assembly GCA_029287455.1). Lineage (GTDB taxonomy): Bacteria > Pseudomonadota > Alphaproteobacteria > Kiloniellales > DSM-21159 > JARFRB01. Next base: position 14,638 of record JARFRB010000087.1, on the reverse strand, counting down.
TGCCCGGCTTGATGGCCTTGCGTGAGGAATATGGCTCGCAGATGCCCCTTAAGGGCGCGCGGATCGCTGGCTGCCTGCATATGACGATCCAAACCGCGGTGCTGATCGAAACCTTGATCGCCCTGGGCGCGACGGTGCGCTGGTCGTCTTGCAACATCTTCTCGACCCAAGACCACGCCGCCGCCGCCGTAGCCGCCGCGGGCGTGCCGGTTTTCGCCTGGACGGGCATGAGCGACGAAGAGTTCTGGTGGGCGATCGACCAGACCATCGAGGGGCCGGACGGCTGGCGCCCGAACATGATCCTCGACGACGGCGGGGATCTCACCCAGGTCATGCATGAGGATCGCTGGGCGGAGGCAATCGGCGACATTCGCGGCATTTCGGAGGAAACCACCACCGGTGTGATGCGGCTCTACGAGATGGCCAAGCAGGGCACGCTGAAGTGCCCGGCCATCAACGTCAACGACTCGGTCACCAAATCCAAGTTCGACAACAAGTACGGCTGCCGCGAAAGCCTAGTGGACGGGGTGCGCCGGGCCACGGACGTGATGATGGCGGGCAAGGTCGCCATGGTCTGCGGCTACGGCGACGTGGGCAAGGGATCGGCCGAGTCTCTGCGCAACGCCGGTTGCCGGGTGATGGTGAGCGAAGTCGACCCGATCTGCGCGCTGCAGGCCGCCATGGAAGGCTATGAGGTGGTCACCATGGAGCAGGCGGCCCCCCAGGCGGACCTCTTCGTTACCGCCACCGGCAACACCGACGTGATCACAATCGACCACATGCGCGCTATGAAGGACAGGGCGATCGTCTGCAACATCGGCCACTTCGATACCGAGATCCAGGTGGAGGCCCTGCGCAACTACCGCTGGGAAAACGTCAAGCCCCAGGTGGACCAGATCGAGTTTCCCGACGGCAAGAAGCTGATCCTGCTGTCCGAAGGCCGCCTGGTGAACCTGGGCAACGCCACCGGTCACCCGAGCTTCGTGATGAGCGCATCGTTCACCAATCAGGTGTTGGCCCAGATCGAGCTTTGGACCAACGCGGCGTCCTACAAGAATTCCGTCTACGTCTTGCCGAAACACCTCGACGAGAAGGTCGCGTCCCTGCACTTGGGCAAGGTCGGCGCTACCTTGACCAAGCTAAGCGACGATCAGGCGGCCTACCTCGGCCTGCCGCAGGCCGGGCCGTTCAAGCCAGATCACTATCGCTACTGAGGCCCTGTCACCGGGCAAGCGCGGGACTTGCGGAGGGAGCGGCGGAAGGACCTGGACGCTCCCGCCGCACACACGCCGGCGGTGGCTGAAATGCCCACGCGCGCAACAATAGCATACCCAACGCCGCATTTTCTTGCCGTGATCCGCAAGCTTCCCTAAGTTTCCCAAGGCTCTGAGCAATGTAGGGGGCGAAGGGGATGGTCGCCGAGCGCGGCACCGGAGCGAAGGATCGCCCGGAGGACTTCAAGGGGTGAGCGCACCCTGGGACACTCTTCTGCCGATCGGGATTGCCCTGATCGCCGTGGCGGGAGCCCTGGCAGCTTGGGGCGCCGTCCACATCCGGCGCTTGCGGTCGCGCTTGGAAAGCGTGCGCGCTGAGTTGACCAAGGTCGACAGCGAAGCGACCGCGGCCGCCCGCCGGATCGAGGGACTGAAAGCCGAAGTCGATTCGCGCCAAAAGGAAAATGAAGCCGCGCGAAGCGCCACGGAGACCTTGCGCGGAAGGCTGGAAGCCCTGCCCGAGCCGATCTGGGTCCGTGACGCCGATCTCAAGTTGATTCACGTGAACCGCGCCTACGCCCAGCTCGCCGATACCAGTGCGGAAAAGGTGCTCGCGGACTCCGTCGAACTCACCAACGCGGCCGATCGGGCCGCCGCGCACGAGCTTGGGAAAACCGCGCTCGAAACCGGCAAGCCCCAGAGCCGCCGGTTCCATGTGGTCGCCAGCGGGCAGCGGATTTTGCTGGAGGTCACCGAGCAGCCACTCGCGGACGGGACCCTGCTTGGCCACGCGCGCGATCTGACGGACATGGAAGAGCTCCAAAGCGACCTCGACCGGCACTTGCAGGCGCAATCGGCTGTCCTGGAGAACCTCAACGTCGGCATCGCGATCCTGCGGGCCGACATGCGGCTCGGCTTCTTCAACGCGGCCTACACCCGCTTGTGGCAGCTTGACGAGAGCTTCCTCGCCTCGCAGCCGCACATCACGGACGTTTGGGAACGCCTGCGCGAAGAGCGCCGCCTGCCCGAACAAGCCGATTTCGGTGAATACAAGCGCCAGACCCTGCGCAGCTACCAAACCTTGATCGACCCCATCGAAGAACTGATCCACCTGCCCGATGGAGCCACGCTGCGCCTGACCGTCTACCCGCACCCCTTTGGCGGCGCCATCCTTGCCTATGAGGACGTGACCGACAGCCTGAAGCTGGAGCGCACCTACAATACGCTTCTGGAAGTCCAGCGGGAGACCCTGGACAATCTCTACGAAGGCGTCGCCGTGTACGGAGCGGACGGACGGTTAAAGCTCCACAACCCAGCCTTTGCCCGGATTTGGCAGCTGCCCGGCGATTTGCTGCAGAGCCAGCCGCACGTCCGGCAACTCATCGAACACACCCGCGCGCTATATCCGGTGGAAGACATGGACTGGGAAGACTATGCCGAGCGCATGGCCGCCCGCGCGTCCGAGCCGGAACACACAAGCGGGCGCATGGAACGGGCGGATGGCTCGGTGATCGATTGGGCGCAGGTGCCCTTGCCGGATGGCGCCAGCCTCTACACCTTCATCGACGTCACCGATACCACCCGCGTCGAACGGGCCCTGCGCGAGCGCAATGAGGCCCTGGAAACCATCGACCGGCTGAAATCGGAATTCATCGCCAACATCTCCTATGAGCTGCGCACACCCTTGAACGCCATCATCGGCTTCGCGGAAATCCTGGAGAATAAATACTTCGGCGACCTCAACGAACGGCAGATGGAGTATGCGCAGGCCATCGTCGAGTCCTCGCAGCGCCTCATCACCTTGATTAACGATATTCTCGATCTGGCCTCCATTGAGGCGGGCTACCTGCAGCTTGAGCGCGGAAGCGTCGATGTCCACGCGCTGCTGGTCAATACCCAGAACCTGGTGCGCGAGCGCGCCCGGGAGCGGCGCTTGGCCGTGGTGATCGATTGTCCGCCCGAAATCGGCGCAATTCAGGCTGACGAGCGGCGTTTGACCCAGGCTTTGTTCAACCTGATCTCCAACGCCGTGAAGTTCACGCCGGAGGGCGGCACCTTGACGTTGCGCGCTGATCGGGGCGAGGAGGAGATGCAGCTTAGCGTCGCCGACACCGGCGTGGGCATTCACCCGCAAGACCGGGAGCGGGTCTTCGGAAAGTTCGAAAGGGGCCGCCTGGCCGCGGCGCTGACCAACCGCGAACAGGGAGCCGGCCTAGGCCTATCCTTGGTGAAGAGCCTGGTCGAGCTGCACGGCGGCTGGATCGATCTGGAATCGGAGGTGAACGAGGGGACGACGGTGACCTGCCACCTTCCCATCGTGGCCCCCGAGGCGGCGGCTGAAGGCCCGTCCTTGGCCGCGAGCGAATCGGAACCCGCCGAGGGCGAGCTCTCGGGAGCCGACGGCGAGCGGACTTAGAAGCCCCGCGCCTCTTCCCGGCGCCTTTCCCGGCGCGCGGCGGGCGTCCTATCCCGGGGACCCGCCGAATCCGCTGCCCGGCACCCCCTTGGTGGTGGAATATTCCCAGTGGAGCTCTTCGTCGGGATGTAGCCGGGCATAGATCGCATGGGCCGACATCGCAGCCTCGGAAAACCCGCAGAGGATCAGCTTGAGCTTGTTCGGGTAATGGGCGATATCCCCAATCGCGTAGATTCCGGGCTGCGACGTCTCACAGGTGGCTGGGTCCACCACCACGTGACTGTGATTGAGCGCCAGCCCCCACTCGGCAATCGGCCCCAGGTTCATGGAAAGGCCGAAGAAGGGCAGCAGGACGTCGGCCGGCAAGCGGCGCTCGCCACCATCGAGATCGCGCACAACCACAGCCTCCAGCAGGCCCTCGTGGCCCTCCAGCCCATGAAGCTGATAGGGCACCACCAGTTCAAGCTGCCCTTCCTCCGCCAGGCGATGCAGCCGCGCCACGCTCTCCGGCGCGCCCCGGAATTTTGGCCGGCGGTGGATGACGTAGATGCGCTTGGCGATCCCGGCCAAGGCCAGGGACCAATCCAGCGCCGAGTCGCCCCCGCCCGCGATCACCACGGATTGCCCGCGAAAGGCCTCGGGCCGGGTCACCATGTAGTGCACCGACCGTCCCTCGTAGGCCTCAATTCCCGGTAGCGGCGGCCGGTTGGGCCCGAAGGCGCCAACTCCGGCGGCGACGATCACCGCCGCGGCATCGATGATCTTGCCCTTGGAGGTCTCCAGCCGCCAGCGCGCGCCTTCGGGATGCAAGGCCTCGACCCGCTGGCCGAGATGGTAAACCGGCGCGAAGGGAGCGGCTTGCGTTGTGAGGCGCTCCACGAGCTCGTGCCCGAGCAAGCTCGGGTAGCCTGGGATGTCGTAGATCGGCTTTTCCGGATAGAGCGCGGCGCACTGTCCGCCCGCCACATCAAGAGCATCGATCACATGACACCTCAACTTCAGCATCCCACATTCGAAAACGGCGAAGAGCCCAACCGGGCCGGCGCCAACGATGGCTACATCGGTGGTCTGGATCTGGGCGGACATAAGCGCTCCGGGTGGCGGGAAGGATGACTGGCGGCATGCCGCGCCCAAAAATGCCCAGGGCGGTGGTTCCTGGCAAGCGAAAGAGCTTCGGGTCTGGCGCCGGCGACCGGTTGCCGTCACCCTCCGCCCCGTGTAAGACATTGTGTTCATGGGGATTGGCCGAGTCGCGGACGTGGCTTACGACTTGGAGCTAGACAGCGAACAAGAAACTGCGGCGCTGGCGCGGCGCATTGCCGCCGTGGCGCGCGACGGTGACGTTATTGCTTTGTGGGGAGATCTCGGCGCCGGGAAAACCGCCTTCGCGCGCGCGTTCGTCAATGCCCTCTCCGGCGCGCAGGAAGAGGTTCCAAGCCCCACTTTCACGCTCGCCCAGGCCTACCGGCGCGGTGAACAGGACCTCTGGCACTTCGATCTCTATCGCTTGAAGCAACCGGAAGACGCCTACGAACTGGGCGTGGAAGAGGCCTTTAGCGAAGCAATCTCCCTCGTCGAATGGCCTGAGCGCCTGGGCCCGCTTCTGCCGCGCGACAGGCTTGATCTCCGCCTCAGCCATACCGGTAGACAAGCGGCCCGCCAGGCACGTCTGGAGGGTCACGGCTCCTGGGCGCCGCGGCTTGAGAAACTTTTCGCCGAGGCCGCCGGATGAGCGCGACACCGCGAGAAGCCGCGCCGGCAAACAGCGACGCCCGGGCCGAAGCCCGGCACCGCTTTCTAAAGCGGGCAGGATGGGGCGACGCGAAGGTTTCGGTGCTTGCCGCCGATGCCTCCTTCCGCAGTTATCATCGCGCGCGGCGGGACGGCGGGACGGCCGTCCTGATGGACGCGCCGCCGGACAAGGAAAAGCCGGGAGATTTCGTTGTGATCGCCGCCCGCCTGAACGCCCTGGGACTCAGCGCGCCCAAACTTCTCGCGGCAGATCTGGACAGCGGATTCCTGTTACTCGAGGACTTGGGCGACCGGACCTACACGGTTGCTTTGGCGGACAACGACGACGAAACCGGGCTCTACGAGGGTGCCACCGATACGTTGATTGCCCTGCACCAGCGCTGGCAGCCGGACATGGCCGGCGATCTGAGGCCCTACGACGAAGCCATGCTGCTTGAGGAGGCGGCCCTGCTGGCCGACTGGACTCTGTCGGCGCTCTTCGGCTCACCGCCCAACGCCAAGGTTCGCGCGGCCTACCTGGACGCTTGGCGGGAGGTTTTGCCCCAGGCGGCGGGGCTTCCGGAGACCTTGGTTCTGCGCGACTATCACGTGGATAATCTGATGGCCCTGAGCGGACGAGTCGGCGTGGCCGCTTGCGGCTTGCTGGATTTCCAAGACGCGGTGCTGGGCTCGCCTGCCTACGATCTCGTCTCCCTGCTAAAGGACGCCCGCAGGGATGTGCCCGGCGACCTGGCCGAACGCATGTTGGCGCGCTATCTGGCCGCGCGTCCGGATATCGACCCGGCTGCCTTTCAGGCCGCCTATCGCGTACTGGGCGCGCAGCGCAACGCGAAAGTCATCGGCATTTTCACGCGCTTGTCCCGGCGAGACGGAAAACCGCGCTACCTCGTACACATGCCGCGTTTGTGGCGATTGATGGAGCAGGATCTGGCCGATCCAATCTTAGCCCCGGTCGCCGCTTGGTTCGCGCGCCACCTGCCGCCCGAGGCCCGGCGCACCCCTGGTGCCTCCACATGAATGCGCCAAGAGACGCCGGCGGTGTTCCCAAGCGCGCCATGGTTCTTTCGGCGGGCAAGGGGCTGCGTTTGCGCCCAATCACCGAGACGAAGCCGAAGCCCCTTGTCGAAATCCACGGCAAGCCTTTGCTGGACCACGCGCTGGACCGCCTGGCCGATGCCAGTGTCGAGGAGGCGGTTGTCAACTTGCACTATCTCGGCGAGCAGATCCTTACTCACCTGAAGGGCCGCCTGGCGCCCAAGATCATTTTCTCGGAGGAAGCCGAACTGCTGGAAACCGGGGGCGGCATCAAGAAGGCGCTGCCGCTGCTGGGTGACGATCCCTTCATCGTGGTCAATAGCGATGTTCTCTGGCTCGACGGGGCCACACCGATGCTCCGGCGCCTGGCGGGGCTTTGGGACGATTCGGCCATGGACGCGCTCTTGCTGCTCCATCCGACTTCGGCGGCCGTCGGCTATCACGGCGGCGGCGACTACCGGATGGATCCGCTCGGCCGGCTGAGCTACCGCCAGGAACGCTTCGTGCCGCCCTTCGTCTACGCGGGCGTCCAGATCGCCCATCCCCGGCTGTTCGCGGGGGCCCCGGAGGGTGCCTTCTCCCTGAAGCCGCTTCTCGACAGGGCGGAGGAGGCGGGGCGGCTTTACGGCCTGCGGCACGACGGGCTGTGGTGCCATGTGGGAAGCCCGGAGGAGATGCGCGAGGTGGAGGAGATGCTTTTGCTGGAGCTGGGCAAACCGCGCCGGGAGGCGAGAGCCGCCGCCGGATGAAGAAGACGCGCCAAGGGGAGCTGTTTGGAGAGAGCGACGGCATCGCGAAAGCCAGTTCGATTCCCCCCTCGGCCTCCTTCGTGGATTCTCTTGCGCGCGGGCTCTTGGCCCGCTTTCCCGATCCCCTGGATCTCAACCGCGTCACCCTTCTGCTGCCGACCCGCCGCGCCTGCCGCTCCCTGCAGGACGCCTTCTTGCGCGCCAGCGAGGGGCGTCCGATCTTGCTGCCCCAGTTCAAGCCCCTGGGGGATGTGGACGCGGAGGAAATGCTGCTGAGCGGCGAGGACGCCCTGGCGCTCGACGGCCTGGGCTTCGGCCTGCCCCCAGCCGTCCCGCCCTTGCTGCGCCGCCTGCTGCTCACGCGCGCGGTCCTGAGCCGGAGCGCCGGGAGTTCCAGCCCGCCCGCGGAGGAACAAGCCTCTCTGCTGGCCGGTGAGCTCGGCCGCTTGATCGATCAGGTGGAAACAGAGGGGCTGGATTTCGCGGGCCTCAAGACCTTGGCGCCCGAGCGCTATGCCGAGCACTGGCAGCGCACGCTCGCGTTTCTCTCCATCGTGACCGAGCATTGGCCCGCCATTCAGATGGAACAAGGATGTGTTGGAGCAGCCGAACTGCGCCGCTTGCTCCACGAAGCTCAGATTCGGGCCTGGCAAACCGCGCCGCCCAAGGATCCCGTGATCGCTGCGGGCTCGACCGGCTCGATACCCTCGACGGCGGCCTTGCTCGCCTGCGTGGCGAAGCTTCCCACGGGCGAGGTGGTGCTTCCCGGCCTGGACCGGGAGGCCGACGCCGAGACTTGGACCGCGATCGGCGAGGATCCCGCTCATCCGCAACATGGTCTCTACCGCTTGCTCGAAACCTTGGGACTATCCCGTGGCGAGGTTGGGGAGTGGCAGGCGCCCGAGGCGCCAACCACAGTCGAGACCCGCCCCATTCCCTTCCGCGCGCGCATCGTAGCGGCCGCCCTCCGGCCGGCCTCGCGCACAGCCCAGTGGCCGGAGCTCAAACCCGCCTTCGATCCAGAGCGGGTTCGCGCGGCCCTTGAGGGCGTCAGCCGGATCACCTGCGCCGATCCCGGCGAGGAGGCCGGCGTGGTGGCCCTGCTGCTGCGCGAGGCCTTGGAGGAGCCGGGGCGCACAGCCGCCCTGGTCACTCCCGATCGCGGCCTTGCCCGGCGAGTCGCTGCCGAGCTGCGCCGCTGGAACGTCGAGGTCGACGATTCCGCTGGCAAGCCCCTGGCGCGGACGGCACCCGGAAGTTTCTTGCGGCTCGTCGCGCGCATGGTCGAAGCGGACTTCGCCCCCCTGGCCCTTTTGGCCTGCCTGAAGCATCCGCTCGCCGCCGGCGGCCTCTCCACCGGGGCATTCCGGGCGCAAGTGCGCGAGCTTGAAACCCTCGTGTTGCGCGGTCCGCGTTCGGCGCCCGGATTGGAGGGGTTGACGGCCGCTCTGGAGGCGAAGCGCGAAGAGGCACGGGCAGGCGCGCGCGGCACCCTGGAGAAGCGGATCAGCGCCGCGTTGGCCTTCCTCTCCGAGCTGGCGCCAAGTCTTCGCCCCTTCGCCGAAGCCGCCGGAAGCCCGGCGCCGGGCCTGGCGGGGATCGTTTCGGAGCACATCGCCTGCGCCGAAGCCCTGGCGCGCAGTGAAGACACGGCCGGCGCCGACCGGCTGTGGGCCGGGGAGGAGGGCGACGCCGTAGCACGCTTCGTCTTCGACCTGGATGAGGCCGCGCGCACCAACGGGGTAGCAGGAGCAGAGGGCAGGGGGGCCTTGCGGGGCCGGGGCTATGCCGGCTTGCTCGATAGCTTGATGGCGGACCAGGTCTTCAGGCCGGCCTACGGGCGGCATCCGAGAGTCGCCATCCTGGGGCCGCTGGAAGCGCGCCTGCTGCACGCGGACCTGCTGGTTCTGGGCAGCCTGAACGAAGGGACCTGGCCAAGGGAGAGCGACCCCGGGCCTTGGATGAGCCGGCCGATGCGCGAGGCTTTCGGGCTGGCGCCCTTGGAGCGTCGCGTGGGCTTGGCGGCCCACGACTTCGCGCAAGCGATGGGGGCGCCGCGCGTCGTACTGACGCGGGCGCTGCGCAGCGAAGGCACGCCGGCAACGCCGTCGCGCTGGCTGCTGCGCTTGGATGCCTTTCTCTCCGCGGTCGGCGTCAAGGACGGCATCGCGGATGGCCGCGGCTATATCGAGCTAGCGCGAGCGCTGGAAACCCCGGCGCAGGTCAGGCCGGCCGAGCGACCCGCCCCAAAGCCGCCGCTCGCCGCCCGCCCGCGCCAGCTCTCCGTGACACAGGTGGAGCGCTGGATGCGCGACCCCTACGCGATCTACGCGCGCCACATCCTTGGCCTTTCGCCCCTCGACCCCTTGGATCAAGAACCGGGCGCGGCGGACCGTGGCACCCTGGTCCACGCCGCCTTGGAGCGCTTCCTGCGCGCCTGCCCCAGTGAGCTTGGCCCGGATGCGGAGGACATCCTTCGCCGGGCGGGGGAAGACACCTTCGCCCCCTTAAAGGCATTTCCCGGCCTTTACGCCTTTTGGCTGCCCCGGTTTCAGCGTATCGCCTCCTGGGTGATCGCCCAGGAGACAAAGCGCAGATTCGAGCGCCCGCAGCTCTTCACGGAGGTCAAGGGGCGCCTGACCCTCGGCGATTTCACCCTGACCGCCAAGGCCGACCGCATAGAACGTCACGCCGACGGCACGACGAGCCTGATCGACTACAAAACCGGGCAGCCGCCGGCCCCCAAGGAGGTGGATCTCGGCCTCGCCCCGCAGCTTCCCCTGGAAGCGGCCATCGCACTTGAGGGCGGTTTCGAGGGAATTGCACCGGGTGAGGTTCGGGAGCTTGTCTACTGGCGCCTTTCCGGCGGCGAGCCCGCGGGCGAGGAGAAGCCGGTGAAGGGCGATCCCGAGGACCTGGCGACGGAGGCACGGAACGGCCTTGAAGCCCTGGCCGAGAGCTTCTTGCGGCCGGAAACGCCCTACCTCGCCGTTCCCCGCTTGGATCGCCGCCCTGCCTTCAACGACTACCAGCATCTGGAACGGATCAAGGAATGGTCGGCCTCCGGCGAGGAGGAGGGCGGATGAGCAGCGACGCCGGCAAAGCCCTGGCCCTGACCTGGGAGCGCACCGCGCAGGCCGCTGGAATACAGCGCGGCGCGGCCGATCCCGCGACCTCCGCGTGGGTCGGCGCGTCAGCCGGGACCGGCAAGACCCGGGTGCTGACGGAGCGGGTGCTTCGGCTGCTGCTGGCGGGGGTGGGGCCGGAGCGGATTCTCTGCTTGACCTTCACCAAGGCGGCGGCGGCGGAGATGACCGAGCGCCTGGCCAGCACCTTGGCGAACTGGGCCTCGCTGGACATGACCCGCGTCGAGGACAGCTTGCGCGGACTTCTGGGCGCGGCGGCGGACGAGGAGACCCTCATCCGTGCGCGCCAGCTCTTCGCGCGGGTGCTCGACGCTCCCGGCGGCATGAAGATCCAGACGATCCACGCTTTTTGCCAGTCGCTGCTTGGCCGTTTCCCGCTGGAGGCAGAAGTGGCACCGCACTTTCGCTTGCTCGAAGAGCGCGACGCGGCGGAGCGTCTTAGCCAGGCCCGCGAGCAGGTTCTGTCCGCTGCCGGGAATCCGGGTCAAGACGCCATCGCCTCGGCCCTCGCGGAGATCACGCGCCAGGTCAACGAGCAGGACTTCGCCGGGTTGATGGGTGCGCTTGTCCTGCAGCGCGGCCGACTTTCCCGGTCCCTGGCAGCGCATGGCGGCGTTGACGGCGTGACCGCCGAGCTCGCCAAGCGTCTTGGCGTCACCGAGGGTCTTGGCGAGCCGGAGCTGCTTGCGGCCGGCGCGGCCGAGGAGAGCTTCGATGGCGCCAGCCTACGGCGCTGCGCGAAAGCGATGGCCGAAGGCGGCAAGAAAGACCGGGAGAACGGGCAGAAGATATCCGACTGGCTAGCCGCCAGCGCGCAGGAGCGGACCGCCGGCATCGAGACCTACCAAGAGGCTTTCCTGACAGGCGAAGGTCAGATCCGGAAGAAGTTGATACATGCCGAAGCCCTGAAGCTGTTCCCCGAGGGGGCGGAGATCATGGACCGGGAAGCACGGCGCCTCTTCGCTCTCCAGGAGGCGCTCAAAGCCGTGGCCTTGCTGCGGGCGACGGGCGCCCTGTTGCGGCTCGGCGCGGCGATCTTGCGGGCCTACGAGGACGGTAAGCGTGCCGCCGCCGTGCTCGACTTCGACGATCTGATCCTCGAGTGCCGCAAGCTCCTGGAATCCCGGGGTATTTCGCCTTGGGTGCTCTACAAGCTCGATGGGGGCATCGAACATCTCTTGATCGACGAGGCCCAGGACACGAACTCCGATCACTGGCGGGTCGTGGAGGCCTTGACGGCCGAGTTCTTCGCCGGCGAAAGCGCCTACGAGAGCCTTGGCAAACGTCTGCCGCGCACGATTTTCGCCGTGGGGGACGCCAAACAGTCGATCTACAGCTTTCAAGGGGCTCAGCCAAAGGTGTTCACCTCCATGGGCGAGCACTTTCGCCAGGTGGTCGAGCAGGGCGGGGGGCGCTTCGCGCCGGTGGACCTCACCCATTCCTTCCGTTCGACCGACGCGGTTCTAACGACCGTCGACGCGGTCTTCGCCGGAGAAGATGCGCGCGACGGCCTGACCTTCGGAGGGGCCTGGCTAAACCATACGCCGGTGCGCGTCGGCCAGGCCGGCCGCGTCGAGGTCTGGCCCGCGGTGAAGCCGCCGGTGGACGAGCAGGCCGAGCCCTGGCAGCTGCCCATCACCCCGGCCGGCGGAAATAGCCCGCGCGCGCGCCTGGCCCAGGCCATCACCAAGCGGATCGCGCGCTGGATCGGCGATGAAAGTGCCGGTCCCGGGGACGAAGCTTGGCTGGAGCCACAAGGGCGCCGCATCCAGCCCGGCGACGTGCTTGTGCTGGTGCGCAAGCGCGCCGGATTCGTGGAGGAATTGGTGCGGGAGCTGAAAACCCGCGGCGTGCCCGTGGCAGGCGTTGACCGCATGGTCTTGACGGACCAGCTCGCGGTGATGGATCTGGCCGCGCTTGGCCGCGCTCTTCTGCTGCCGGGGGATGATCTGACGCTGGCGACGGTTCTCAAGGGCCCCTTGATCGGCTTGAGTGAGAACGCACTCTTCGAACTGGCTTGGAACCGGCCTGGCAGGCTCTGGGACGCACTGAGGGCACGAGCGGCGGAACCGGACTTTCGCGAGGCCCACGGCTATCTCGCGCGGCTCGCCGAGCGGGCCGACTTCGTGCCCCCCTACGAGTTCTACGCCGAGGTGTTGGCCCAAGGAGGGCGAGAGCGGCTGCTCGAGCGCCTGGGCCCGGACGCCGCCGATGCCATCGAGGAGTTCATGTCTCAAGCCCTTGCCTACGAGCGCGATCAGGTGCCTTCCCTTGAGGGCTTTCTGCACTGGCTGGAGGCGGGCGGGGTCGAGGTCAAGCGGGACATGGAAGTAGGCGCCCAGGCGGTGCGGGTCATGACAGTGCACGGCGCCAAGGGGCTGCAAGCCCCCATCGTGTTCTTGCCCGACACACTCTCCATGCCGACAAGGCTGCCGCCAATCTTCTGGCTCAAGGGCGACGTGCCGCTTTGGCCGCCGCGCGAAGCCCTGCGCGAAGGGGTCGCGAAAACGGCTTGGCAGGCGGCCCGCGACGCCCAGAAGCAGGAGTACCGGCGCCTGCTCTATGTCGCATTGACCCGGGCGGAGGACCGGCTCTATGTCGCCGGATGGCACGGCAAGAAAGCGCCGCCTAAGGGCAGCTGGTACGACATGGTGGAAGGGGCCCTGAGTGACGGCTTGGCCGAAGCGGTGGAGTTCGATTTCTCCAAGGACACGCCCGGCGAAACCGATTGGGCGGGCGTTGGATGGCGCATAACCACCGCGCAGCGGGCGGAACCGAAACAGACCGGCGGCGCGGCCCAGGGCGTCACGTCGCGGGGCGCGATCCCCCCGCCAAGCTGGCTTAAGCTGGCAGCCCCGCCGGAACGCAGGCCGCCAAGACCCTTGGCGCCTTCACGCCCCTCGGCGGCGGAGCCATCCAGTCTTTCCCCCTTGCGGGGAGATGGCGGGACCCGTTTCAAGCGAGGAATCCTTATCCACAGGCTGTTGCAAAGCTTGCCGGACTTACCGCCCGAGCGACGGCGGGAGGTTGGCGCCCGCTTCCTGGCCGGGCCCGTGCATGCGCTTGGCCCGGACGAGCAAGCGGAAATCCTGGAGGAATGCCTGGCTGTCCTGGAAACGCCCGAATTTGCAGGGATTTTCGGCCCTGGAAGCCGGGCAGAGGTGCCGGTCGCAGGGGTGGTGGACGGCCCGGATGGGCCACAGGTGGTGTCCGGACAGGTGGACCGGATTTTCGTGGACCGGGAAAAACTTCTGATCGTCGATTTCAAGACCAATCGGCCGCCCCCGCGCACTCCATCCGAGGTCGCGCCCGCCTATTTGCGCCAAATGGCGCTGTACAAGGCCTTGTTGAGCGAAGTCTACCCGGGGCGGGAGGTGCGCTGCGGCCTGCTGTGGACCCAGGAGGCGCGGCTGATGATGGTGGATCCCTCGTTACTTAACACCTGATCTCTTGACCTAGGGCGGGTGTCGTCGTCATATTCCGTGAACGCGGCCCCAGGAGAGCCAGCACCGGCTGCTTCCATGGTCGAGGGGCGACCACAAGTCATGGGAAACGATATGACAACCACAAAAGTCAGCGATACCAGCTTCGAAACCGACGTTCTTCAGGCCGAGGGGCCCGTGGTCGTGGATTTCTGGGCGGAATGGTGCGGCCCCTGCAAGACGATCTCGCCCGCCTTGGAAGAGATCGCCCAGGAGCTTAACGGCAAGGTCACCATTGCGAAGCTGAACATCGACGAAAACCCCGCCAGCCCGTCGAAATACGGTGTGCGCGGGATTCCGACGCTGATGCTGTTCAAGGACGGTCAAGTGGCCGCCACGAAGGTCGGGGCCTTGCCGAAGAACCAGCTCAAGGACTGGGTCCAGCAGAACATTTAGAAGCGTTTTCCCTTACCAGGAAACCTTGGACGATCCCCCGCCCCTTGCCAGGCGGGGGTTTTTCTATGCGCCCTCGCGCAAGACCGAGCCTGCAAGGTAAAGCGATCCGCAAATCAGGACGCGGGCGGGCTCCGGCCCACTGGAAATATGGCGTTCCAGGGCTTCGGCCACCGAATCGGCCGGCGAGGCGGGGATACCGGCCTCTCGCGCATAAGCCGCCGCCTCCTCGGCGGTCAAGGAAGCGGGCTCTCCCGGAACAGGCACGGCGACCAGGTCTTGGGCAAGGTGCGCGAGCGGGGCCAGAAAGTCGCGAGCTGCCTTGGTGTTCAACATGCCGTAGATCAGCTTCAAGGGCTTATCCGGCCATCCCCGCAAGGCCTCGGCGATTGCCGCCCCGGCTGCCGCGTTATGCCCGCCGTCCAGCCAAAGCTCCCAGGATTCGGGCAGG
>JARFRB010000077.1 GCA_029287455.1 Pelagibius litoralis | reverse complement strand
AAATGGTGGAGCCGAGGGGAATCGAACCCCTGACCTCGTCATTGCGAACGACGCGCTCTCCCAACTGAGCTACGGCCCCACGGAAGGGTTTTTCAAGGTTGGGACGCCGGCTCGCGGTGTCTAACTGGCCGCGACGGCGGGCGGATAATGGGTAGCGGCCGGGGGAATGTCAAGCCGTGCCTGGACAGGGAGCACGCGTGATTTGCGTGGGGTGCCCTGTCGTCTTGCTCCCCCACGGGCTTGGCAGGTATAGAAAGGATCCGCGAATCCGCAAGACCGCGATAGGAGCCTCGCTGACGCCATGACAGCCGTGTTGTTTCTCATCGATCAGGTGATCAACATCTACATCTGGATGCTGATCATCTGGGCCATACTGAGCTGGCTGGTCGCCTTCAACGTGATCAACACCAGCAACCGGCTCGTCTACACAATCGGCGACTTCCTGAACCGCATCACCGAGCCCGCGTTGAGGCCAATCCGCCGAATCGTGCCCAATCTCGGGGGGATCGACATCTCACCGATGATCTTGATCCTGCTGCTTATCTTCCTGCGCAACTTGCTGCAGTACGATATCGCCCCGGCTCTTATTCAGTAACGCCGGGGTGGCCCTAGACGCCAAGAAAACTTAGGCGAACGCCGCTCGCGGCCTCGGGCGGCACGTCCAGCCCGCCGGGCTTTGGCGCTTGGGTGAAGGCCACCCTCTTACTCTCCAAGACGCGCCGGGTTTCCCCCAAGTCCGAGCTGGCTATGGAGAGCGCGGCGAGCCGGGGCGAATCGCCGGCAGGCTCCTCCCCGCTGCCCGGATAGCGCTCTCGATAGGCTTCCGGCGTTAGAACTCTCAGCATGGCCCGGCCGCAACGCGCCTCCAACGCGCCATTGGCGGACCGCACAGCCTCCTCGCCGGCGAGGAGCGCGTAGGCCGGCGCCAGTGCTTCAGGGTCGGCCGCCACTGACACCACTTCGGCGATTGCGGTTGCCTTGTTGGGGTGGTCAAGCCACGCAGGATTCCAGACCAGGTCCGGAGTAAGATGTCGGCAAGCAAAGGCATTCAAGCCCGGCGCCGCCTCGGGTGGCGGGTAGAGCAGCTTAAAGGCGGGAAAGACTTCGCCGCCGGGCAGCTCGATCGTGCGCTTTAGATCTTTCGGCCCCTCGCAGACAATGCCCGCCCGGGCCAAGCGGTCGGCACTGGCCGCCAGATCCGGGCTCGCGAAAGATACGCCAAGCAGGCCCTCGCCGCTTTCCAAGAAACTATCTAGGCGGTTCACGAACTGCGTCGGATCGACGATCCCCAAAAGCTCGACATAGTCGCCCGGAAACATCAGGCAGTAGTTGGCGGTGCCCCAACCCGTATGCCGGCCTCGCGGACAGGGGTTGAAGCCCAGGCCTGTCCATGTGGCCCGCGCGGCCTCCAAATCGCGCACCCCCACCAAGACGTGATCCAGGCCGGAAAACGCCCCGGTCATTTCGTCACCGTCATTTCGTCACCGTCATTCCGCCTTCGCCGCGCGAAGGGCGCGCCCGGCGACCGCGTCCAACTTGGCGATCATATCCGGATCCCGGTGGTCCGGATGTGTGATCACGGCGGTGTCCAGGGCGGTATGACAGCCCTTCGAGCAGCTTTCCCGGCGCTGGGCGAGCTTTGGCGCCACCTGGCGAATCAGCGCGCGGGCCTTGTCGGCGTTGGCCAGCAGCACCTTGATGACCTGGTCGACCGTGACGTGGTCGTGGTCCTCGTGCCAGCAATCGAAATCGGTGACCATGGCGACGGTCGCGTAGCACATCTCGGCTTCACGGGCGAGCTTGCCTTCCGGCATGTTGGTCATGCCGATCACGTCGCAGCCCCAGGAGCGGTAGAGGTGGGACTCCGCTCTAGTGGAGAACTGAGGGCCCTCCATGACCATATAAGTCCCGCCCCGGCTGTGCGGGATCCCCAGTTCCTCCAGGGCTTCGGCCAGTGGCTCCGTCATGCGCCCGCAAACCGGGTCGGCCATGGAAACATGGGCGACAAGGCCCTCGCCGAAAAAAGACTTCTTGCGCGCGAAAGTGCGGTCGATGAACTGATCCACCAGCACGAAGGTCCCCGGCGTTAGCTCCGGCTTTAGCGAGCCAACCGCGCTGACGGAGATAATATCGGTAACGCCGCAGCGTTTCAGCGCGTCGATGTTCGCGCGGTAGTTCAAGGCGTCCGGCGGCAAGGGATGGCCCCGCCCGTGCCGGGGCAGGAAGACGATCGGCTGCCCGTCCAGGCTGCCGAACAGAAGCGCGTCGGACGCCTTGCCGAAGGGCGACTCAACGCTGCGCCAGGCGACGTCGCTCAACCCCGGAATATCGTAAAGCCCGCTTCCACCGATCACGCCAATGACCGGCGGCATCCCCGCATCTGGCATGCCCCCAAACTCCTTGCCTTATCTCATCACTCCCCAAGACTACACCAGGGCCGGACAGACACGGGACCCCCGCAAGTGCAAGGAACGCAATTTCACGGCGGCAGCTCCCGCCCGACGCGATGCGCGGCAATCGGCACCGAAGAAATGCTAAAGGGCCAGGCCTAGGGCCCGGAAACGAGGGTCCGCGACTTAATGTATGTCTGCCCAGATCTTGCGCTTCACCGCATAGAGCAAGGCGGTTAGCACCAAGAGGAACAGCAGGGCCTTCACGCCCATGCGCTTGCGCTCCTCCATCATGGGCTCCGCAGCCCAGGCCAGGAAGGTGGTGAGGTCGGAGGACATCTGCTCGACCGTGGCCGGCGTGCCGTCCGAGAACTCGACCTGATCTTCCAGCAAGGGCGGCGGCATGGAGATCAGATGTCCCGGGAAGTAGGCGTTCCAGTACTGCCCTTCCGGCACCTCCACGCCCGCCGGCGGGTCCTCGTAACCGATCAGGAGCGCGTGCAGGTAGTTGACGCCGTTCGCGCGCTTCTTGGTCATCAAGGAAAGGTCCGGCGGATAGGCTCCGCCCATGGCGGCGCGCGCCGCGTTCTCGTTGGCAAAGGGCGGCGGGAAGCGGTCCGCCGGAATGGCCTCGCGCTCGAACATCTCGCCGAAGTCGTCAGGCCCGTCCCCCACGGTGTAGGTCGCGGCAATGGCCTTGATCTGATCCTCGTCGTAGCCGAGCGCCGCGAGGTTGCGGAACGCTATGTACTCCAAGCCGTGACAGGAGGCGCAAACCTCTGTGTAAACCTGGAACCCGCGCTGCATGGCCGCCCGGTCGAAGGTCCCGAAGATTCCGCTGAAGGACCAGTCGTAGCTGGGGATCGGCACGGCCTCGCCCGCGGCCTGCGCGCTCCGTGGCGCGGTGGCGATTGCCGCGCCGAGGATGGATGCCGCGATCGCGGCTGCCCCGAAGGTCTTCATCATGGCTTTCGGCATCAGGGCTTCTCCATCGGCTTGGCGGCGGCGCCGGCCATCATTCCGCCCCCCTTGAGCACCGGCTCGCTGATCGAGGTGGGCAAGGGTTTCGGCCGCTCCAGCTTACCCAGCAAGGGCAGCAGGATCAGGAAGTGGAAGAAATAGTACGCGGTCGCGATCTGGGCGAAGGCCACGTAGGGCTGCTCCGCCGGCTTCGATCCGAGATAGCCGAGCGCCACGAGATCGATCGCCAGTATCCAGAAGAACCATTTGAAGGTCGGGCGGAAGCGCCCGCTGCGCACGGGCGAGCTATCCAGCCAGGGCAGGAAGAACAGGATGATGATGGAGGCGAACATCACGATCACCCCCCCAAGCTTCGCCTCGATCAGGATGATCCCTGTGAAGGGAATCGAGATGTCGAAGGTCACGGCACGCAACATGGCGTAGAACGGCAGGAAGTACCACTCCGGCACGATATGCGGCGGCGTTACGAGGGGGTTCGCCTCGATGTAGTTGTCCGGGTGGCCCATGTAGTTGGGCGCGAAGAACACGAAGGCGGCGAAGAAGATCAGGAAGACCCCCAAGCCGAAGGCATCCTTCACCGTGTAGTAGGGGTTGAAGGGGATCTTGTCCTGCGGCCCCTTCGCATCGATGCCCAAGGGGTTGTTCGACCCGAAGCGGTGCAGCGCCCAAAGATGCAGGAAAACCACCCCCACGATGACGAAGGGCAGGAGGTAATGCAGCGCGAAGAAGCGGTTCAGCGTCGGATTGTCCACCGAGAAGCCGCCCCACAGCCAGGTCACGATGCCCTCGCCCACCAGGGGGATCGCCGAGAACAGATTGGTGATCACGGTCGCGCCCCAGAAGCTCATCTGACCCCAGGGCAAGACATAACCCATGAAGGCCGTGGCCATCATCAAAAGCATGATAATGACGCCCAGCATCCAGAGAATTTCCCGTGGCGCCTTGTAGGATCCGTAATAGAGCCCGCGGAAAATGTGGATGTAGACCACGATGAAGAAGAAGGACGCGCCGTTCATGTGCACGTAGCGGATCAGCCAGCCGTAGTTGACGTCGCGCATGATCCGCTCGACCGAGGCAAAGGCATGGTCCACATGGGGCGTGTACTGCATCGCCAGCAAGATGCCGGTGACAATCATGATCACCAGCGCGATCCCTGCCAAGGACCCGAAGTTCCACATGTAGCTGAGGTTGCGCGGTGTCGGGTACTCGTTGAGCTCGTGGTTCATGTAGGTGAAGATCGGCAAACGGTGGTCAATCCACTTCACCACGGCGTTGTCGCTTTGAAAGCCGCTCATCTTGCCTCTCCTAACCCACGACCAGGGTTGTGTCGTCGATGAAATCGTGCGTGGGCACGAGCATGTTCTCCGGCGCCGGGCCTTTGCGGATGCGGCCCGAGGTGTCGTAGTGGGAGCCGTGGCAGGGGCAGAACCAGCCACCGTACTCGCCTTTCGGATCGCCCGGCTTCTGGCCGAGCGGAATGCAGCCGAGGTGCGTGCAAATCCCCACCATGACGAGCCATTCCGGCTTCTGGGTGCGCTCGGAGTCAGGCTGCGGGTCGCGCAGCTCAGCTAGATCGACCGCTCCCGCTTCATCGATCTCCGCCTCGGTGCGGTGGCGCACGAAAACCGGCTTGCCCCGCCAGGTCACAGTGATCGCCTGGCCAACCTCGACCGGAGAAAGATCGACCTCGGTGCTTGCCAAGGCCAGAACGTCGGCCGAGGGGTTCAGGGAGTCGATCATCGGCCAAACCACGGCGGCGGTCCCGATGGCCCCCATGGCGCCGGCCGCCAGGAAGAGAAAATCCCGTTTAGGCTGATCCGCCTCGTCTTTTCCGCCGTGCGCAGTATCCACCATGCCTTGCTGTACCCCTCGTCGTTTTCCGGAGCCTGGCTTGCCCCTGAAAATGTAACCCACGCAAACCGACTCGCCATTGCGGCGCTCCGCCGCAGGCCCCCACCGGTTGCCAGGTTTCCCTGTTGGCATATAGAAGAATTTCGGCCCGAAAGGCAAGCCGCGCGGTCCTTGCATCTGACCGAAAAGGCGCCATGATCGCCGTTGCTTGGCCTGCTGGAGCCCCGACAGTCCCCGATGCGCCTCGTCTTGTATCAACCGGACATCCCTCAGAACACCGCGGCCATGCTACGTCTGGCCGCATGCCTGGGCGTACCGGTGGACGTGATCGAGCCCTGTGGCTTCGTTTGGGACGAACGCCGGATGCGCCGGGTCGGCATGGATTATCTCGATTTGGCGGAGTTGCGCCGCCACGCTTCTTGGGCGGCCTACGCCGGCGAGCCGCGCGGGCGGCTGATTCTGCTGACCACGGCCGGCAGCCTGCCTGTGCACGCCTTCCAGTTCCGCGCCGACGACAGCTTGATGATGGGGCGCGAAAGCGCCGGTGTCCCCGCGGAGATCCACGAGGCGGTGGACGCGCGCCTCGTCTTGCCCTTGCGGCCGGGCGCGCGATCCCTCAACGTGGCCCTGGCGGCGGCCATGGCCCTTGGCGAGGCTCTGCGCCAGACGGATCTCTTCCCGAAACCCAATCCCGAGGAAGCGGAAAGGTAGGACATGCCCGATAGCGACATCCTGGATCAACGCAAGGGCCGGGCCTCGGCCTGGTTCGCGGAGCTGCGTGACAAGATCTGCGCTGCCTTCGAGACCCTGGAAGGCGAGCTGACGGGCGAAAACGCGGAGCGCTGCGCCGGGATCCCCGAAGGCCGCTTCGAACGCAAGGATTGGACCCGCGTCAACGAGGACGGCTCCCCCGGCGGCGGCGGCACCATGGCGCTAATGCGCGGCAAGGTCTTCGAGAAGGTAGGCGTTAACGTCTCCACCGTGCACGGGGCCTTCTCCCAGGAGTTCGCCAAACAGATCCCGGGGGCCGAGGAGGACCCCAGCTTCTGGGCCAGCGGCATCTCGCTGGTCGCCCATATGCGCAGCCCACTGGTGCCCGCGGTACATATGAACACCCGGCATATCGTGACTTCGAAGGCCTGGTTCGGCGGCGGCGGCGATCTTAACCCGATGGTCCCGGTGGACGCGGACACAGCCGACTTCCACGCCGCCTTTAAGGCCGCCTGCGATGCCCACGACCCGGACTACTATCCCAAGTTCAAGGCCTGGTGCGACGACTACTTCATGATCAAGCACCGCGGCGAGGCGCGCGGCGTGGGCGGCATCTTTTACGACTATCTGGACAGCGGCGACTGGGAGGCGGACTTCGCCTTCACCCAGGACGTAGGCCGCGCCTTCCTCGACATCTACCGGCGCCTCGTGCGCCGGCACATGAACGAGCCCTGGACCGAGGAACAACGCCAGCATCAGCTTTTCAAGCGCGGGCGCTATGCGGAGTTCAACCTGGTCTACGACCGGGGCACGCAGTTCGGCCTCAAGACCGGCGGCAACGTAGAGGCCATTCTGATGTCGCTTCCCCCCCTTGCCGCCTGGCCTTAGGGGCTTGCAAACCGCGCGGGATCGGTGGGTTTTGCCTATTCCGCGCTCTCAAACCACCAGCTTCTCAAGCGCCGCGCGCACCTTCTCGGGCATGTCGGTCGGGCGCTGGGTTTCGCGCTCCACGAAGACGTGGACGAAGTGGCCGAGTGCCGCGGGGGTCTCGCTGCCTTCCTTGAACAAGCCGACCAGGTAGGTGACGCTGCGGCGGCCCAGGCGGCCGACGGCCAGGCCCGCCTCGACGGTTTCCGGGAAGGCGAAGGAGTCCTTGAACTGGCAAAAGGTCTCCGGCGTGATGCCGATGACCGGATCGTTGTAGATGTCCATCTGGCCTTCGCGGATCAGATACTCGTTAATCACCGTGTCGAAGTAGCTGTAGTAGATCACGTTGTTGACGTGGCCGTAGATGTCGTTGTCGATCCAGCGCGTCGGAATCGAAAGCCAGCGCTTGTAGCCCGCGCGCGTCTGTGGGGCCTGGATCCTCTCGCTCATGGGTTTTCTCCCTAGACCTCCGCCTTGATGGCGTCGAGGGTGGCGTCGGGCTGTTCGGTCATCATCATGTGGCCGGCCCCCGGGATGACGTGGCCGCGCGCGCCCGCGATGGCCTCGACCAGCTTGGCCCCCGCCTTGGCCGGGGTCATGCGATCGCCCTGGCCCATGACGACCAGGGTGGGGCAGGCGACCTTGGCGGCGTCCGCCAGGCCATCCGCGTAGGCGTTGCATGCGGCGAGATCGGCGTGCAGCACGCCCGGCGCCGCCCGCTCCAGCAAGCGGTTGCCGCCCCCGATCAGCCAGGTCCCCGACAGCGGATGGCCGCCGCGATGGGCTGCACCCCCATGGGCCCAGGCATTCACCATGTCGATGGCGTCGTGGGCATCGGCCTTGGCGGCGGCGAGCAAATCCGGGTGGACCGGCATGGCCGGAGCCGACCCCAGCAGCAGCAGAGCCCGCACGCGATCCGGATGGCGCGCAGCGCACGACAGTGCCGCGATGGCGCCCATGGAGTGCCCGACGAAGGCAGCGCTCTCCACGCCGGCGGCTTCCAGCACCTCCGCCAGCCAATCGGCCATGTCCTCGATACTTGTCAGGGGCGGGCCGTCCGAGCGGCCGTGGCCCGGCAGGTTGACCGCGAGCACCCCCCGGCCGTGATGGGCCAGATAGCGGCTTTGCAAGGCCCAGACCGTGTGGTCCATGCCGGCGCCGTGCACGAAAACCACCGTGGGCAAAGCCGGGTCGAAAGGCCGGCCGCCGGTCGCGGCGAATGCCGCGCGGTCGCGAACGCGAAGCTCCATGTCGTCGAGCCTCTGTTCCTAGACGCGCTGGGAGGCGCGCAGGGAGGCGCGCAGATCGGCGATGATATCGTCCGGGTCTTCAAGCCCCACAGAGAGGCGGATCATGTCCTCGCCCACCCCGGCCCGCTTGAGCTCCGTCTCGCTCATCTGGGAATGGGTGGTGCTCGCCGGATGGATGACCAGTGTCTTGGCGTCGCCCACGTTGGCGAGGTGAGAAGCAAGGCCGCAAGCCTCGATGAACTTGCGCCCGGCCGGGCGGCCGCCCTTCACCCCGAAGGATATGATCGAGCCCGCGCCCTTGGGCAGCAGGCGCTCGGCCAGGGCGTGATCCGGGTGTTCGGCCAGCGCCGGATGCAGGACCCAGGCCACGTCCTCCGCCCCTTGCAGGTATTCCAACACCTTCAACGTGTTGCTCATATGCCGCTCCATGCGAAGCGGCAAGGTCTCGATGCCCTGCAGCAGATAGAAGGCACTTTGCGGTGCCATGACCGGACCGAAATCGCGCAGGCCCTCGGTGCGCATGCGCATGGCGAAGGCGGACGGCCCGAACTCCTCGGCATAGTCGATGCCGTGGTAGCCGGCGTAGGGCTCCGTCAAGGTGGGGAAGAGGCCGCTGGCCTCCCAATCGAAACGGCCGCCGTCCACCGTCACGCCACCAATGGCCAGGCCATGCCCGCCGAGCCACTTGGTAGCGGAATGAATCACCAGGTCCGCCCCGAACTCCACCGGGCGCAGCAGATAGGGCGTCAGGAAGGTGTTATCGATCACGAGCGGCAAGCGATGGCGATGCGCGACCTCGGACACCGCCGGGAGGTCCATGACCTCGAGCCCCGGATTGCCAACGACCTCGCCGAAGATCATCCGGGTTTCCGGCCGGATCGCCGCCTCGAAGGCTTTCGGGTCGCGCGGATCCACCAGGGTCGCGGTGATACCGAAGCGCGGCAGGGTATGGGTGAAGAGATTGATCGAGCCGCCGTAAAGCGATGATGAGGCGACGATATGCCCGACCTGGCTCATCAGCGTCGTGATCGTCAAGAACAAGGCCGCGTGCCCGGAGGCGGTGGCGACACCGGCCACGCCCTTGTCCAGCGCCGCGACCCGTTCCTCCAGCACCGCGACCGTTGGATTGGCGATGCGGCTGTAGATGTAGCCGGCGCGCTCGAGGTTGAAGAGCGCGGCCGCTTGATCGGCGTCCTGGAAGACATAGGAAGTGGTCTGATAGATCGGCACCGCGCGCGCGCCCGTTACGGGATCGGGCCTTTGCCCCGCGTGCAGCGCCAGTGTATCGAACTTCAGAAACTTGGAATCGGCCATCGCGCCCTCGCTTGGATCTGACCGGCGGAGCTTAACGCAAACCCGGCCCGCGCCAAAGCGCCCCGGAGGCAAGATCGGCAAGGGAATGCCGCAGACCGCCAGTAAGCCTTCGCCACACTCATGGGATGGCAAACAATTATTCGACGGAAGGCAAATAAAACCGGAGGGCCGCTCGCCCGCTGCCGGGTCGGCGGCCCTCTCGTTTTGTGCGCCTCACACTGTCAACTTGCCCTTGAGCGAACAGTAGAAAGACTCGATCCCCTGGTCAAGTGTTCCATAAGGCGGATTTATAATAACGGGAATCAATAGACTTGACTTCTCGTCTGAGTGCGAGGCGAAAAAAAAGCCGCCGAGCTTGGCCCGGCGGCAGTCAACAGGGAGGCATCACAAGGAACGGAAGTCTCATCCGAACAACGAAGGCGTGCTGGGAAGCGGTCAATCGCCTTCGTCACATACGACCTTAGGAACCGGCGCCTAAAGAAAGGTTAACAATCTAAGTTTTTCCATATTTCTGGAGTCAACGCCTTGAAAGTGCTAAAAGGGCAAATAAATCAATCGCATACAAATATTAACCGCGGCACGGCGGGGAAAAGAACTCCTCGAGGATCATGACAGAAACGATTTTTGCCTGGACCGTTTTCTGCCTTGGCTGGCTCTTGCCGCTGGCGTTCGTCGCGCTCTCGCCAAGGGCCGGGGCCTGGCGGCCTCCCCCGGGGTCGCGCTGCCCCCTGGGTCCGCGGGTGGGCTGGCTTGTCATGGTGCTTATGCTGGGGCCACTGGGCTTCCTGATGTTTCTGCGCGCGCGCCGTCGAGTCTCCCCAAGCTGATCCCGCCGGCGATTCTCCTGGGACCCGCGAAAGCGGCGGCGACTCTTGCTTGAGATTATGGTAGCCCTGGCGAGTCTGTTTCATTTTTCCATCAATCATATCCATGGGGAGCCAAGAATGCTGAAGCCCTTGCTGGCCATCGCCCTCGCGGTGGCTTGGACCGCAACCGCGCAAGCGGGAGTTCTCGAACGCGTGCGCGATAGCGGCACGTTCAATATCGGGTTCCGCGAGGACGCCCAGCCCTTCGCCTTCAAGAACGATATTGGCGAGCCCGCCGGCTATTCGGTCGAGCTATGCAGGGCGGTGGCGACTCAGGTGAAGAAAGTCACGGGCGTGGAGACGCTGAACGTCAATTACGTGCCGGTGACCGCCGACAACCGTTTCGACATGTTGAGCTCCGGCAAGATCGACATCCTCTGCGGCGCCACCAGCCAGACCCTTTCGCGCCGCGAAACCATGGACTTTTCGATCCCGACCTTCATCGACGGCGCCAGCGTGATGTTCCGCAAGGACGGCCCACAGAGCTTCCAAGAGCTCGCCGGCATGAAGGTCGGCGTGCGCAGCGGCACCACCACCCAGGAGTCCCTGAGCGGAGCCCTGGCCGCCGCGAACATCGAGGCGGATGTCGTGCCTGTCGCCAGCCACCAGGACGGCCTGGCGGGCCTGCAAGACGGCAGCCTCGACGCCTACTTCGCCGACCGGGCAATTCTCGTTTTCCTCTTGCTGGATCACGGAACCGGCACGGACATGATGCTGTCCGAGCGCCACTTCACCTACGAGCCCTATGGACTGGCGATGCAGCGCGGCGAGTCTGATTTCCGGCTCCTGGTCGACGCGACCTTGAGCAGTATTTACCGTTCAGGAGCGGTCACCCAGCTCTTCCAGGCCTCTTTCGGTGCCAAGGCGCAGCCGAGCGAAATCCTGAAGGCCATGTACGTGATCAGCGCTTTGCCGAACTAAGCCAAGAACGTCATGCATCCAAAGGCCTCTTAGAGATGTCCGGGATAGGAGCAAGCCAACGAGAAGGTGATCGGCTGGCTTGCTCCGACCTCGGTGTGTTTCACGAGGAGTTCAAGCCACTGATAGAGGACCGCTGCCCGCGCTGCCGTGCGCTCGGCGGTCAGTGCTTGGCGGCGACCTTGATCGCGATGGATGAAGCGGCGGAACCGGACTAGCGCCCGAGCCCGCCCAAAACTCCTCACCTTTCCTTCAGAATTTCCACTTATAAGGGCTTTTACGCCAGGGCGAAGCTTGCCTGGCGGGAGCGCGACTGACTGGAAAGGCTTGGGATGCCGAAGAGCGCTAAACAGTTTACGGCGGAACGGCGGCTGGCCGCTCAAGGTGGCTTCGTCGCGTCATCGCTAACGCTCGACGGCAGCCCCTGCAGCGCGGAAATCCTTGCCGGCTGGGACGAGATCAAGACCATGCTCTCCGGACGCCCGGGGCCTGACCTCGATACCTCCCCCGCCAGCGACGCGGTCGTGCGCACGGAAATCACCCAGATGGTCCGCACCATCGGCCGCACAAAATCGGAAATCGCCGCGATCAATCATCCCATGGACGAAGACGATCGCCTGGCCCACGCGACCGGCAAACTGGACGCGACCCTCGCGGCCACCGAGATGGCCACCCAAAACATCCTGGACGCCTCCGAGAAAATCGAGGCGCAGATCGCGGCCTTGGCGGCGGACCTGCTGGAAGACGCCGACTCTCTCGCGCGCCTGGACCATATTTCCGCCGAAGTGGTGCGGGTTATCCAGGCCTGCGGGTTTCAGGACATCACCGGTCAGCGGCTGAGCAAGGTCGTCAAGGTCCTGCGCCACATCGAACGCCACATCCTGAATATTGTCGAGGCCTGCGGCGGCGTCGAAGCCTTCGCCGACACGCCGGTTCCGGTGCGGATGACCGGTACCGACGCGGACCTGATGGAAGGGCCGCAGCAAGAAGGTCAGGGCCTCTCCCAGGACGATATCGACCGGCTCTTCGATTGAGGCGAAAAAGGGGTAGGCGAAGGGACTCCGAAGGGGTGGCTCGCGCCCACAGCTCGCGTAATTCCCCCTTTCCGTCCGGAAATTGTCTTCACAGTGCCATGTGATCGCCACATATCTTCGTAATATTATTAACCAGCGATGACGCCGAGAAGGACCCCCCGCCGACCGCCCCGTCGGCCACGCGCATCGCACGGCCCCGCCAATGCCCCCCAATGGCGGGGCCTCCTTTTTTGGGGTCTGCCTTTCCTTGCCTCTCACCGCGCCAACCCTCTAGATTCGCCTCAAAATCAGTCAGCCCAAAATGAGTGGAGGGGGAGGATAAGCGAGGATGCCTAGAATTGGATTTATCGGGCTCGGCCGGATGGGCCTGCCGATGGCCAGCAACCTGGCGCGCAAGGGCTTCGAGGTTGCCGGGTGCGATCTCGACCCCGCCGCCGTCGAGGCCTTCGTGGCGGCCGGCGGAAAGCCGGCGGCGAGCATCGCCGAGGCCGCGGCGGGAGCGGACATCGTGGTGACCATGCTGCCGGCGTCCAAGGACGTCGAGAGCGTAGTGCTCGGGCCCGGCGGTATCCTGGAGAGCGCGCCCAAGGGCGCCTTGGTGATGGACATGAGCACCGTCGATCCGAAAACCACGGACTTTGTCGCCGAGCGCCTGGCCGAAGGCGGGCTTCGTATGGTCGATGCGCCGGTCGGCCGCTTGGCCAGCCACGCCGACCGCGGCGAAAGCCTTTTCATGGTGGGGGCCAGCGAGGCGGATTTCGAGCAGGTTCGGCCCTTGCTCGACGCCATGGGCACAACGGTCTATCACTGCGGCGCCGTGGGGACCGGCATCCGCACGAAGCTGGTGAACAACTTTCTCGCGATCGCATCTTGCCAGATGAACGCCGAGGCCTTGGCCCTGGCTGAGGGCTTCGGGCTCAACCTTGAGACCACCTTGGACGTGATCCATGGCACCACCGCGACCAATGGCCAGCTCAAGATCAACTACGCGACAAAGGTGCTCACCGGCGACACGGAGCCGGGTTTCACCATCAATCTCGCGCACAAGGACCTGTCCTTGATCGTGGACGCGGCGAACGCGGCGAGGGTTCCGCTTCCCACGGGCGCCTCGGCGCGCGAGGCGCTCAGCCTGGCGCGCGCGGCGTCCTATGGCGGGAAGGACTTCTCGGCCTTGCTCGACCACTGGTGCGAGCGCACGGGCATCGCCAAGCCGAGGTTCCGGCGGAACTAAACGGCGCTAGCGACCGCCGGCCACCCGGATCACCGACCCGGTCACGTAGGACGCGGCCGGCGAAAGCAGCCAGACGATCGGCTCCGCGGTCTCCTCCGCGCTGCCGGACCGACCCAAGGGCACAAGGGGAACCAAGCGCGCGACCCGCTCGGGCGCACCCGCGGAGGCATGAATGTCGGTTTCGATCAGGCCCGGGGCCACGGCGTTCACGCGAATGCCCTGGGGCCCGAGCTCCTTGGACAGCCCGATCGTGAGGCTGTCAACCGCGCCTTTGCTCGCGGCGTACCAGACGAACTCGCCGGGGCTGCCCAGGTTGGCCGCCGCCGAGGAGAGATTGACGATGGCGCCGCCGCGCGCGCTCATGCGCCGGGCCGCTTCCCGGCAGCAATAGAGCGTACCGTTCACATTGATGTCCATGGTGCGCGCAATGGTTTCCGCCCGCGCTTCGGCCAAGGGCGAGACGAGGCCGGTTATCCCGGCGGAATTCACCAAGCCGTCGATAGGTCCTAGGGCCTTTTCGGTCTCCTCGAAGAGCAACTCGACCTCAGCCGGGTCGCTGACGTCGGCCTTGATCGCCACCGCCCGCCGTCCTGCGGCTTCGACCGCCGCAACGACCTCGGCGGCGGCGCTTGCATCGCTGGTATAGTTAACCGAAACGTCCCAGCCGTCGCGAGCGGCGAGCCGGCACACCGCGGCCCCTATTCCCCGGCTGCCGCCGGTCACCAGAACAATAGGCATGAGTCCTTTCCTCCGCGCTCGAATCTGCCGGTTCACGATTGAGCTTATTCGCTGGAGAGCAGCCGGTCCAAATAGCCTTTCAGCTTCTGGGCCGCATCCTCGTGTGCCGCCGGGTCGTAGACAAGCGGATGCTTACCCCAGCCAAGATCGCGCTCCGCCGGCTCGCGAAATCGCGTTTGGTCGAAGCCGTGACCGGCGCCAGCATAGATCACCAGATCGATTTCCGACGCCTCCTCGGGCACGCGCTTGACCATGAAGCGGCACAGGCGCGGAGGAGCAATCTCATCGGCTTCCCCCACAAGGATCAAGCTCGGCACCAGGAAGTCGCCGTCGAAGGCGCAGAAGGGATAAAACGACGCCGCCGCGGCGAAGGAGCCGCGCAACGGTGCCGCGATGCCTCCGCGCAGAACCGACTCCAGGGCGGCTTCCCCACCCAAGCCCCAACCAACCACGGCAATCCGGTCGGGGTCGATCTCCGGCCGGCCCGCGAGATAGGTCAAGGCCCCTTGAGCGTCGAGCGCCATGGAAGACGCGCTCATCGGGCTTCCGCCTCGGCAAGTCGGGCTCAAGCCTCGAGCGCCGTGAGGATCGATCGCGAGCACCGCATAGCCCCACTCCGCGAAGGAATAGGGGTGTACCGGCGCGTAGCCGTCGCAATCCGGCAAGAGCACGATCGCCGGCAACAGCTCATCGCTTTCCGGCAGATCCAGATATCCGGTCACCTCCACCACCGGCGGCGGCGTCCACATGCGGTCCTGCTTTTCCAGATGCCGCAAGGCAAAAGCCGTGGGCGGCAAGGTCGCGGAGGGAAACTGAACGACTTCCGCGGCCTGCGTCCGCCCGGCGGACAGCAGCAGAAAACCGATCAAGAGCATTAAGCGCATGGCACCGCCGTTGGAGTTCGTCTTCTCGAGCCCGTCGTTAGAATCCGCGCCCCGAGGGCCCCAGTCTAGCCCATCGTATCGGTGTCGGATCAACACCGGCTTTTCTTGAGGGTCATGGGTCTTGGGCCTTGGGCCTCATGGCCTTCCACCCTCAAGGCGCGTGCGCGGAAAGCCCCTCCGTCTCCAGGGCTTCGCGCGCCTGAGCACGATGGCTTTCGCGAACATAGGGCGCAACGCTTCGGATCGCCGCGAATAGCACCGCCGCGTCGTCGGTGAAGCCCAAACCCGCCAGCACATCCGGAACCGCATCCGCGGGAAGCAGGAAATAGGCAAGTGCCCCGATCAGGATCGCTTTCGCCTTGAGTGGCGTTCGCGGATCGAAGGCGCAGAACCACGCCGCCACCGCGTCTTCCGCGAAGGGCAGGCGCCCTGCGAAGCGGCGCAGCTTGCGCCAAAATTCAGAGCGTACCTGCTCTTCGCTTTCCGCGGAGGGGGGCAGGACCGCTAGGGCTTTCGTTTGTCCGGCCATGGATCACTCCGCCGCCCGATCGACATCGCCATCTGGCGAACCCCCATCGCCGCCAGGCGTGCGGCCATCGGGAGCCGGCAGACCCAGACCCTGCTCAACCACCAGCGTTAGCCGGCGCGAGAAGGCCGCCGGATCGGCGGGACTCTCACCCTCCAGGATGCGCGCTTGATCCACCAAGAGCCAGGCAACTTCCGCCAGCGCGTCGCCGCTGATCCGCCCGGCTTCCTCGCCAGCACCGCGCGCGCGGACAGCCTCGGCCAGGCCGAGGATCAGGGAGTGTTTCGGGTTGAGCTCCAGAACTCGCGGAAGGCTGTCTTGCAATTGGTTGTGCTGACGCAGCAGCCGCGCCAGATGCAAGTCCATGTCCCCGGCGTCGGCCACCAGGCAGACCGGGCTCGCGGTGAGGCGCTTGGACAGCTTCACGTCCTTGACCGCATCCCCCAGGGTCGACTTCACGAAGGCCACCAGGGTCTCCAGCCCCGGTGTTTCCTCGGCCGCCGCATCTTCTTCCTTGTCCTGCTCCTCGCCTTCCAGGGAGTCGAGATCGGCACTGCCTTGGGTCACCGACTGGAACGGCAGGTCCTCGTACTTCATCACCGCCGGGATCCAGAATTCGTCAACCGGGTCGGTCAGAAGCAGGACCTCGACACCCTTGTCGAGAAAGCCTTCAAGCTGCGGGCTGCGCTTGACGCTCTCCAGGTCTTCGCCGGTGATCGTGTAGATCGCTTCCTGCCCCGGCTTCTTGCGGGCCAGATAGTCGTCGAGACTGGTTAGGCCATCGCCGTGGGTGGAGTGGAAGCGCGCCAGTTTTAGCAGGGCATCGCGCTGGGTGGCATCCTCATAGATTCCTTCCTTCAGGACGGCGCCGAAGTTCTCCCAGAAGGCCGCGTAGCCCTCGGCATCCTCCTTGGATCGGTTTTCCAGCTCCGAAAGCACGCGCTTGGTGATCGCCGTCTTCATGCGCTTTAGGACCGGGTTGTGTTGAAGGAGCTCCCGGCTGATGTTCAGCGGAAGATCCTCGGAGTCCACCACACCGCGCAGGAACCTCAGATAGGGGGGAACGAGTTCCTCGCAATCGTCCGTGATGAACACCCGCTTCACGTAGAGCTTGACCCGCCCTTTGCGCTGCGGGTCGAAAAGGTCCATTGGCTTCATGGAGGGTATGAAGAGGAGGCCGGTGTACTCCATCATCCCCTCCGCCCGGAAATGGATCCTCAGCCATGGCTCGTCGAAGGCGTGGGCGGTGTGGTGATAGAACTCCTTGTACTGCTCCTCGGTGATGTCGGACTTGGGCCTCAGCCACAGGGCACCGCCGCTGTTCAGGGTTTCGGTCTTATCGCCCTCCACGAGTTCGATTGGAACGGCGATGTGGTCCGAGTAGGTCTTGACGATCCGCTTGAGTTCAGCCGCTTCCAGGAACGGTTTCGCGTCCTCCCGCAGATTCAGCAGGATGCGCGTGCCGCGGGCAGGGGCCTCGTCGCTCTCGGCGATGGTGAAACTGCCCTTTCCATCGGATTCCCAGCGCCAACCCTGGGCCTCGCCCGCCTTGCGGGTCAGGACAACGACGGTTTCGGCCACCATGAAAGCGGAATAAAAGCCGACGCCGAATTGACCGATGAGATCGACCTCGCCACGCTGGTCACCCATCTTCTCGAGAAAGGCCGCGGTGCCCGAGCGCGCAATGGTTCCTAAATTCTCGACCAAGTCCTCCCGGTTCATGCCAAGGCCATTGTCCTCCACGGCAAGAACGTTGCTCGCCGTGTCCGGTGTCAGGCGGATGCGAAAATCCGGGTCGTCCTTGATCAGCTCGGGTTGTGTGAGGGCGGCGTAGCGCAGGCGGTCGCAAGCGTCTGAGCTATTTGAGATCAGCTCGCGCAGAAACACCTCTTTCTGCGAATAGAGCGCGTTCGCGACGATATCAAGCAGCCGGCTGACTTCGGCTTGAAACTGCAAGGTCTCCCCGGGACTGGTGGTCATTGCCTCATCTCGTTATCGGTTCTTGAAGACGGGTTGCACGGCCTCCGGGGCGCCGGCACGCGCCACACCTGGACCTTAGCTAGATATGAGCAGGGATCTGGCGCGCCGCAAGGTGTCAGGCCCTTGGCGGCCGGGCCGCTGACCACACCCTCAGGCTTCGGTGTCGAGCTTCGATCCCGGGCCGGGCCGCGGACCCTTAGCCGGATCGGCGCCGTGGGCGGGACCACCCTTCGCGACGCCAACCCGGGCCGGACGCAGCAAGCGGTCGTGCAGGGCATAGCCTCGCTCGAAGACTTGCGAAACCGTGCCGGCCACCAGGGAGGGGTCGAGCACCTCAACCATGGCCTCGTGGGCATGAGGGTCGAGCTTCTCGCCGATCGGGTCGATCTGCCGGATGGCGTGCTTCGAGAAGGCATCCTGCAGGGCGCGCTCCGTCATCTCCACCCCTGTCAGCAGGGTCTTCACACCTTCGTCCTCGGACAGCCCGTCCGGGACGCTTTCCAGGGCGCGGCGCAAGTTGTCCGCCACGGGCAAGAGGTCCCGCGCGAAGGGGGCGGTGGCGTATTTCAAGGCCTCCTCCCGCTCCCGGCGGGCGCGCTGCCGGACATTCTCCGTCTCCGCCAAGGCCCTCAGCAATTGGTCGCGCAATTCGGCGTTCTCCGCCCGCGCGGCCGTCAGCGGGTCCTCGGCAAGACCGCCCTCCGCCTCGTTCTCCGCCAGAATCGCCAGCTCCTCGGGCGTAAGCTCCGGGCCGGCCGGCTGCTCCGCCCCGGGGCTGGCATGTTCGGCGGAGTCTCGGTTTCGCTTGAATTTGTCAGACATGAACTCTCCGACCTCGTGGGTTAGGGCAGTGCTCTCGGCGCGTTAGCCGACAAGGCGCCCGATGACCTTCGCTGTGTAGTCCACCATCGGAATGATGCGCGCGTAGTCGATGCGCGTGGGGCCGATCACACCGACCGCTCCGACGATTCTTTGTTCGCTGTTGTTATAGGGAGCGATCACCATCGAGCAACCCGCCAAGCCGAAAAGCTCGTTGTCGGAGCCGATGAAGATCTGCACCCCCTCGGCGCCCTCGGTCAGGTCGAGCAGACCCAGAAGGGCCTCCTTGCGTTCCAGCGCCGCGAAAAGGTGGCGCACCCGCTCCAGGTCCTCGAGGGCCTGCACATCCTCGAGAAGCTGCGCTTGCCCCCGCACGATCAAGGCTCCCCCGACAGAGCCTTGGCTCCAAGTGGCGAGTCCCGTTTCGACGAGACGGTTCGTAAGGTCGTCGAGCTGCGTGCGCTGGGCCGCGATCTCGTCCTGGATCGTCAGTTTCGCCTCACCCAGCGTGCGCCCGCGCAAGCGCGCGGAGAGATAGTTCGTCGCTTCCACCAGCGAGGACGGCGGCAAGCCCACGGGCACGTCGATGACCCGGTTCTCGACTCCGCCGGAGCGAGTGACCATGACCACCATGGCCCGCCCCGGACCCAGGGACACGAACTCGATATGATTGATGGCCTCGTCCTGCTTCGGGGCCACCACCAGGCCGGCGCAGCGCGACAGCCCTGAAAGCATACTGGTCGCCTCCTCCAGGACCTCCGGCAGGCTGCGGCCCAATGCGGCGCATTGCGTATCAATGCGTTGCTGCTCGTCGCTGGACAGCGTGCCGCGCTCAAGCAAGCCATGCACGTAAAGGCGCAAACCCTGTTCGGTCGGCAGACGGCCGGCCGAGGTGTGCGGCGCCATCAGCAGGCCCAATTCCTCCAAATCCGCCATGACGTTGCGGATCGTCGCCGGCGAGAGCTCCATGCCCAGCTTGCGGGACAAGGTGCGCGAGCCGACCGGCGCGCCGGTCTCAACGTAGGCGTCCACGATCATGCGCAGGATATCGCGCGATCGTTCGCTCATCTCGGCGATCGCGGAAGGGCCCGGGAAATTCGGGTTAAGCTCGCTCATTCGCGTGCAACGGCCTTTTGAAACAATCCGATAAGCCATGTAAGCGAAAGTGCCCAGGGTTTCAACAAGACAGGACCCCGATTCCCCCGCTGGACGCGGCACCGCCCCATAAGATAGAACCCAGGTCGGTTTCTCCCAAACAGGAGCGGTGACCATGCGCCCGAGCGGCCGAGCCCCGGACGAACTGCGAAGCATTTCCTTGGAAGTCTGCGTCAACAAGTACGCCGAGGGCTCCTGCTTGGCCAAGTTCGGCGACACCCACGTCCTTTGCACCGCATCGATCGGCGAGACCGTTCCGGGCTGGCTGCGAAACAGCGGCAAGGGCTGGATCACCGCCGAATACGGCATGCTGCCACGCTCCACCGATAGCCGCACCGACCGCGAGGCCGCGCGCGGCCGCCAGTCCGGACGGACCCAGGAGATCCAACGCTTGATTGGGCGCTCCTTGCGGGCTGTCGCCGATTTGACCGGTTTCGGCGAGCGGCAGATCCGGCTTGACTGCGACGTTCTACAAGCGGACGGCGGAACGCGGACCGCAGCGATCACCGGGTCCTATGTGGCGCTTTATCAAGCCTTCGCGCACATGCGAAAGCTCGGCGCCATTTCCAGCATTCCCCTGCGCGAGGAGGTCGCGGCTGTATCTTGCGGCCTCTATCGCGGCGAGCCTCTGCTCGATTTGGATTATGCCGAGGATTCCAACGCCGAAGCGGATGCGAACTTCGTGCTGACCGCAGGCGGCGGCTTGGTGGAAATTCAGGCCACCGGCGAGACAGCGCCTTTTCAGCGCGACCAGTTCGATTACCTGCTGGGCCTCGCTGAGTCGGGCGCGCGCGAACTAGTGGCACACCAGCGCGCGGCCTTGGGCTTGGCGTGAGAAACAAGCCGTCTTGCCTTTTTGCGGGGAGCAATCCATATCCTCGCGCATGATGGAACGTCTCGCGGACAAACGCCTCGTCATCGCTAGCCATAACCCCGGCAAGGTTCGGGAAATCGAAGAGTTGCTGGTGCCGTTCGGCATCCGCGTGGTTTCGGCGAGCGCGCTTGGCTTGCCGGAGCCGGAGGAAACCGGAAACTCGTTCATCGCCAACGCCCAGCTCAAAGCCTTGGCGGCAGCCAGCGCGTCGAGATTGCCCGCCCTGGCGGACGATTCCGGCCTGGTGGTCTTGGCGCTGAACGGCGACCCGGGGATATATTCGGCGCGTTGGGCCGGGCCGGACAAGGATTTCGCCCTCGCCATGGACAAGGTACAAGCCGGTCTTTCGCGCCTGCCGGGCAGCGTCTCGCGCGAAGCCTATTTCGTCTGCGCGCTCGCGTTGGCATTCCCGCACGGCGAGGTGCTGGTTTTCGAAGGGCGGGTTGACGGCGAGTTGGTCTGGCCCCCGCGCGGAAACCTTGGGTTCGGCTATGACCCCATGTTCCTCCCGGACGGCGAGAGCGAAACCTTCGGCGAAATGGATCCCGCGCGCAAGCACGCCATGAGCCACCGGGCGCGCGCCTTCGCGCAGCTGGTCGAGCGCCTCGGCGACGATGCCCTCGCCTGAAGCCGGCGCCGCTTCCGCCACGCTTCCGGACCGTGACCCGGGGTTCGGCATCTACCTGCACTGGCCGTTCTGCCTGTCCAAGTGCCCCTACTGCGACTTCAACAGCCACGTGCGCGACGGCGTGGACCACGACCGCTGGCGCGCCGCGCTGCTTGCCGAGCTGCGGCATTACGCGGAGATCACCCAGGGCCGGCGCGTCACCTCCATCTTCTTTGGCGGCGGCACGCCCTCGCTGATGCCGCCCGAGACGGTGGCGGCCCTGCTGGATGCGGCCGCTGCCCTTTGGGCGCTCGATCCAAATCTGGAGGTCACACTCGAGGCGAACCCGACTTCGGTTGAATCCGGGGCATTCGCTCAATTCGCCGCGGCGGGCGTCAATCGGGTCTCTTTAGGCGTGCAAGCGCTCGACGACGATGCCTTGAAGTTCCTTGGGCGCCGCCACGACGCCGCGGAGGCACTGGCCGCCATCGCGCTCGCCCGCCGACATTTCGAGCGCTTCTCCTTCGATCTCATCTATGCCCGCCCTGGGCAAGCGCCCGAGGATTGGGCCGCGGAGCTCCGGTCAGCCTTGGCGGAAGGCGCCACCCATCTGTCCGTCTATCAACTCACCATCGAGCCCAACACCGCCTTTCACGGCGCTTGGCGCCGCGGGGAATTGACCCTGCCCGACGAAGCCACCCAGGCGGCACTTTTCGAGGCAACCGAGGAGACCTTGGCGGCGGCCGGATTGCCGGGCTACGAAATCTCCAACCATGCCGCAGCGGGCGCCCAGTGCCGCCATAACCTAACATACTGGCGCTACGGCGACTATCTGGGTATCGGACCCGGCGCCCATGGGCGCGTCACCTTGGAGGGGCGCAAGTGGGCGACGCGCCAACACCGCGCGCCAGAAGCTTGGCTTTCGCGTGTGGAAACGGCCGGGCACGCAACCCGCACCATGGAGGCTGTCGGACGTTCCGCCCGCCGCGACGAGATGACCATGATGGGCCTGCGCTTGACGGAGGGCATCGGCCGGGAGGCCTTTTTGCGCGAAACCGGCGGCGAGCTTCACGCTGCTTTCGCGCCCGGCAAGCTAGACGCGCTGATTGAGGCTGGGTACTTGGAATTAGACGGTGACGCCCTTCGCGCCACCCGCTCCGGCCGCCGGCGCCTGGATTCCGTTCTGGCTCACCTGCTGGCGTGACCGCCGGGCTTGCGGAAGGTCATGATGCGGGAGAAGAAGGCGATCTCGGTGTTTTCCGCAATCAGCCCCGCGTCGGCAAAAAGGCTTTCCAGGTCGCAGCGCACATAACTGCTGTAATACGGCTCGTGGAACGACACGGGAAACTGGTCGAGCAGCCCGTCGTAGGAGGGGTTGTCCCCCTTCTGCAGGGAGTCCACCAGGATCAAGAGGCCGCCGGGCTTGAGAAGGCGGGCGATCTCAAAGGCGACCAAGGGCCGCACCCTGGGCGGCAGTTCGTGGAAGAGGTAGACACAGGTGGCGAGGTCGTGGCTTTCCTCCGGCAGCCCCGTGGCTTCCGCGGCCGCCCGCACGAAGTCCACCCCGCGCCACGGCCTCAGGTTCGCGCGCGCCTGGTCCAGGTAATCCGGGCTTAAATCCAGCGCGGTCACTGACAGCCTGGGGAAGTTGTCCTTGACGAAGGTCAGGAAACGGCCGGTGCCGCAGGCGACGTCGATCATCCGGCATTGGGCTTGACGGCGCCCGCGCAGAAAGCGCGCCAGCGGGACCAAGGCCATGCGGCGCATCGCGTCGGCCCCGCCGGTAAACAAAACCTCGACCTGATGGTCGTAGAGCGCGGCGGAGTCCCGCGAGAGCCAGCCGTCGGTTTGGAAGTGAAAGTTCTGCAGATAATAGCTGGGAAACTCCGCCGCCCGTTCGGCCAAGCCCGCGCGGACCTCGCCATGGCCGCCCGCGTGGCGGCGGCGCTCAACGCGCCTGAGGTCCCGAAAATAGCGGCCGGCCAGCGACATGCCCTCCAAGGGGGCCTCAAGCAGGTCGTGCGGCGGACGGTAGAGGCCGCGGGCGATGTTCTCCCAATCCCGCCGCAGAAGCCCCTGCAAGTCGCGCAAAACTTCCGCACGCTTTGGGAAGGCCCCCGCCGGCGTCCGTTTCGCCTTCGCGGCTTTGCGCTTGGGAGGCCGCGTCATCCGGGCCGTCATCAGGTATTGGCCCCAATAGACGCCAACTCGGGCGGTCTGGCCAAGTGTATAGGCGGCAAGTATCAAGGGGCCGCTCATTAGCGCGCCGCTCCTCTCTTCAATCTCCACGGCTCTCATTTTGACCACTGGAGCCCCGTGGGCAAGAGCCAAGAAGAAAGGCCCGGCAGAAAACCTGCCGGGCCAAGGTGAGGCGGAGGATCGCCTTAACGGTGTAATTTGCGTCTTTCTCCGGAACCTCCTCAGGTCAGGCTTTGCGAGCCGTGGCCGAATTCCGGATAGGCTTCCATGCCGAGTTCGGCGCGGTCGAGGCCCAGGTCCTCGGCCTCGTCGGTCACTCGGATGCCAATGGTGTACTTCAAGGCAAGCCAGACGATGCTGGAGGTGACCACCATGAAGATGCCGATGGCGACGATGCCGATCACCTGCGTCACGATGTCTCCACCACCGAAGATGCCGACGGCGAGCGTGCCCCAAACACCGGCCACCAAGTGGACGGAGATCGCCCCCACCACATCGTCGATCTTCAGCTTGTCCAGCGCCGGCACCGCGAAGACAACGATGATGCCGCCGATGGCGCCGATGATGATCGAGAGCAGGTGGTTGTCGAGGTCCGGCCCGGCCGTGATGGACACCAAGCCCGCCAAGGCGCCGTTGAGAGCCATGGTAAGGTCGATCTTCTTGTAGAGGATCTGGGTCATGGCCATCGCCGCGACCACGCCGCCGGCTGCCGCCAGGTTGGTGTTGACGAAAACGATCGCCACCGCGGCCGCGTCGAGGGCACTGCCAAGGGCGAGCTGAGAACCTCCGTTGAAGCCGAACCAGCCGAACCACAGCACGAAGGTGCCCAGGGTTGCCAGCGGCAGGTTGGCGCCCGGCAGCGGATGCACCCGCCCGTCCGGCCCGTACTTGCCCTTGCGCGCGCCCAGGAAGATGGCGCCGGTCAAGGCCGCCCAGCCACCCACGGAGTGCACGATGGTCGAGCCCGCGAAGTCGGAGAAGCCCATTTCGCTGAGCCAGCCGCCGCCCCAGGTCCAGGAGCCCTGGATCGGGTAGATGATGCCGGCCAGGATCGCGGTGAAGATCATGAAGGGCCAAATCTTCAGGCGCTCCGCCAGGGTGCCCGACACGATGGACGTGGTGGTGGCCACGAAAACCATCTGGAAGAACCAGTCGGACATCACCGAGTAGCCGTTATCGACGACTTCGGCCAGAACGGCCGCATCCTCGCTGCCGCCCTTCAGCGCCACTTCCGCGCCGCTCGGGTTGTAGAGGAGACCGAAACTGCCGAGATAGCCGCTGACATCGACATACATCAGGTTGTAGCCGATGAGGTAGTACATGATGCCCGCGACCGAGTAGAGCGAGATGTTCTTCAAGCAGATCGAGGCGGTGTTCTTGGTCCTGACCAGGCCGGATTCCAGCATGGCGAAGCCGGCGGCCATCAACATCACGATGGCGCCGCTGAACAGGAACAAGAAGGTGTTGAAGACGAAGGCGGTTTCGCCGCTGACCTCGGCCAGGGCCGGCGTCGCCAGCGTCGCGACGGCCAGGGCAGCCGCCCCGCCGCCGGTGAGATTGCGCAAAGTGGAGAGCATTGTGGACATGAGCCCCCTTCCCTTAGATAGCTTCGGCGTCGAGTTCGCCGGTCCGGATCCGGATGGCGCGCGACACCTCGAGAATGAAGATTTTTCCGTCACCGATACGGCCCGTGTTGGCGGCGGTCTTAATGGCTTCCGCCACGCCTTCCGCCTGATCGTCTGTGACGGCGACCTCGATCTTGACCTTGGGCAGGAAATTCACGGAGTACTCCGCCCCGCGGTAAATCTCTGTTTGCCCCTTTTGTCGCCCGTAGCCCTTCACCTCGCTAACGGTTAGCCCCTCGATGCCCATGCTTGTCAGGGCTTCGCGAACGTCGTCGAGTTTGAAGGGTTTGATGATGGCAACGACCATTTTCATCTTGCCTAAACCCCTTTCCTTGTTCCCCGCCGGACGTCTTCCCCTTATTTTCCGTTCCACTGGCCCGCGCGCGGGCCAGCCGGAGGGTTTGTCCGATTCCACGGCAAGGCCGCCGTCGTGGCGGCCCTCGGGCGTTGATTCTCAAGAAGCGTGCCAACTCGCCGCTGGAGCAGAAAAGCCTTTCTAAAACAACAGCCTTAGCCGAAATCCAAGGTCGATACGCGGAACAGAGGCTCTGATAACGCCTTAATTTTAGGCATTTTCGATGATCTGATTAATTTTTAGGCAGTTAGGTGAAGAGTGACAGGATGCCCCAGCCGTGGCGAATCGCCCTGGACAGATCCGCGCGCCCGCCCGATCTTATCTCCATGTCTGCTGCGACCCCGAAATCCCGCCGGTCCCGCACACCCGCTCCAGAGACCATGGAGGTCGCTGTGGTCGGCGGTGGGCTGGTGGGCCTGTCCATGGGGACGGCCCTGGCTTCGGCCGGCGTCGAGGTGGCGGTGATCGATGCCCAGGCGCCGGACGTGCTGGCGGCGGCCCCCTACGATGGCCGCGCCTCGGCGATCGCCCGGGGGTCCCGGCGCATCCTTGAGGGCGCGGGCGTGTGGCAAGAGCTGCAAGAGGCCCAGCCCATCGTCGATATCCGGGTGTCCGACGGACGGATCGGCCGGCCCGCACCCCCGCTCTTCCTGCATTTCGACGCGGAGGAGGTGGACGGCGAGCCCATGGGCTGGATCGTGGAGAACCGCCTGCTGCGTGCGGCGCTGGACGCCCGCGCCGCCGCCCTGCCCTCCCTCGTGAGGATCGCCCCCGCCAAGGTCGCCGAAACTGAGCGGGGCAACCGTTGGGCGGAGGTCCGGCTCGAGGACGGGCGTGCTTTGCGGGCCGAACTTTTGATCGCCGCGGACGGGCGCAACTCGCGCCTGCGCCAGGCGGCGGGCATCGCCGCGCGGGTCGTGGACTATCCCCAGGCGGGCCTGGTCTGCACCTTGCTGCACGAGCGCCCGCACCACGGCACGGCGCACGAGCACTTCCTGCCCTCGGGCCCCTTCGCGGTGCTGCCGATGACCGACGGGCCGGGGGGCGCCCACCGCTCTTCCCTGGTCTGGACGGAAAAGCGGGCGCTTACCGACTGGGCCATGAAGCTGGACCCGGCGGCCTTCGCGGGCGAGGTGCAAAGGCGTTTCGGCGACAGCCTGGGCAAGTTCGAACTGGAGGGCCGGCGCTGGAGCTATCCGCTCTCGGTGCTGCTGGCGGCGCGCGGCACGGACCGGCGCCTGGCCTTGATCGGGGATGCGGCCCACGTCATCCACCCCATCGCCGGCCAGGGCTTCAACCTTGGCCTGCGCGACGTAGCGGCACTGGCCGAGTGCATCGTGGACCGCCGGCGCCTAGGCCTCGACCTGGGGGCCGCGGAGGCGCTGGACCGCTATGCCCGCTGGCGCCGCTTCGACACACTGACGCTGACCGCCGTCACCGACGGCCTCAACCGCCTCTTCTCCAGTGACCTGCCCCCCATCCGCGCCGCCCGCGACCTGGGCCTGGCCACCGTCAACCGCATCGGGCCCCTGCGCCGCTTCTTCATGCACCACGCCATGGGCCTCTCGGGGGACCTGCCGCGCCTGGCGCGGGGTGAGCCGCTGTAGGGGGGTGAAGGGGCGATAGGACGCGGCCCTGCGCCGACAAACCCATTGACACACTCTATAATTGTGTATCAGACTACATTCTTGTAGGAACTGCT
Source organism: Pelagibius litoralis (assembly GCA_029287455.1). Taxonomy (GTDB): domain Bacteria; phylum Pseudomonadota; class Alphaproteobacteria; order Kiloniellales; family DSM-21159; genus JARFRB01. The sequence goes on along the minus strand of JARFRB010000077.1, from coordinate 22,893 downwards.
TGTAAATTAGATTTTGTAATTGCTCATTTTTCCGCCGTTCTCATAAGATCTGCGGCGTTGTGATAGCCCTTGCCGCCAGAACAGCCTTCAAGCTAGCAACATCTATTTATGCGGGTATTTTGTCGGGCTCGGGGTGAATGCCTCGCGCGCCGAGCAACCTTCGCCCGCGCCGGCGCACATCAAACTGGGTCCTCGGCATTCGTCCGGGGTGGGCCTTGCAGGCTCAATTCGCACAGCCGCCAAGCGACCTGTTCGCTCGCACTCACTCTGCTGGAGATGACACCGCGTGAAAGACAATCCGCCCCCGTTGGGAATTAAGCTCGGCCTCCTGCTCGCCATCTTCGCGGCGGGATATTTGCTTTCGTCATTGCTGAGGGGCGTCACCGCCGCCCTGGCGCCAATTTTTACGGGGGAGTTTGGCGTAAGCCCGGCGGAGTTGGGGTTGCTCGCGGGAGCGTACTTCGCGTCCTTCGCCGTCCTGCAGCTGCCCATGGGCGCCTGGCTGGATCGCTACGGCGTCCGCGCCGTGCTGGTCGCCTCCCTTGTGCTGGCCGCAGTGTCATGCATGCTATTTGCCGCGGCGGAGTCCTTCGACGGCTTGTTCTGGGCGCGGCTACTGAGCGGTACGCGGTTTTCGCCTGCACCTTCAGGCGGTCCTCGGTCTTGCAGTATGCGCCGGAGCGGTAGCGGCCAGCAGTTCAGCACACCTGCACCCTCACGGCTCGCGCTTCAGACCCTTTGCTTCGAGCGAGGCGAGGTATTCGCCCCAGATCGTCTCCTGGTCCTCGCCGAGTTTGTAGAGGTAGTCCCAGGAGTAGAGGCCGGTGTCGTGGAGGTCGTCGAATTTGAGGCGGACGGCGTAGCTGCCCACCGGCTCGATGGCCATGATTCCCACGTGGCGGCGGCCGGCGACGGTTTGCTTTTGGCCGGGGCCGTGGCCCTGCACCTCGGCCGATGGGCTTTCGACGCGCAGGTATTCGGCCGGCAGGTCGAAGACGCGGCTGTCGTCGAATTCAACGCGCAAGAGCTTCTCCGCGCTCAGGTAGCGCAGTTCGGTGGGGTGGTGCTTGACGTCGAATTCGCTCATGAAGGGGGCCTTGGTGTGGGGGGCTTATTCTCGCAACCGGACTATTCGTCCAGTTGGCGCGCTTCCTCGGGCAGCATGATGGGGATGCCGTCGCGGATCGGGAAGGCAAGGCCGGCCTGGCGGCTGATCAGTTCTTGGCGCTCGGCGTCGTAGTCGAGCGGCGTCTTGGTCAGCGGGCAAACCAGAAATTCGAGAAGCTTGCGGTCGATGCCGGGTTTGACGCCGGGTTTCGCGCCGGATTTGGCCGTGCTCATGTCTTTCCTACTCTTCCCTCTGCCGCCTCAGTGACGCGAAGCGGCACCCTCGCCGCCGTCGAGCGCCGCCATCTCCAGAATCGCGGTGATCGTGCGTGCCCGCTCCGCCAGGTCCGGAGCCTCCAGCAACGCCTGCTTCTCCGGCCCGCCGAAGGGGCAGATCATGGCGAGCGAGGTGACCAGGCGCTCGTCGGGGCTCTGGGAGATAGCATCCCAATCGCCGGACAGTCCCTCGGCGTCGAAGTAGGCGCGCAAGGCATCGAGCAGGCGGTCCCGGTCAATAGCCGCCTCCGCCCCCTCCACGTCGTTCAGGTCGCCGGAAAAGCGCGACCAATCCGGCCGCACCCGGCGGTAGCCGGAGACCATGGGCAATTCCTCGGCGATATCGAAGCGGATAAGGCCGCTCAAGCTGATGAGATAGCGCCCATCCTCGGTTTCGTTGAAGGCGGTGATGCGTCCGGCGCAGCCCGTCTTATAGACCTCCGCCGCGCCCCCGTCCGAGGGCTGTGGAGAATCGGCGGCGGGGTTGGGCTGCACCATGCCAATCAGCCGGGTGCCCGCGAGCGCGTCGCGGGTCATGGCCAGATAGCGCGGCTCGAAGATGTTGAGCGGAAGCTTTCCGCCAGGCAGCAGAAGCACGCCCGTCAGGGGAAAGATCGGCAGCGCCTCGGGCAGGGAATCGAAGCCAGGCTCGAAAAGCTCTGCACTCATGCGAATAGCAGCGAGGACAAGCGCCGCCTGGCATCCACCGTCAGGGGATCGCTCGGCCCCCAGGCCTCGAAGTAGGTGAGCAGCAGCTTGCGCGCCGCATCCTCGTTCCAGCCGCGTTGCCGGCGCACGATCTCCAGAAGCTCGTCGGCCGCCGCCTCGCGCTTGTCGGCGGCGTAGAGCGCCTCGGCCAGCTCGTAGCGCGACTGGTGGTCGCCCGGGTTATGAGCGACCTTCTCCAGCAACTCCGCGATCTCGCCGGTATCGCCGCTCTTCTGGGCCAGTTCAAGGGCCGCGCGGACCGACTGGATTTCCGGCTTGGACTGCAAATCCTCTTCCAGCCCTTCGTACATCTCCTGCGCGCCGGCCAGGTCGCCAAGATCCATTTGGCAGCGCAGCAGGCCGGTGATCGCGGCCACGTTGCGCTCGTCCAGCTGCAGGACTTGGGCATAGATAGCGGCGGCCTGCTCGGGCTGACCGGCGTCCTGAAGCTCCTTGGCCTGCTCCAAGGCTTGCTCGATGGAAGGGCCTTGTCCGGCGGGGCCGCCGGTCTTCTCGATAACCTGATCCAGGAATTGCTTGAGCTGGCTTTCGGGGAGGGCACCCTGGAACCCGTCCACCGGCTGGCCCTGGAAGAAGGCATAGACCGTTGGGATGGAGGCGATCCGCAGCTGCTGGGCCAGGGCCTGGTTCTTGTCCACGTCGATCTTGACCAGTTTGACCGCGCCGCGCCGCTCGGCCACCAGGCGCTCCAGCGCCGGCCCAAGCTGCTTACAGGGTCCGCACCAAGTTGCCCAGAAATCCACCAGCACCGGCTGCTGCATGGAGGCCTGAATCACATCCTGGGCGAAGGATTGAGTGTCGCTGTCCTTGATCACATCGCCAGCGGCGCCGCCCGCTTGCCCCGTGGCATCCGCCGCCGGCATTCCCGCGCCAATGATAGGTTCCATTACGCCCTCTTTTCCGACCTCTAAGGAAATTCGAGCCTTTTATGTGGCGGCTTTCGCTTCCGCTGGCAAGACTTTGCGCATCGTGCGCCGGCGGCGAGGCGCCACCCCCGAATAGGTCAACCCGCTACAAGTGTGTTGAATTACGGAAAATGGGTGTCGAGAATGATTCATGAAACTGCAAAACGGCAGTCTCGGTTGCCCGCTAAGTAAACGCCATCGGCCCGCATCCAGCAAATGCCTTTGAGTAGATGCGATGTATGCACGTCCGGCGGGCGGGGAATCTAATCATCATAGGAGAGGGCAAATGACGCTTCACGGGAAGCTCTTGTCGGCGGTTGCCGGCATAGCGCTGGTGAGCCTCGCGGCGACCACCGCGCAGGCGCAGACCAAAATCGAATGGTGGCATGCCATGGGTGGCGAACTGGGCGAAAAGGTCAACGCCATCGCCGCCGGCTTTAACGCCTCGCAATCGGACTATGAGGTGGTGCCGGTTTACAAGGGCAACTACACCGAGACCATGACCGGCGCCATCGCCGCGTTCCGCGCCAAGCAGCAGCCCCACATCGTGCAGGTCTTCGAGGTGGGCACCGCGACCATGATGGCGGCCGAGGGCGCCATCTATCCGGTCTATCAGCTCATGGCCGACGCCAACGAGCCCTTCGACCCGAGCGGCTATCTGTCCAGCGTGGTGGGCTACTACACCGACACCGAGGGCAACATGCTCTCGATGCCCTTCAACAGCTCCACGCCGGTGCTGTACTACAACAAGACCGCCTTCGAGAAAGCCGGGCTCGACCCGAATTCGCCACCCACGACCTGGCCGGAATTGGGCGAGGCCGCGGAGAAGATCATCGCCTCCGGCGCGGCCAACTGCGGCTTCACCACGGGTTGGCAATCCTGGGTGCAGCTTGAGAACTTCGGCGCCTGGCACAACGTGCCTTTCGCGACCGAGGCGAACGGCTTCGCCGGCATCGACACCGAGCTCGCCTTCAACAGCGACCTGCACAAGGCCCACATCGGCCAGCTTGCCGATTGGCAGGGCGACAAGGTCTTCCAGTACGGCGGGCGCCGTTCCGACTCCGCGCCGCTGTTCTATTCCGGCGAGTGTGCCATGTACATGAACTCCTCGGCCGCCTATGCCGGGGTGAGGGGCAACGTCACCGATTTCGAATTCGGCGTGGGCCTGCTGCCCTACTGGCCGCAGGCCTCGGGCGCCCCGCAGAACTCGATCATCGGCGGTGCGACCTTGTGGGTCCTGCAGGGCAAGCCGGCGGACGACTACGCGGGTGTCGCCAAGTTCTTCACCTACCTGTCCTCGCCGGAGGTGCAGGCGGAATGGCACCAGGGCACCGGCTATCTGCCGATCACCAACGCGGCCGCGGAGTTGACCGCGTCCCAGGGCTTCTACGATGCGAACCCGGGCACGGACACCTCGATCAAGCAGATGACCAACAAGGCCCCGACGGAGAACTCCAAGGGCCTGCGCCTGGGCAACTTCGTCCAGATCCGCGACATCATCAACGAGGAGCTTGAGGCGATCTGGTCCGGCGACAAGACCGCCGAGCAGGGGCTCGACGACGCGGTCAAGCGGGGCAACGAATTGCTCCGCCAGTTCCAGGCCGACAACAGCTAGGCCGAAGGCTTCGCTTGAAGCGGGACGGACCGGCGGACACGCTTGGGAATCGCGTGCTCCGCCGGTTCTATCCTGGCGGGGGCCTCCCGGCCCCGGCCGAGCGGAGCTCTAGATTTCCAGGCTCATGGAAAAGCGCGTCATCTTCCGGCATCGCACGCTGCCCTATCTATTGGTGCTGCCGCAGCTCGCGATCACCTTGATCTTCTTCATCTGGCCGGCCACCCAGGCGCTCTATCAATCGGTCCTGCGCCAGGATCCCTTCGGGCTGCGCACGACCTTCGTCGGCTTCCAGAACTTCGCGCGCCTCTTCGCCGATCCCCTCTATCTCGACTCGGTTAAGGTCACCGTGGTGTTCAGCATCAGCGTGGCGGCCCTGGCCATGGGGTTGGCCCTGCTGCTGGCGGTCATGGCGGACAGGGTCATCAAGGGGTCCACCGGCTACAAGACCCTGCTGATCTGGCCTTACGCGGTCGCCCCGGCCATCGCCGGCGTGCTCTGGTGGTTCCTCTTCAATCCCACCATCGGGATTCTGGCCTATGCCTTGCGTGCGGTCGGCTACGACTGGAATCACTTCATCAACGGCACCGATGCGATGATCCTGATCGTCATCGCGTCGGCATGGAAACAGGTCTCCTATAACTTCCTGTTCTTCCTGGCGGGCTTGCAAGCGGTGCCGCGCTCGCTGATCGAGGCGGCGGCCATCGACGGGGCGGGGCCGGCGCGACGATTCTGGACGATTATCTTTCCGTTGCTCTCGCCCACCACCTTCTTCCTGCTGGTGGTCAACGTCGTCTACGCCTTCTTCGATACCTTCGGCGTGGTCCACGCGACGACCAGCGGCGGGCCGGGCCAGGCCACGACCATCATGGTCTACAAGGTCTTCAACGACGGCTTCATCGGCCTCGACCTGGGGTCCTCGGCGGCCCAGTCGGTCATTCTCATGATCCTGGTGATCTCCCTCACCCTCCTGCAATTCCGCTATATCGAGCGGAAAGTGCAGTACTAGGGGGCGGCGGATGGTCGAGCGGCGCCCCATCACCACCTTCATCACACACGCGGTCTTGTTGCTGGGCGTCTTGATCCTGGCCTTCCCGATCTGGGTCACCTTCGTCGCTTCGACCCATGCGCCCAGCGCCCTGGCGTCCGGGGTTGTGCCCCTGTGGCCCGGCGACTTGTTCCTGGAGAACTATAGCCTGGCCCTGGGCAAGGGGCTGGCGGCATCAGGCGGTGTGCCGGTCGGGCGGATGCTCTTCAACTCCCTGATCATGGCGCTAGCGATCGCGATCGGCAAGATCGCCATCTCGCTGATCGCCGCTTATGCGATCGTCTATTTCCGCTTCCCCTTCCGCATGCTCTGCTTCTGGACGATTTTCGTCACGCTGATGCTGCCGGTGGAGGTGCGGATCCTGCCAACCTTCGAGGTGGTCGCCCAGCTAGGGATGCTGAATTCCTACGTCGGGCTTTCGGTGCCGCTGATCGCCTCGGCCACGGCGACCTTCCTCTTCCGGCAGTTTTTCCTCACCGTGCCGGACGAGCTGGCCGAAGCGGCGCGGATCGACGGAGCGGGGCCCTTGAGGTTCTTCCGCGATATCCTGCTGCCGCTCTCGCGCACCAACATCGCGGCACTCTTCGTGATCCTTTTCATCTATGGCTGGAACCAGTACCTCTGGCCCTTGCTGATCACCACCGATGAATCCTTCTACACCATTGTCATGGGCATCCAGCGCATGGTCACCGTGGCCGACGCGGAGCCGCAGTGGCATCTGGTCATGGCCACCGCCATGCTCGCCATGCTGCCGCCGGTGGTGGTGGTGGTCGCCATGCAGCGGCTATTCGTCAAGGGCCTGGTGGAGACCGAGAAGTAACCAAGGAACGGGGACAAGGGGAAACGGCATGGCGGAAATCGCGCTGGCCGGCGTCAAGAAGCGCTACGGGGAGACCCAGGTCGTCCACGGCATTGATGTGGAGATCGCCGACGGCGAATTCGTGGTCATCGTCGGGCCGTCGGGCTGCGGCAAGTCCACGCTGCTGCGCATGGTCGCGGGGCTGGAGGAGATCAGCGAGGGCAGCATTTCCATCGCCGGCCGGGTGGTGAACGACCTGGAGCCGAAGGAGCGCGACATCGCCATGGTATTCCAGAACTATGCGCTCTATCCCCACATGAGCGTCTTCGACAACATGGCCTATGGCTTGAAGATCGCCGGCACACCCAAGGCCGAGATCGAGGAGCGGGTCGGCCGCGCGGCGCGCATGCTGGAGCTCGAGGCCCTGCTTACCCGCAAGCCCCGGCAGCTTTCCGGGGGCCAGCGCCAGAGAGTGGCCATGGGCCGGGCCATCGTGCGCGACCCAGCGGCCTTCCTGTTCGACGAGCCGCTGTCCAACCTGGACGCCAAGCTGCGAGTGCAGATGCGCTTGGAGATCAAGCAGCTCCAGAAGGACCTGGGCACCACCTCCCTGTACGTCACCCACGACCAGGTCGAGGCCATGACCCTGGCGGACCGCCTGATTGTCATGAACGCCGGCGTGGCGGAACAAATCGCCTCGCCCATGCAGGTCTACGAGCACCCGGAAAGCGTCTTCGTCGCGGGCTTCATCGGCTCCCCGGCCATGAACTTCCTGCCCGGCCGCGTCGCCCAAGACGGAGGCAGCCTGGAGATTCGCGGCGGCACCGCGCGCCGGGCCGAAGCGCTTGCGATCTCGGGACAGGCTGGCCGGGAGCTCCTCATCGGCGTGCGGCCGGAGCATCTCCAGCCGGTGCCGGAGACCGAGGCCGATCTCTTCCTCGATCTGCGTCTGGTGGAAACCCTGGGTGCAGACACGCTGGCCCACGGCAGCCTGCCGGACACCAAAAGCACCGACGGGGCGACAAAGGACATTTTCACGGTCCGCCTGCCGGGCTCCGTGCAAGTCTCCGCGGGCGAGCGTTTGGCCTTGCGCGTGGCTCCAGGCGCGCTTCATCTCTTCGATCCCGACAGCGGCCACCGCATCGCCGATCTTTAGGCCGCCTCGCGAAGGCGGGAAGGGCGCAAGCGGGCCGGGGCCGACCATGGGGCCGGGGCCAACCCGCTCAACCCTCCAGCGGCCGGGCGACCTTGGGGCCGAGGGCCGAGATGACCTCGGATGTGTCCATTGTCACCGCGCCCAGCGGAAGATCTTCCGGCGCCGCCGCCCCCTCCGGAAGCAACAGAACTTTCACGACAGCCCGGTAGCTGGTGGTGCTGGTGTAGACCGGATAGGGGCGGTAGAGCGGCCCATAGACGCGGCTTCTCCGGGTCAAGGAGTATGGCGCGGCGCCATAGAGGCCGCTGTCCCTCCAGACTTGCTGATCGCGTACGAGGATTCTGTCCAGCAGCACGAAGCGCGCGGCCGCGCGGGCCTCGGCGATCTCGGCGGCCCGGTAGAGCGCGTAGCTCTCCACCGTCTCTGTCGGCGTTTCGCCGTTGGCATCGAAGGTGACGATGAAAATGTCGTCCGAGACAGTCTCCTCGGCGTAACCGAACTGCCCCTCGCCGCGGGGCATGAAGGGCGTCGGCGGCAAGGGCCCGCAGGCCGCGAGGAAGAGGGACGCCGCGAGGGCGCTTGCCAAACCAGAGATCGCCCGGCCGGCCCTCACTTAGCGTTCCGCCGGCGGCCGCAAGGACCTGGGCCGGTCGTCCGTTCCGGCTTCCGGCGGCTGCTCCATATGGCCGGGCAGGATTTGGTTGCTCCCCGGGTCGAAGCTGGGCGCGACGTAGACTGAATGCGGATCCTCGCCGCTCAGCACACGGAAGATCAGCAGCGACACGACAGTCAAGACGGCCGCGGAAAGCCCGATCAAGAGCCAGGGCGCTTTGGCCCACCCCCGCCGCTCGCCGGACTTGGCCTGTGCGTACTTGAGGTAGAGCGCGTAGACCAGGAAGGGCAGCGCCACCGGCAAGATGATCGTCAAGGCTTTAGCCAGCATCCCGGATCAGGGCTCCATCAAGAGATCGGCGAGATTGTTCAACATCCCCGCCGTGGCGCCCCAGATGTAATAATCCTGGTAGGGGTAGGCATAGAATCGCCGTTCGGCGCCACGGTAGAAGCGGCTATGGATCTCCCGGCTCTCGGGGGCCAGGAAAAACGCCAGCGGCACTTCGAAGATTTCGTCCACCTCGAAGCTTTCGGGAATCATGGGAAAGCCCGGCGTGATCAAGCCCACCACCGGTGTCACCTCGAAACCGGTGCGGGTCACGTAGAGGTCGAGTTCGCCGACGAGCCGGACATGGCTCCTGGGCAGGCCAACCTCTTCCTCCGCTTCGCGCAAGGCCGCTTCCGTGGGCCCCGCGTCCGCCGCGTCGACGCGGCCGCCCGGAAAAGCGATCTGACCGGCGTGATCGTGCAGATGGGCCGTGCGGCGGGTCAGCAGCACAGTCATGCCTTGCGGGTGCTGCACCAGCGGAACGAGCACGGCGGCGGGAATGAGCTTCACCGAGGGCTCGTAGAGCTCGGGATTGAGATCGTGGTCGCCGCTCGGGCGCGCGCCGTCCGATAACTCTCCTCGCGGTCCCCCTGGTGACTCCCCTGGCGTCCCCCCTGGCGACCCGGGCGCCGCCCGGCGTCCGGGCTTCGCCGCGCTTAGGCGCTCTTCAATGTGCAGCGCGTTCAGGATCTTGCCTCCGTTCACGTTCAAGCCGCCGGTCCAAGGGGAAAGAAGCAGCCGCGGCTCCAAACGCCGAGGCGCTGGCCACCGTCCGGCCCGCCCTTCTCCGCGCGCTCGACTAAGTCGTAAAAGACAGGCCGCAGCAACAACGCCTCGAGCCCGTCCCTCACTTCTATATAAGGCCGTGGCGCGCCGGTAACAGTGTCCTCCTCGACGCGGATCGGGTGCCCGGCATCCGCTTCCACCCAGTCCCCAACATTCGTGCGAAACGCCAGGGACTGCCCAGGCCCCGAGCCCTCGGCCGAAAGCTCAACAGCCACGAAGGGCGCGTCCTCCACCTCGATCCGCCCGCGCTCGGCCGGAGTGACCAGCCAAAACGTTCCATCATTTTCTCGCCGCAACACGGTGGAAAACAGCTTCACCAGCGGCCACCTATTGATCTTGGAACCCCGGTAGTACCAGGCGCCGTCGGCGGCAATGCGAATGTCGAAATCTTGGGTAAATGACAACTCAGTGAAGGCCGCCGACTCGTCAGGGCGCCCATTATCGCCTATCTTCTTTCCGGGTAGGGAAGTGTCGTCTTCGATCATCGATTCGTCCTGCCCCAAAACTTCATGACGCTGCCAGCAGGAGACCATGGCGTGACAACGACGACAAGCTCGCCCCCACCCCCGCCCTCCCCGGCCGACGCGGCCGAGCTTGCCGCGGAGATCGAGCGGCTCGGCGAGAAGCTGACGAGCCTGCGCGAGGGGATCGGCTCCATCATCTTCGGCCAAAACGAGGTCGTCGATCAAACGCTGATCACGCTAATCGCCGGCGGCCACGCGCTTCTGGTCGGCGTTCCAGGCCTCGCCAAGACCCGGCTGGTGGAAACACTGGGTACGGTCTTCGGGCTCGAAGACCGGCGCGTGCAATGCACCCCGGACCTCATGCCCGCGGATATCCTGGGCTCGGAAGTTCTGGAGGATCAGCCGGACGGCCGGCGCGCCTTCCGCTTCATCCCGGGTCCGATCTTCGCCCAGCTTCTGATGGCCGACGAGATCAACCGCGCAAGCCCGCGCACCCAGTCGGCCTTGCTGCAAGCCATGCAGGAACAGCGGGTGACCATCGCGGGGCATCCCCACGATTTGCCGCGTCCCTTCCATGTCCTGGCGACTCAGAATCCGCTGGAGCAGGAGGGGACCTATCCTCTGCCCGAAGCGCAGCTGGACCGGTTCTTGCTCGAGATCGATGTGGGCTATCCGGATTTGGACGCGGAGCGCGAGATGCTGCTGTCCACCACCGGCGTGACGGAGGCCGAAGCGACGCAGGTCCTGACCGCCGAGCAGCTCATGGAGGCGCAACGCCTGGTCCGCCGGATTCCGGTGGGAGAGAGCGTGGTCGAAGCAATCCTGGGTCTGGTTCGTTCCGGCCGGCCAGAAACCAGCGAGCTTCCCGAGGTGCGGGCGCAGGTCGCCTGGGGGCCAGGCCCGCGCGCGAGCCAAGCCTTGATGCTGGCGGTGCGCGCCCGCGCCGTGCTCGACGGCCGTTTCGCGCCCTCGGTGGACGACGTCCTGGCGCTTGCGCCGGCAGTCTTGCGCCACCGCATGGCCCTGACTTTCGCCGCTCGGGCCGATGGCGTCGGGATCGCCGACGTGATCGCTCGTCTCGCGGAACCCTACGCCTAGCCGCACCGGAAGCCGCGAGAGAGCCGCCGCCCCATGGAAACACGGAGATCAAGCGCCGAGGGATGAAAGACGCGACAGGCCTTCGCCTGCAGCAGAACGCGGAAGGGGTTGCGGCGGCGCTGCCGCCCCTGCTCGTCGCCGCCGAGCGCGTAGCCTCCACCGTCGCCCAAGGCGTCCACGGCCGGCGGCGGGTCGGCCAAGGCGAGACATTCTGGCAGTTCCGCGAGTACGAAACCGGCGATTCGCCCCAAAGCATCGATTGGCGTCAGACCGCCAAGACCGACCGAGTTTTCGTTCGGGAGATGGAATGGGAGGCGGCGCAGTCCGTGTGGCTGTGGCGCGATGCCTCGCCTTCCATGAATTGGCGCTCGGACCGGGCCTTGCCGAGCAAGCGCGAGCGCGCCGACCTTTTGCTCTTGGCGCTGGTCGTGCTCTTGGTGCGCGCGGGCGAACGCGTGACGCTGCTCGGCAGCGGCCGCCCCCCAAGCAGCGGCAAGGCGGTGGTTTCCCGCCTAGCGGTCGCGCTCGACCGCGCGGCCCGCGAAACGGCGGGAGAGAGCGAAAAGGGGGGCGGGAGCGAAGCGGCCGCGGGTAGCCAAGCGGTAGGGGCGTCCGGCCTTCCCGAGACGGAGGACCTGCCGCGCCATGCCGAAGTGATCTTCTTCGGGGATTTTCTTGCTCCCTTGGAAGAAATCGAGACGCGCTTGCGGCACTTCGCCGAACGCGGGCTGCACGGCCACGTCGTGCAAATCCTTGATCCTGCGGAAGCCTCCTTGCCCTATCGCGGGCGGGTCCGCTTCGAGGGCCTCGAAGGCGAGCAACCCTGGCTCTTGAGCAAGGTGGAAACGGTGCGCCAAGCCTATGTGGCACGCCTGGAAAGGCAGCGCGAAGGGCTAACGGAGATCGCGCGCTCGCTGGGATGGACCGCCTCGCTTCATCACACCGACAGCCCACCGCAAGCTGCCTTGCTCTCGGCCTATTCCGCACTGTCGCACGGCCTGGCAGCCCATCCGGCGCTGACCCAGCCGGCGCGAGGGTGAGGCCATGCTGAGTCTAGGCCCCCTCGCCTTCGCAAGCCCGTGGCTGCTCGCGGCCTTGGCCACGCTGCCGATCCTCTGGTGGCTTTTGCGTGTCACCCCGCCGGCGCCCAAGCGGCTGAGTTTCCCGGCCATTCGCTTGCTGCTTGGCCTGCAGCCCCCGGAGGAAACGCCCTCTCACACGCCGCTTTGGCTAATTCTTCTGCGCGTGACCATCGCGGCCCTGGTAATCCTGGGGCTCGCCAAGCCCATCCTCAACCCAAGCGCCGAACTGGCGGGCGATGGCCCGGTGCTCATGGTGGTGGACGATGGCTGGGCGGCCGCGCCCCAGTGGCCGGCCCGCGTGACGCTGCTCGAGTCGCTGCTGGATCAGGCGGAGCGCGGGGAGCGTCCGGTCGCCTTGATCGCGAGCGCACCGGACGAGCGGGGCGGCGAGGAAGCGGCCGTCTCCTTCACCACCGCGGCCCAGGCGCACGACCTGCTGCAATCCCTGGCACCGAAGCCTTGGCCCGTGGACCGTGCGAGTTTGGCCCAGAGTCTTGCCGGGTTCGAGCCGCCGGAAGGCTTGCGGGTGGTTTGGCTGACCGACGGTTTGGACACTCCAGGCGCCGAGGCGCTTGCCGAGCGGCTTTCGGCTCTCGGCACCCTGCAAGTCTTTCGCGATGCGGACACGGACCTGGCGCGGGTCGTTCGGCCGCCTGAGACCGATGGCCTGTCGCTGCGCCTGAAGGTCGAGCGCCCCGTGGCCGGGCAAGAGGCTGTCACCCGCCTGACCGCCAGCGACGACGAAGGCCGCTTGGTCGCGGAAACGCAGATGACCTTCGAAGCCGGCGCCACCGTCGCGGAGGCGGGGCTGACCTTGCCGGTGGAGCTGCGCAACCGGATCACCCGTCTCTCGATCCGGGAGGAAGCCAGCGCCGGCGCCCTGCTATTGCTCGACGAGCGTTGGCGCAGACGGCCGGTCGGCCTGGTGTCGGGCGGCCCGCTCGAAGGGGTGCAGCCCTTGCTGTCCGACCTCTATTACCTCGAGCGCGCCTTGGAGCCCTTCACCGAAATCCGGCGCGGCGCCGTGGAGGAGCTGCTGCAGCAAGACGATATCGCGGTGATGGTGCTTTCGGACGTTGGCGCCCTCCTGCCCGAGCAGAGCGAGCCGCTCAAGGCTTGGGTAGCGAACGGCGGCTTGCTTCTGCGCTTCGCCGGACCCCGTTTGGCGGACGCGGAGGATGAACTGCTGCCGGTGACCCTGCGCCGCGGCGGCCGAACGCTTGGCGGCGCGCTAACTTGGGACGATCCTGCACGGCTGGCGCCGTTCCCGGCCGCCGGGCCGCTGGCCGGAGTGGAACTGCCCGATGACGTCATCATTGAGCGCCAGGTCCTGGCCGAGCCCTCCCTCGATCTCGCCGAGAAAACCTGGGCGCGGCTCAGTGACGGAACGCCCCTCATCACGGCGGAGCAACGGGACTTCGGTTGGATCGTCTTGGTGCACACCACCGCGAACACCGAGTGGTCGAACCTCTCCTTGTCCGGCCTCTTCGTTGAGATACTGCGGCGCATCGTCGAGGTGAGTCAGGGCGTTTCGAGCACCTCGGACGAGGAGACCGCCCTGCCGCCGCTCCAGACTTTGGACGGCTTTGGCCGCCTGGGGCGCCCGCCCGCCGCCGCCATCTCCATCGCGCCTGCGGAGCTGGCCGCCGGCCGCGTCGGCCCGTCTCATCCGCCGGGGATTTACGGGACGGCGGAGTCGCGCCGCGCCTTGAACCTTGCCGCCGGGCTGGAAACCTTGGCGCCCTTGCCGAGCTTGCCGAACAGCGCGCTCTATGCCGGAAGCGAGGAAATCCGCCTGATGCCCTGGCTCCTGGCCGCCGCCCTGGTTCTGGGCCTGGCGGATACGCTGATCGGGCTGGCGATGCGCGGGCTTTTGAGCGGCCCACGCCGCGCCGGAAAATCACTTGCCTCGGGGCTCACCTCGGGGCTCACCTCGGGGCTTGCCGTGCTCGGATTGCTTGGCGCATTGGCCATGACACCTGGCGAGGCGGGCGCGCAATCGGATACCCGGGCGGATCATCCATCCGAAGCGGAGCTGGCGGCCGCCCTGGAAACCCGCTTGGCCTACGTGATCACCGGGGTTCCGGCGGTGGACGAGATCAGCCACGCCGGGCTGGAAGGGCTCAGCCGGGTCTTGGCCAGGCGAACCGCGGTGGAGCCCGGCGCGCCGGCGGGGGTCCGGTTGGGGCGCGACGAGCTATCCTTCTATCCCCTGCTCTATTGGGCGATCACGCCAGAGCAGCGCGACCTCGACAGCCTCGCGGCCCGGGCCTTGCGGGATTACCTGGCGAACGGTGGGACGGTCTTGATCGACTTGCGCGAAGCCAACACCGCGCGCAACGTCTTCGGTCAGGGAAGCCGCAATAGCCAAGCCTTGCGGCGCCTGACCCGGGAACTCGAGGTGCCGGGCTTGAGCCCTATACCGCCCGAGCATGTTCTCACCAAGGCTTTTTACCTGCTCCAGGATTTCCCGGGCCGTTACGACGGCGGAACCTTGTGGGTGGAACGGACGGAGGAGAACGACAACGACGGCGTCGCCTCCGTCATTATCGGCTCGAACGACTGGGCGGCCGCCTGGGCCGTGAACGACCAAGGACGCCCTATGCTGCCGGTGGTGCCTGGCGGCGAGCGGCAACGGGAAACCGCCTACCGTTTCGGCGTCAACCTGGTGATGTATGCACTGACCGGAAACTATAAGGCCGATCAGGTGCACGTGCCCTTTATTCTGGAGCGCTTGGGGCAATGAGCGGTCAACTCGCCGTCGCTTGGGCACCACTCCTGTCATGGTGGATCATTGCCGCCCTGGCGGTGGCCACGGCGGCTGTATTGGCGCTCGGGATTTACCGGCGCGCCTCGGGAATCTGGTGGCGGGGCCTGGCGGCGGCGACGCTGCTGATGGCGCTCGCGAACCCCTCGGCCGTGCGGGAAGAGCGTGAGCCGATCGAGGATGTCGCCTTCGTCGTGGTGGACGATAGCCGCAGCCAAGACATCGAACCCCGGCCCGCCCAGCGGGAAGCGGCGCTAGCACACCTTACCGCCCGCCTCGAAGCCTTGCCAAATACGCAAGTGCGGGTTCTGCACGCCGGGCGCGAGCGCCTGCATGAAGAAGGCGGGACGCGCCTCTTCGAAAGCCTTCGCCAGGCCCTTGGCGAGGTCTCGCGAGAGAGTGTCGGCGGCATCTTCCTGATCACGGACGGCCAAGTGCACGACGGTCCCGAGTCTTACGAGTCCCTGGCGGTCGAGGCACCGCTGCATGTTTTGCTGACAGGCCTGCCCGAGGAAGGCGACCGGCGCCTGACCCTGGAGCAGGTCCCAAGCTTCGGCATCGTGGGGCGCCAGCTTTCCATTACGCTTAGGGTCGACGATCTGCCAGGCGAGAACGCGCCGGTGGTGGCCGAAGTCCGCATCCGGCAGGACGGCGGCGAGGAGAAGCTGCTGCGGGTGCCGGTCGGCGTTTCGCACGAGGTTACCTTCGAGCTTGATCACCGCGGCCCGACGATTCTGGAAGTGGAGGCGGAGGCCGGCGAGCGCGAGCTTAGCCTCTACAACAACCGTGCGGCGGTGGTGGTCAACGGCGTGCGCGACCGCCTGCGGGTCTTGCTCGTTTCCGGCGAGCCCCACCCTGGCGAGCGGGCGTGGCGCAATATCCTGAAGTCCGACCCCTCGGTCGATCTGGTGCACTTCACCATCCTGCGGCCGCCGGAAAAGCAGGACGGCACGCCGATCCGCGAGCTTTCGCTTATTGCCTTCCCGACCCGGGAGCTCTTCGAGGTGAAGCTCGACGAGTTCGATCTGGTGATTTTCGACCGCTATCGCCGGCGGGGCGTCCTACCGAGCCTTTATCTCGAGAACATCGCCCGCTACGTGGAGAGCGGCGGGGCGCTGCTGGAAGCGGTCGGGCCAACCTTCGCGACCCCCTTGTCGCTCTACCGCACGCCGCTCGGCCGGGTACTTCCCGCAGCACCCACCGGCGGGATCCTGGAACGGCCCTTCGTTCCCAGCGTTACCGAGACCGGCGAGCGTCATCCGGTGACTGCCGAACTCGGAACGGACGGCGTGGCCGCCGCCGACGCCGGCGAATGGGGCCGCTGGTTCCGTCAGATTGAAACGGAAGCCCAGCAAGGAACCGTCCTGATGGACGGCTCGGACAGTTGGCCCCTGCTCATTTTGGACCGGGTTGGCGAGGGCCGGGTCGCGCAGCTGACCAGCGATCAAATCTGGCTCTGGTCGCGCGGCTACGAGGGCGGTGGCCCCCAGGCCGAGCTGGTGCGCCGTATCGCCCATTGGCTCATGCGGGAGCCCGACCTGGAGGAGGAAGACCTGCGGGCCGTGGTGGACGGGGAGCGCCTGGAAATCACCCGCCGGTCGCTCTCCGAGGAACTGCCCGAGCTTGAATTGACCAAACCCGACGGCACCGTCGAGACCGTCAGCCTGACCGCCGGCGGGGCTGGCCGCGCAAGCGCGCGGGTGCCGGTGGATCAGCCGGGCCTTTACCGGGTCAGTGACGGTGAGAAAGTTGCCCTCGCGGCGGCGGGCCCGCTGAACTCCCGCGAGTTCGAGGACCCAAGATCGAGCGGCGAGGCCCTGCGGCCCTTGGCGGAAGCCAGCGGCGGCGGCGAGATCATCCTGCATGAGGCCGCCCTGCCGGATCTGCGCAAGGTGCGCCCCGATCGCGACCGGGCGGGGGACACCTGGCTCGGCGTGATCGAGCGTGGCGGATTCATCGTGCGCGGGATCGATCAAGTGCCGCTCCTGCCGGGTTTGCTCGCCCTGGTGCTTGCCTTCGGCGGCCTGTTGGCCGCCTGGCGCACGGAAGGCCGCTAGGGAATGGAGAGGCCGCCGGAGCAGGTTCCGCCGCCTTCGCGTCTCGAATCCGTGCTTGTCGCGTTGGCCTTCCTCGTCGTGGTCCTGCTGATCGGTCAGCTTGGCGGCGCGATTACCGCGCCAGCTCTATTGGATTGGTACCCCACCCTGGCGAAACCGGAGTTCACCCCGCCAAACTGGGTCTTTCCGGTGGCGTGGACCTTTCTC
This sequence comes from Pelagibius litoralis, assembly GCA_029287455.1. Lineage (GTDB taxonomy): Bacteria > Pseudomonadota > Alphaproteobacteria > Kiloniellales > DSM-21159 > JARFRB01. The sequence continues at coordinate 5,860 of JARFRB010000077.1, read as the reverse complement.
TACATCCTGATGGCGGTCGCCGCCTGGCTGGTCTGGCGTGCGGCCGGTGGCTTCATGAGAGCACCCGATGCCTTTGGCTTTTGGGCTCTGCAGCTCGCCTTGAATCTCGCCTGGTCCTTTCTATTCTTCGGCCTGCGCAGCCCTGGCCTCGGGCTTCTCTGCGTCTTGGCGCTGATGGTGGTGATCGCGCTGACCATCGCCGCCTTCCTCAAGCGCTCGCGCCCCGCGGCCTGGCTGTTGATCCCTTACCTTCTATGGGTCGGATTCGCCACGGCGCTGAACTTTGAAATCTGGCGCATGAACTGAAGCCCATCCCCTGCCCGCTCGCCCGCTCGCCTCGCCTACCCCTCATCTCAAGCCGAAGCCCTCGCGGTGATAGGGCTTATGCTTGGCCCGGCGTTCCGACCGGCGCCGGCGAGATCAAGCCACTCACGCCCTTGAGGGCGCCAGAAACGAGCTCCCGCGCCTGAAACCGGTGCGGATCGACCGGCCCCGGCAGGATCAAGCCGAACTCCGAAGCCGGGCGGAAACCAAAGGCGGCGTAGTAGTCCGGCTCACCCACCACGATGCAGATCCGATGTCCGCGGCGGATGGCTTCCCCAAGACTGTGGGCAACCAAAGCCTTGCCGACGCCACGGCCTTGTATCGACGGCTCCACCGCGAGCGGCCCGAGCAAGATGGCTGGGGTTTTGCCGATCATGACCGGCCAATAACGGATATTGGCCAGCAAGCGCCCATCCGCGTGACGGGCGACGTAACTCAAGCCCTCCGCCGGAGGCCGATCCCGAAGGCGGTAAACGGTCCGCGCGCGGCGATCCGGCCCGAAGGCGCGGTCGAGCAAGGGCTCTATAAGCGCCTGCTCCTCGGAGCTTTCAGGATGAATCTCGAAGGGGATCGGCACGCTGGCCTGGGACACCCGGGAGGGCGCGAACTCTTGGGTCATGGGTTTGTCCACCGGAAACGAAAAAGAAAAGAACGATGGACGCTGGCGGTCGCCTTGGCGGACAGCGGCGTCCTCACGCGCTCAGCGCGCGGGAGCTTCGTCGTCGTAACCTGCGCAGCACAATCGACATTTTGACGCTACCCAAAGCGGTTTCTGCTCTGGGGTATCACGAGACTCCCGCTCGCGCCAAGCGGATTCGCTCGGTTTAGGATTGTGGAGAGCCGCTGTCGAGGCCGCGAAAGCGCTCCACTAGAAAGTCGACGAAGACCCGCACCTTGGGCGACAGATTGCGGCTGGCGGGGAAAATTGCATGGATCGGGCTGTCCTCGCCGTCGGCCCAGTCCGGCAGAACCCGCACCAATCGCCCAGAGTCGAGCCACGTCTGCACGATGAAGTCAGGCAGGAACGCGATCCCTAGCCCGCTTCCGGCCGCGACCGCGATGGCGTCGCCGTTGTTGGTACGCAAGCGGCCGTCCACCTTGACCTTGCGCTCGCCGTCGGGGCCGGTCATGGCCCAAACCTGTCCGCTTTCCTGGTAGGCATAGATCAAGCACGAGTGATCCCTCAGGTCCTCGAGGCTGGCGGGCGCGCCGTGGTGGGCAAGATAACTCGGTGCGGCGACCAAAATGCGCTTGTTCCGGGCAAGCAGACGCGCAACCAGGCTAGAGTCGTGCAGCTTGCCGATCCGGATCCCGACGTCATACCCCTCCTCCACCAGGTCCACGCGGCGGTCGTTGAGCGACAGCTCGATCCGCAAGTCCGGGCAGCGCGTCATGAACTCGTGCAGCGCCGGCGTCACGTGCAGGTTCCCGAAAGACACCGGCGCGTTGACCCTGAGAACGCCGCGGGGTGCTTCCGCGAGATGGGAGACAGCGCTGTCGGCCGCCTCGGCCGCCGAGACGACCTCCTGGCATCGCTCGAAGAACACCGTTCCCGCCTCGGTCAAGCTGAGGCGCCGGGTCGTTCGGTTGAGCAGGCGGGTCCCCAGACGATCCTCCAGCCGTGTGATCTGCTTGGAAACCTGAGATTTTGAGAGGCCAAGGTCCTCCGCCGCCGCCGTGAAGCCGCCGAGCTCGACGACCCGCACGAAGATCGCCATGGCGGGAAGCTGATCCAGATGCAATGGCTGTTTCCCCCTGGAAACAATGAGGTTCTCGTGGATCATATTATCATCTGGAGACCTATGCACCATTTAGCATGCCAGGAAGAGGCAATGGGCCTGTGGCAGGGCCCTGCAACAAGGAGAGCATGAGATGATCGAGTTGAGGCCTTTCGACAGTTTGGGCGCGTTCCGCAACGACTGGCTGAATGCCCGCCACCATTTCAGCTTCGGCAACTACTTCGATCCAAAGCGCCAAAGCTGGGGCAAGCTCAGGGTCTGGAACGACGACATCATCGACGCCGGCACCGGCTTCGCCCCCCATGGGCATCGCGACATGGAGATCATCACCTACGTCCGCAAGGGCGCCATCAGCCATCGCGACAACCAAGGCAACGCCGGCCGAACGGAAGCCGGGGACGTGCAAGTCATGTGGGCGGGCAACGGCATCGTCCACGAAGAGATGAACCACGAGAGCGAGGATACCGAGATCTTCCAGATCTGGATCGAAACCGCCCAACCGGGCATCGATCCGGGCTGGGAAGCTCGCAGTTTCCCCAAGGAGGAAAGAGCAGGCGAACTGGTTGTGCTTGCGTCCGGCCGCCCCGGCGACACGGATGCCGCGCCGATCCATCAAGATGCCGCGATCCTGGCCGCGACCCTAAAAGCCGGCCAAAGCGTGACGCATAGCCTTGGTTCCGGCCGCCATGCTTATCTTGTGGCCGCCACCGGTGCGGTGGACGTGGCGAACGGTTCGGCGGAAGCGGTGAAGGCGTCGGCGCGCGACGGCGTTGCCATTCGCGATGTGGACTCGGTCACGGTCACGGCGACCGAAGACGCCGAAATCCTGATCGCCGACGTGCCTGCTTAAAGCGGCAAGCGCCGCCGGCTGAAGCCCATCAGCCGGCCGCGCGTTCCTTTTCGGCAGCGTTGGGCTCGCAATGACGAAAAAGGAGGCGGCGGCTACCCGGCGGCGTGTTCGGCGAGCAGGGTCTCGGCTTCGGCCAGATCTTCCGGGCGGTTCGTGTTGAAGAACGGATCGACGGGCTCGGCCGGCCAATCCACCGTGGTGAGCTTGAAGCGGTCGGTGAAGACATCGACCTTGCGCACCTCGTCGGCGAGCATGGCCTCGCGCAGTTCCTCGCGCAGAGAGACAGGCCAAAGCGCGAAGACCGGATGGGCCCGGCCACCCGAAGCGGCGCGAGAGATGTCCGCGCCATCGGCGATCATGCCGTCCTCAAGCCGCGCCACCAGATCAAGGGGCAGGAAGGGGGCATCGGTGGCGAAGGTGGCGACCAGATCGCAGACGCTCGCGTGCTTGGCGGCCCACTCCATGCCCGCGAGCACTCCGGCCAAGGGGCCGGCGAAACCGTGCACGCTGTCGCCCACGCTGGGCAGCCCGAAGCCCGCGAAACGCGCCGGATCGCCATTGGCGTTTAGCACCAGACAATTCACCTGGGGCTTGGCCCGCGCGATCACGTGATCCAGAATCGTCTTGCCCCCGAGCTGGCGCAGGCACTTGTCCCCCCCGCCCATGCGTTGAGATTGCCCGCCGGCGAGCAGGACGCCGCAAACCTTGTGACGCATTTCATCTATCCTCCCGCCCTTGAAGTGGTGATGGGCGCGGGATCTTTCAATTTCCGCATTGGCTGGTTTATGGGTCCAGCCCACAGTCCGGGACCCGGTCCAGATCAAGGTTCTGGGGCTAGTCCGGTCCTTGGCTGCTCTTGCGTTGGTGGCGGGGGTGATCGTCGCCGAAATCCTCTCCGCTCGCCGTGTCGAACTCGATCCGGTGCTGCCCCGCAAGAGCGAGGAAGCGCCGCCCCTTCGCCCGGCCGATCAGGGTGAGGTCAGCCTCGCGCGCCAGCTCCACACCCCAGGCGGTGAAGCCGGAGCGCGAAACCAGAATCGGAATCCCCATCTGCACGGTCTTGATCACCATCTCCGAGGTCAAACGCCCGGTGGTGTAGAAAATCTTGTCGTCCGGCGCGATGCCTTCCAGGAACATATAGCCGGCGATCTTGTCCACCGCGTTGTGCCGGCCAACGTCTTCCATGTAGAGCAGCGGACGGTCCCCTTGGCAGAGCGCGCAGCCATGGATCGCACCGGCCGAGAGATATAGGCTGGGCGCGCCGTTGATCTTGCGGGTGAGCGATGCCAGCCAGGAGGTTTTGAGCCGCGCGGACTTCGACAGCTTGATGTCCTCGAATTTCTCCATCAAATCGCCGAACACCGTGCCTTGCGCGCAGCCCGAGGTCCGGGTCTTCTTCTTGAGCTTTTCCTCGTAGTCGGTTTGGCGCTTGGTACGCACCACCACGACTTCCAGCTCGTCGTCGTAGTCGATGCCGGTGATCTCGTCGTCGGCGCGCAGCATGTTCTGATTGAGCAGATAACCGACGGCCAGGAAGTCCGGGTAATCCCCGATCGTCATCATCGTGACGATCTCCTGGCCATTCAGGAACAGGGTCAGCGGGCGCTCGGTCACCACGGCGGTCTCCACCGCGGCCCCGCTTTCGTCCACTCCCTCGACGCGCCGGGTGAGGCGGGGGTCGTCCGGGTCGGGGCGCAGCAGGAACTCCTCAAGCGCCGCCTCCGGCAGCTTTGCGCGCCCCTTGCGAACCTCCCGCGCCGCTGCCGCTGTCGCGACTTTTTCGTCCATGCTTCCCGACTTTCCCGATTCGACCGTTCCGCCTGGAACGGACTATGGGGTGCCCGGGCGCGCGCGGCAAGTCAACGGCCCGAGGGCACCCTGCAGCATCTCGGAAAAGTCGCGGTATCTTGTAGAAAGAACAGAAAAATGCATGAATTCGCAGGATTGAGGTAGCCCCTGGTTCCTGGAACGCCGATGCAGGACTTCACGGCGGCTTTCGAAGCTGCCTTTACAATGATTGTCACCTTCGACCCCGACCTGGTCGAGATCGTCTTGCGTTCGCTGAGGATCAGCTTGCTGGCGGTGACGATCGCGGGTGCGCTTGGCTTGCCCCTGGGGGCGGCGGTGGCTCTGCTGCGCTTTCCCGGCCAGCGCGCGGCGGGTGTGCTCTTGAGCGCGCTCATGGGTTTGCCGCCAGTGGTGGTCGGGCTGCTGGTCTATCTTGCCTTGTCCCGCTCCGGGCCATTTGGGGCGCTCGGGCTGCTCTTTACGCCGACGGCCATGGTGATCGCTCAGGTGGTCTTGATCACCCCGATCGTCGCGGCCTTGACCCGCCAGGTGGTGGAGGACCTTTGGGGGGAGTATGGCGAGCAGTTGTCCTCCCTCGGCTCCAGCCGGGCGCGGGCAATCCCGACCTTGCTGTGGGACGGCCGCTTCGCCCTGGTCACGGTGATGCTTGCGGGCTTCGGCCGGGCCAGCGCCGAGGTGGGTGCGGTGATGATCGTCGGCGGCAACATCGACCACGTTACCCGCGTCATGACCACGGCGATCGCGCTGGAGACCAGCAAGGGCGATCTGCCCTTGGCCCTGGGCTTGGGCATCGTGCTGATGCTTCTGGCACTCGCGGTCAATGGCCTGGCCTTCCTGATTCGCGACGCGACCCGCGCGCCGGCGGCGCAAGAGGCGGCGGCATGAGCGGCATGATCCTGCCCATGCTGCTGAAGGACATCGCCTTCCAGGCCGGCGGGCGGCGCTTGCTGGACGGCGTGAGCCTGCGGCTCGAAGCCGGGCCCAAGACCGTGATCCTGGGGCCGAACGGGGCGGGCAAGTCGCTGTTGATGCGCATCGCCCACGGCCTTGTGGCGCCCAGCGCCGGGGAGGTGGTCTGGCACGCGCCGGATCCGGGGCGCCGTCAAGCCATGGTGTTTCAGCGCCCGGTGCTGCTGCG
>JARFRB010000031.1 GCA_029287455.1 Pelagibius litoralis | reverse complement strand
GGCGACGAGCCGCAGTGCCACGTCCTCGGGCATGGTCTCGACCAGAGAGCCCAGGATCGCCATCGGCCGGCCGGTCGCGGCTTTCGTGCGCGCCACCGCCCCTATCACCTTGTCCCAATCCGCGGCACCGCATCTGTCGGGTCGCGGGAAATCCAGCACCACGCAGCCGATCGCCAAGTCGGCCTCCATCATCGCCGTGAAGGTGTCCGTCAGCGCGTCCTCGTCACCCCAGATGTAGGTGTGATAGTCGAGCGGGTTGGCCAGCGCCACGCGCCCGCCAAGCGCAGCGCGCAGCCCAGCTTCCTGGCGCGCGTTCAGCGGCGGAAAGACCAGGCCGCTGTCGTGGGCCTGGTCCGCCATCAGGCCGGCCTCCCCACCCGAACAGGACATCGACGCGATACGATTGGAAGACAGCGGACCCGCCACATGCAAAAGCTTCAGGGCCTCAAGCATCGCGGCCAGCGACGACACCTGACCGATGCCAAGACGCCTGAGCAGCGCCCGCGCACCCGCGTCGCTGCCCGCGAGCGAGGCGGTATGCGACACGGCACCGGCCCGCGCCTGAACCGACTTGCCGACCTTGAGCGCCAAGATCGGCTTGCCGAGGCGCGAGGCTTCTTCAGCCATCGCCTCGAAATCGCACAGGTCGCCAATGCCTTCTATGTGCAGGCCAAGAGCCGTCACCCGCTCGTCGCGCAAAAGCTCCCTTGCAATCGTCGAGAGGCCGGTCTGCATCTGATTGCCCGCCGTGACCATGTAGGCAAGGGGCAGGCCCCGGGCCTGCATGGTCAGGTTGATGGCGATGTTGGAGGATTGGGTGACAATGGCGACACCGGATTCGACCCGCTGTCCGCCATGCTGGTCGGGCCACAGTGCAACGCCGTCGAGATAATTCAGGAGCCCGTAGCAGTTCGGACCCAGAATGGCCATCCCGCCGGCTGCCGCGAGCAGCGCTTCTTCCTTGTCGGCACCGTCGCCCGTTTCCGCCTGTGCCTCGCGGAAACCCGAAGCGAAACACACGGCCCCTCCGGCGCCGCGCGCGGCCAGGGCTTTCACAGCCAAGATGGTGGCATCTCGGTTGACGCCGATGAAGGCCGCGTCCGGCGCCAAGGGCAGGGAATCAACGTCCCGATAGGCCGGCACGCCACCGAGTTCGCCCCGTTCGGGGTGGACCGGCAGTATCTCGCCGCCAAACCTGATCTTCTGGCATTGCTCGATGACGTTCGCGCACCAAGCGCCGCCGCCGATCACGGCTATGGTACGCGGGCGCAAGAGGCGGTTCAGCCCGGACATCAAGCCCCCAGGGGACGAAGAAGATCGCGGCTGATGATGTGGCGCTGAATTTCCGAGGTGCCGTCCCAGATCCGCTCAACCCGCGCATCGCGCCAGAAGCGCTCAACGGGGAAATCGTCCATCAGGCCCATGCCACCGTGACTCTGCAGAGTGGTGTCGGTGATCCGTGCCAGCATCTCGGACGCGTAGAGCTTGGCCGACGCGATCTCGCGGTTCGCGGGGAGCCCTTCATCCAGGCGCCAAGCGGCGGAGAGCGTTAACCAGTCAGCCGCGTCGATCTCGGTGATCATGTCGGCGATCTGAAAGCCGACACCCTGGAACTTCCCGATAGGCTGGCCGAACTGTTTGCGCTCCGCCGCGTAAGTCAGCGCGTAGTCGAAGCAGCGCCGTGCCCGGCCCACGCAGAACGCGGCCACGGTGATGCGCGTGGCATAGAGCCATTCGTTCTTGACATCGAAGCCGCCGTCCACCTCACCCAGCACCTGTGCGTCCGGCAGGCGGCAGTCGTCGAAGTAAAGGATGCAGTTCTTATAGCCCTTGTGGCTGACCGAGTTGTAGCCGTCACGCACCTCGAAGCCCGGGGTGCCCCGGTCGACCAGAAAGGCCGTGATGCGCTTCTTCGGGCCCTTGGGCGTCTCATCGACGCCGGTGGCAATGAAGACGATAAAGAAGTCCGCGTGCTCCGCCCCCGAGATGAAGTGCTTCGATCCCTTGACGATCCAATCGCCGCCGTCGCGCACCGCGCTGCATTTCATGCCCCGCACGTCGGAGCCCGCGTCGGGTTCGGTCATGGCCAAGGCGTCCATCTTTTCGCCCCGGACCGTCGGAAGCAGATAGCGTTCGCGCTGGTCTCCCTCGCAGGCCATAAGAATGTTCTGCGGCCGTCCGAAAAAATGCGTCAAAGCCATGGAACCGCGCCCCAGCTCACGCTCAACCAGGGTGAAGTCAAGATGACTCAGGCCCGCGCCGCCGACCTCCTCGGGAAAGTTGCAGGCATAAAACCCTAGCTCGATGCACTTGCGCTTGATGTCCTCACCCAGCTCGCGGGGCACCTCGCCCAACCGCTCCACTTCGGCCTCATGGGGATAGATCTCGTTCTCCACGAACTTGCGGACCGTGGAGACAATCATCTCTTGCTCTTCGCTCAGACCAAACTGCATAGACTCCTCCGGTGCGCGATATCTTCCGGATCCGGATTGAGATTGTCGGGTTAGCCGGCTGGGGGCCAGCGTCTTCATCACCTCGCGTTTATCGGACCGGCGGCCCCCCACTTTCAATGAAATAATCTGCAGGGGGGTCCGTCGCGCAAGCAGCCGATATTAAGAACCGTCAACTTGCATGGATTGTTTCGAGCTGCCGGCCGCATGGCCCCTCACCCCAGTTGAAGCCGATTGGCGTTGTAACATGAGGCAGCGTGTTGCACCCTTCGGCTTCTCGCCTCGGGCCATCACACGACTGGAAAGGTGTCCGCACGTGATTGAAGAACCGCCGATACTGACCATCAAGGAGACCCGGCGCCGGCCAAGCGCCGATCAGATCGCAGCCTTCCAAGGAACACCCACAAGTTTCGTCCTCGATGCCATGTATGGAGAGGGCGCGCTGGACGGTTCAATCCGGCCCTTGGCCCAGGGAGCCGATTGCCCCGGCGCAACTGCAGGGCCGGCGCTCACCGCCAATTGCGGCCCCGCCGACATTCTTGCCACCTTGGCCACGCTCAACTTCGTGACCCCCGGGGATATGGTGGTCGCGGCGGTGTCCGGCTATCAAGGCTGCGCGGCGATCGGAGATCGCGTCTCGGGGATGATGCGGAATGCCGGCGCTGCAGGCTTCGTCACGGACGGGCGCGCGCGCGACTACGAAGGCATCGTCGCCACGTCCCTGCCGCTCTGGTGCACGGGACTGACGCCGGCATCGCCTTATTCGAGCGGCCCCGGCAGCGTGGGCTTTCCCGTGAGCATCGGCGGTCAGAAAGTCGAAACCGGTGACATGGTCGTGGCGGATAGCAGCGGTGTGGTGGTCGTCCCCTTCGACAAACTGGATGAAGTGATCGCCCGTCTGGCCGAGATCAAGACGCTGGAAGCCGAGCTTGACGCCAAGGTGGAGGCCGGGCTGAAAGTCCCGGAAGCGATCACTGAGCTGCTTCAGAGCGATCAGGTGAAATTCCGAGATTGAGCCGGGTGCCCGATTTGCCGCCGGCCGCGTCGAATAGAACGGTGCGATCCACCGCCGCGTAGTCTTGGGTGCCAAGTTGACCGAGTGCCACGCTCAGCTCTCGTCTCAAGATCTCGAAGGCCTTTTTCGCCCCGGCTTCCCCCCCGGCGGCCGCCCCGTAAGCGAAGGCGCGGCCCGCGAGAAGGAAAGACGCGCCCAGCGCCTTGGCACGGATCGCGTCCGCGCCGCGCCGAATTCCGCTGTCGAGAATAAGAGGGACTCGGTCGCCGACCGCCTTGACCACGCCGGGCAGTGCCGCGATCGATGCCGGGCCATAGTCAAGTTGTCTGCCACCGTGATTAGAGACCACGATTCCGTCGCAGCCTTCTTCCACTGCCCGCAGCGCGTCGTCGGGGTGCAAAATTCCCTTCAGCAGGACCTGACCGTCCCATTTGTCACGAAGACGGCGGAAATGACTCCAGTCGAAGTAGCTTGATATCAAGAGCTTCTGGATATCCACCAAGGAAAGCGAGCCGCCCTTTTCGCTGAAATTCGCCAGATGAGGCGGCCCTGCGAGCAGGGTCCCAAGGCTCCACCGCGGGTGAAGGGCAAGATCGGCGGCCAGCCGCAAGTTCGGCCGAAACGGTATGCGCAATCCATTGCGAATATCGCGATCACGCTTGCCCGCCTCAGGGACATCCACGGTCACCACGAGAACGCGGTAGCCCGCCGCCCAGCTTCGACGCAGCAGCTCCTCGACCACAGTCTCCTCGCGGGTGACATAGAGCTGGAACCAAGCATAGCCCTCGGCGGCCTCGGCGATCTCCTCCAGGCTGGTCGACGACGCGGTGCTCACGACGTGCGCCATGCGGTTCTTCGCCGCCAATCTCGCAAGCGCCAGATCCGCCCCCGGCCAGGCCATGTTCATGAAGCCCACCGGCGCAACCCCGAACGGGACGGAATAGGACTTTCCGAAGACTTCGGTCTCCAGATTCGGCTCCATGGCGCCGGTCAAGTACCGCGGCGTCAGCTCGATTGCATCAAGCGCAGCCCTGTTTTTCCTGAGACTGATTTCATCCTCCGCCCCGCCATCGATGAAATCGAAGGCGAAGCCCGGAAGGCGCCGCTTCGCGAGGCGGCGCAGATCGTGGATTGACGCGGCGTTGGACAGTGCGATCATTACCCACGCAGTCTAGTGCCAACGCGGGGATGCTGTCAGTTGAATGTTCGCTCTTCGCGGGGCGCCGGGATCCCTTGCCGCGGCTTTCCCTTCAATGGAGATGCGCCATGAAGACCTCGATCGCGACCGTTTCCGTTTCCGGCAACCTGCAGCAAAAGCTCGAGGCCATTGCCGAAGCAGGTTTCGACGGGATCGAGATCTTCGAGCAGGATTTCATCGCCCATGATGGCGACCCGCGCGAGGTGGGCGAGCTGATCCGCGCCATGGGGCTAGAGATCACCTTGTTCCAGCCGTTCCGTGATTTCGAAGGGCTGCCGGACCCGCTGCGCCAAAAGGCGTTTGACCGGGCCGAACGGAAATTCGATCTGATGCAAGAGCTGGGCACGGATTTGGTGTTGGTCTGTTCGTCATGCCATCCGCAGGCGCTTGGGGGGATCGACCGGGCCGCCGCCGATTTCCACGAGCTGGGCGAGCGGGCCGCAAAGCGAGGGTTGCGGATCGGATACGAGGCTTTGGCCTGGGGCCGTCACGTGAACGACCACCGCGACGCATGGGAAATTGTACGCCGGGCCGACCATGCAAATGTTGGACTTATCCTAGACAGCTTTCACACCCTGGCCCGCAAGATCGACCCGGACACGATCCGGCGCATTCCCGGCGACAGGATCTTCTTTGTTCAGCTGGCCGACGCCCCCGCGATTGACATGGACCTGCTGTATTGGTCCCGGCATTTCCGAAATATGCCCGGCGAAGGGGATCTGGATGTCACTGGGTTTATGCAAGCGGTGATGGCCACGGGATATAC
>JARFRB010000126.1 GCA_029287455.1 Pelagibius litoralis | reverse complement strand
TGGCCGCCGCGAAGGCCGCCCTGCCCTACTGCCACCCCAGGCTTTCAGCTTCTCACGTGACCGTGGACGGCCAAGACTCGCACGAAGATTGGCTCGTGCGGCTTTCCAAGGAAATCGCCAAGGAAGATCTTCGACCTACCTGAACCGCCCGAATGCGCAAGATTTGCACGCCCAATGCACTTTATTTGCACTTTCAGCGCGCAACGAGCCTTGGCGGAGAACTCATAACTTATTGATTTAAAATGGTGGGCGCGGCTGGGATTGAACCAGCGACCCCTACGATGTCAACGTAGTGCTCTCCCGCTGAGCTACGCGCCCACGAAAACGTGGCGGAGCCTGATTGGCCCCGGCGGGGAGGTGGGAGTTAGCATCAAGCCGGGCGTTTGGCAAGACTGGCGAGGTCCGGAAGCGGCCGGCGGCATTCAGGTATGCCGGCCAGCACCTGCTCCAGACCCAAGGCGGCGCCCAGCAAGGCGGCCTCGCCGAAGCGGCGGCCCACGATCTGGATACCATAGGGCATGCCATCGTCATCCACTCCGCAGGGCAGGCAGATCGAAGGATGTCCGGTGAGCGTGATGCCATAGCTGATCGCGACCCAGTGGATATAGGTGTCCAGCTTTTCGCCATCGATCGCATCGACGAAGGGGCGCCCTTTGTGGAAAGGACGCGCCGAGGCCGCCGGGGCGATCAGGAGGTCGAACTCCTCCATGAACGCAAGGAAGCCGCGATAGATCTCGCTGTGCCGCTCGCCCGCCGCGGCCACGTCGGCCGCATCGAAGGTCAGGCCCAGTTCGACATTGGCGGTGACGTTCGGCCCCACCTGCTCCGGTGTCGCGCGAAGCTTCGAAAGATGCGCGGCGAGGAACCCCACCGCGCGCAGGACCTCGAAGGTCCGGTGGCCCTCAGCGATATCCGGATCCCGGTCCTCGGTGCTCTTGAAGGCATGCCGGAATTGCGCTGTGCGTGCGCGGAAAAGCTCCCGCATGCGGCGCTCCACCGGCGCGAAGCCAAGGTCCTCGGAAAAAGCGACCCGGAGCTTGGAGAGATCCAGAAGCGCATCCACGGCGAAGCTCTCCGCCCTCACCGGCCGCGCGAAGGGATCAACCGCGTCATCGCGGGCCATGGCCGAAAGCAACAGGCCCAGATCCGCGACATCGCGCGCCATCGGCCCTTCGACACTCAAAGGCGAGAATGCCAGCGTCCCGCGCTTGGGCACCAGTCCGGGCGTGGGGCGCAATCCGACGACGCCACAGAACGCGGCCGGGGTGCGCAAGGACCCACCGAGATCCGAACCGTTGCAAAGCGGCAGCATGCCGGTCGCCAGCGCCACCGCCGAGCCACCGGAGGACCCCGCGCAGCTTTTCTCCGGGTCGAAAGGATTGCTGGTGAAGCCATACACGGCGTTATCGGTGTTGGCCCCTGCCCCGAATTCCGGCGTGTTGGTCTTCGCCAAAACGATGCCCCCAGCCGCTTTCAGGCTGGCGACAACGCCCGCGTCCTCCTCCGGCACGAAATCGGCGAAAAGCGGCGAGCCGTAGGTAGTTCGCAGCCCCGCCGTCTCGTTGAGGTCCTTGATGCCAAGGGGCAGGCCATGGAGCGCGCCTAGGTCCTCGCCGTCCCTGACAGCCTTCTCGGCTGCCTCGGCGGCCGTCCGCGCGCCCGCGGAATCCAGAGCGACCACCGCGTTCAGCGCAGGATTGACCAGGGCGACCCGCGCTTCGCAGGCCTCCAGCAGTTCCACCGGAGAGATCTCTCCGGTCCCGATCGCGCGCCGGAGCGCCACGGCGGAAAGATCACAAAGTTCGTCCATCTGGCGGTTCCTCGTTTCAACGATTTGAAGGAAGTGTCACGCAAGCTCTGGATAGCCGGCCTCGGCAGCCTCGCGCGCCCACGCGGGAAACAACGCATAGTCCTCAACAGGCCGGGCCTCGAACCCGGTGAGCAGCAGGGTCGCGCGGGCCGCTTCAAGCTCGGGATCTTCCAAGGCCGCCGTCAAACCGGCGCGCAAGGCGGCCAGTCGGCCGGGCTCCGCCGATCCCGCGGTGATGAATGGCAGGCCCGGCGCGCGCGCTGTCTCGGCGAGCACCCGCAGGCCTTCCAGTTCGTCCGGCGCCTGTGCTGTCAGCAGCGCATGAGTGACCGCGTCGACCGCCGCCACCTCCGCATCGCCCCGCGCCACGGCTTGCAGGGACTCCCGATGTCCGCCGGTCACAAGCACATCGCCGAAGAACCGGCCCTCGCGCGCGAAAGGGGCCACCGCCGCGCGGAAGGCGTTCATGCCAGAATGGGAATCCCAGCCGTTGATCGCCGCGCGCTTTCCAGAAAGCCCCGAAACGTCGGCAGCCGGGCAATCCCGGCGCACCACGATCAGGCTGCAATAGGCGCTCCCCTCGCAACCCCTCGCGTTATAGCTCGGTGTGGCCACCACCTTGACACTCTCGCCGAGGCCGTGGGTCAGCGGGTAACCGCAGGTCTGTGAAAACAAAAGATTTGGCGAGCGCCAAACCCCGTCCGACGGCCCGCCGCGCGACAAGGCATCGGGAACCTCCGCCAATCCTTGCTCTCGGAAGGCCCGTGCCAAACCGCCCCAGAGTGCATTGGTCGCCCAGCGCAATTCCGGCAAGTCATACATCGGCAGACTCGCGAGGAGCATGCGCCTAAGGGTCCAGCTTGTTGAGAACGCCACCATCACTCAAGGGATAGGCAGGCAGATTTTCGTCCAGCTCGTAATAGTCGGGCTTGTCGGACACGAAGATATTTCCCAGCGTGCGCAATCGGGTAGGCGTGTCCAAGGTGCCTGCCGCAACGGAAACGAAGGCATTGCGGGGCGCGTCCCAAAACAGGCTCGACCCGCAAACGCCACAGAATCCGCGCCGCGCGGCCTCCGAGGATTGGTACCAAATCAAGCCCCGGTCCTCGATCAATTCCAAGCCGTCGCGCAGGGCAGCACTATAGGCGGCATGGTGCCCGTGGGTCTTCAAGCATTGGCCGCAGTGGCAGTTGACCACCTGCCGTATCTTGCCGGTCAAGCGGTAGCGCACGGCCCCGCAGAGGCAGCCGCCTTCGCGAACTTTATCATCTTCACTCATCTCATCCTATCCTTCCACGGAGCTTGCGCTCTTCGCGCCGGCCTTTTCCTGCGGGCTCGGCAAGCGCATGATCAGGCCATCGATCAGGTCGATGATGTCCGGCGGCTGCACCACCGCCGCGCGGATCAAATCGTCGAAGTACCGGGTAAGAACCCGAATCTGCTCTGTCCCTGTAAAGACGAAGTACATGGTGCCGACATAAAGCGCCGCCCGCTTCGGCCCGAAGATAGTGACCGGTGCTGCATAGCGCTGCAGGCCATCAAATAGGAACCACCGGAAGGTCGGATAAAGCTCGTCGCAGAGCTTACGCATGTGCTTTAGCTGTTCGCGCCGCACCGCCACCGGCAAATCGCGCCAGATGCCCTCACCCCGCGCGAAACTCTCGATCGATTGGAAGGCAGAGCAGACTTCCATGTCCGTTTCCGGAAGCCGGCTATAGGCCAGCCGGGCTTCTGCTTGCTCCAGCCGGGCGTCGGGCACCAAGGTTCCATAGTCGCGGTACTCGTAGCGGATCACGTCCTCGGTCTTGAGCAAATCGGGCAGCGAGGACGGCACGTAGCGGATCTTGTAACCCTCCGCTTCCTTGTGCCAGCGGTCCAACCGCGCGTCCGTTGGCCCGCCCGCCCCCGGCTCGATCTCCATGGCGGCACTCACCAACTCCGCGCCGGGGCTAGGCTCCTGATTGACGCCGAGTAGCCAGTCGGTGCTCACGGCCCCCTGCCGCGCCATGGCGATCACGGTCTCAGCGCGCGGCAGGCGTTCGTTCTCCGGCGAAAGAAGTTGCGAGAGCGTCGAGCGGTCCAGGCCGATCGCCGAGGCAAATGCGGAGCGCGACAAGCCCGATTTCTCGATCACCTCGCCCAGGCGTTCGCGAAACAGTGTGCCGACTTCGTTCCTCTCCATGGGGTAACCCTCATGCGTCTTTACACAAAACCCATGTATGATGTATTAATTCTACATATGTTGTGACTTATCAACACGAGTGACAAAAGGTCGTATTCGTGAGGTTAGGTAACGTTAGGCCGATATCCTCGAAACCTTCCCCACCCGGGGAGTGTGGCACGCGCCCCGGGATAGAATCCAGCGGGGTTAGCCAGGGCGCCGCGCCCCGCCTGCCGGATCGGGTGGAGTGGCTGACGATCTTGCTGGCGCTCGGCATCTACCTCTCATTCGGGTTGATCACCTGGTTTCACGCCTCCCTTCCCTGGTGGGCGATATTGGGACTAGGCGCTTATGTCGTGGCGCTGCAAAGCTCCTTGCAGCACGAGGTCGCACACGGTCACCCCACACCCTGGCCCGGGGTGAACCGTATGCTGGTGTTTCCGGTTCTCTGGCTTTGGCTGCCTTTCGAGACCTACCGTGATAGCCACTTGGCCCATCATCGCGACGCCGACCTTACCGATCCCAATCGCGACAGCGAGTCCTGGTACGTGGCACCTGAGGAATGGCAGCGCTTCGGGCGTGTCAGGCAGGCGCTGGCCTTCGCCTTGAATAGCGCGCTGGGGCGTATGCTCCTGGGGCCGCCGCGGTGTCTCTACCGCGCCTGGCGAGCGGGCCTCGCGTCGCTTGCCGCCGGGGATCACAGCGCCTGGCGGATATGGTCCTTACATGCTCTCGCAGTTACCTCTGTCCTAATTTGGACGAGCTTGGTCTGCGGCATGCCGGTTTGGCAGTACTTGGTTCTCATCGTCTACCCAGCCTGCGCGATGATGCAGCTGCGCTCCTTTCTTGAGCACCGCGCAGATCCAGAGGTTGGGCGGCGCAGCGTGATCGTCGAGGCCGCCTGGCCCTTTGCCCTGCTCTACCTCAACAACAATCTTCACGCCCTGCATCATGCCCAGCCGGGATTGGCCTGGTATCGCTTGCCAGGTGTGTACGCGCTGCGGAAAGAAAGCCTCCTCAAGGCCAACGGCGGGTACTTCTATTCCGGCTACGCCGACATTCTATGGCGCTTTCTCGTCTGGCCCAAGGAGCACCCCCTGCATCCTGGCATGCCGGCGGCATCCGATCTTGCACCAAGCCCAAGCCTGCCGGCCCGTACCGCCTCGACGCCCGCCGCACCGGCGCAAGCATCCGCGCTCGCCCGCAAGCCCTAGGGTGTGGGTCTAAGCCGCCTCGGCCCCGCCTTCCCGCCGGCGGCGCTCCACGAAGCTTTCCAGTTCTTCGGCGACCGCCGGATCGAGCGGCGGCGGCTCGAACTCTTCCAGGACGGCTTTATAGAGGCGATTGGCCCGCTGGGCCGTATCCAGCGCCCCCGCCTCCCGCCAAGACTCGAAATTGCGCCAATCGGAGAGGATCGGCGGATAGAAAGCGGTTTCGTAGCGCTCCAAGGTATGGGCGGCGCCAAAGAAGTGCCCGCCGGGCCCGACTTCCCGGATCGCATCCAGGCCGATGGCATTTTCGCTGAGGTCCAGCGGGCGCAAGAACTCCGCCATCATCTGGATCATCTCCGCGTCCAGCATGACCTTTTCGAAGGACGCGACCAAGCCGCCTTCCAGCCAGCCTAGCCCGTGCATCATCATGTTGGCATGGGCCAGCATCACCGGCCATAGCGACATCTGCGACTCATAGGCCGCCTGCGCGTCCACACAGTTTGAGGCATTGACGTTGGACGATCGGTAGGGCAAGCCGTAGCGCCTGGCGAGTTGCCCGCCGGCCAGCACGGCCTTGGCATATTCCGGTGTCCCGAAGGCCGGCGCGCCCGACTTCATATCAACGTTCGAGGTGAAACCGCCGTAGAGCACCGGCGTGCCCGGCCGGATCATCTGCGCGAAAGCAACCGCCGCCAGGGCTTCGGCGTTCTGCTGAGTAAGCGCACCAGCGATGGAAGCAGGCGCCATGGCACCGGACAAGGTGAAGGGCGTGATGGCAACCGGCTGGTTCAGGCGGCCAAGCTCGATCATGCCCTCGATCATCGGGCCATCCAGGCGTAGAGGCGAGGAGGTGTTGATGATGCTAAAGACACTGGGTTCCCGCTCAAGGGTCGAGGCATCGATGCCTCTGGCGATGCGCGCGATCTCGATGCCGTCAAGGATGCGGGCGCGGCCGAGCGAATAGGCATGAAAGGCCTTGTCGGTGAGCGTCACGAAGGCAGCTAACGCGTCCAGATGGCGGGTAGCCGGCGGCAAGTCGATAGGCTCGACCGGGTAGCCCGCCAGTAGGTCCACGGCGTTGATCGCGCTCATGAGGCGCAGGAGCTTCTTGTAGTCGGCGAAGTTTCCCGGCCGGCGGCCCGCGTCCAAATCGCTGACATTGGGCGCGCTGGCAACTGCGCAGATGGCCATGCGGTTGCCACCCATCACCACGTCGTTCGCTGGATTGCGGGCATGCAGCCTGATCTCGGAGGGGGCCTTGGCGACCAGCCCCATTACCAGTTCCCGATCGAAGCGCACCCGCTCGCTTCCGGGCTCAACTTGAGCACCGCCAGCCGCCAAGATCGACAAGGCCTCCGGGTGCAGGAAGTCCATGCCGATTTCCTCGAGCACGGTGACGGAGGCGTCATGGATCGCCTCCACCTCGTCGGCGCTGATCACCTCGAGCGGCGGGAAGCGCACTTCGAAGGCGCGCTTCGGCGGCTGCCCGAAGCCTTGCGACACCGGCCGCCGCGCGCGCCCTCCAGAACGGCCTCCGCCCCGCCCTTCCGAGCGCCGGCGCCCTTTTTCGGACCCCTTGGCGGGGTTCGTCTCCCGTACCATCAGCAACCCTCTTGCCAAGACCTTGAACGCCAGCTTGTCGATTGAAGCGATGCCAAGGCAAGAGGTTTCGTTGGCTCAAGCCGACGAGAGGAAAGAGCACAGGACGCCCGCTCTAAAACCGGTGTCCTCAGGCCGCCCCTTCGACCAAGTGGTAGGGCACGCCGTGCTGGGGATGCCAAAACGCCTTCGTAGCAGCGAAAGCCCGGGCAAGCTGCTCGCGGCGAAGCGTCAGCCGGCCGGCGATATCGCCGTCGCCGAACACATCCATCTCGCGAAAATATTCCGGGTAGCGCTCGGCAAGGGAAGCGCGGGCTTCGGCCGTGCCGTCTATGATCACCTCGGCGACAGCCGCTAGTTCCTCCAGCCGCTCCCAAAGCTCTTGCGGCAGATCGGCCTCCAGGTCCTTGGATAGGACGCCGCGCGCGCGGGCCACGAAGCCCCCGCCGTCCGCGGCCTCCTTCACGTCGTCCCAATGGCCCGAGTCAATGCCGTTCCGGCTCAATTGATCGCGTAGCAGGTCCTCCAGGTGGCGCCCCCAGGCCCGGTACTCGATGACCAAGGCGCGGCGCATCACCCCCTCCTCCAAGGTCGAGAGGTACCAGCGGTCGTAAGCGGTTTCCTCCTCCGATCTGGAGGTCTGCCCCATGCCCGTGAGAACCGCGGCCGCATAGGCTTCCCGATGCAGCACCTCGGCATGGTTGGCGGCGATCTGGTCGTCGCCGCTATCGAAAGCGATCTTGCTCATTTCCAAGCGAAAAAGGATACGAATGCCTGACGGTAGCGCAAGCTTGGCGGCAAGCCTAGAAACTTCGCCCGTGCCGCGGAGTGCCTGGCTTATCCCTGAGCGCCCTAAACATGGGCACCACGGCGGGCGGAAATGCTAAGCTTAAAGAGAAACGCTCGGTCTACACGATCCTTTCTGCCGGCTTCGCGGACCGGACATAGGAGAAATTCTCGCTGTTCTTGGAAGCATGGGTTGGCTTAGACAAAAGCGACTTCTAACTCTGGGACTCCTGATCTGCCTGGTGCCGTCGGGGTGCGCCAATCCGCCCAAGGATTACGCGCGCGCGCCATCGGCGGCGGTCGCCAGCTATCAGGAGACGAGCGCGGGTCAGCTATTCGAAGAGACCGCAGCCGAGCACCCAGGAAAATTCGGGTTCTACATGCTGGAGAGTGGCAGGCAGGCATTCACCAGCCGCATTGCCATGATCGACATGGCCGAGGTGAGTCTGGACCTGCAGTATTACATCTGGGCGAGTGACGCCACAGGCGTGATTCTAGCCGATCGGCTGGTCAAGGCGGCGGACCGCGGAGTACGGGTCCGCCTCATGATCGACGACGCCGGTCTTGGGATCAGCGAATCCCTTGCGGCTTCCCTCGATACGCATCGGAATATCGAGATTCGCATCTTCAATCCCTTCATCAACCGGGATGCCCCGGTATTCGATTTCCTGATCGACTGGGAGCGGGTCAACCAGCGGATGCACAACAAGCTCATGGTCACGGACAACGCGGTGCTGGTGATTGGCGGGCGCAACATCGGGGACAACTACTTCGACGTCGACCGTGACGCGAATTTCCGGGACCTCGACCTGGCCGCGGCGGGCCCTGTCGTGCGAGAAGTTTCCGAAGTCTTCGATCATTTTTGGAACGGAGAGTGGGCGGTGCCAGTCGCGGCGCTCACGGACCGCCGTTACACCGAAGAGGATTATCAAGATGCCTTGCGCGCCATCGAACGCGCCATGGCTCGCAACGCTTTTCCCTACCCGCTCGATCAGGATGTCGCCAACCTCCGCGCGGAACTGGATTCGATTCGCGAGGCCAGCATTTGGGCCCCCAGCTCCGTGATCTGGGACGCACCGGTCGGCCGGAGCGAATCCGCCCGACCCGTGGCGACTTACAGGGCCTTGATCGAAGAGCTCGATCATGTCGAAAGCGAGGTCTTGGTGGTCACCGCCTACCTCGTGCGGGGGGACCGCGGGAGCGACGAAGTGCACCAGCGCTCGGCCCGGGGCGGGCACGGTCGCCGTCTCACCAATTCCGTGGCTTCAAACGACGTCAGCGCGGCTCACGCGGGCCATGCCAAAGACCGGGAGGCGTACGTGCGCAGCGGGGCGGAGCTGTCT
>JARFRB010000117.1 GCA_029287455.1 Pelagibius litoralis | reverse complement strand
CCGGGCCGGAAGGCCTTGAGGCAACCCATCTGCCTTTGCTGCACGAACCCGATACAAAGGGCCAGGGTTTCGGCCGCCTGCTCGGCCATCTGGCGCGCGGCAACGGACAATGCCGCGCCATGGAACGTTTGGCGGAGGCGGGTGGCGAGGCACTTGCGGTGTTCCAGGGTCCGCACGCCTATGTCTCGCCGACCTGGTACGGCGACAACGGCCCGGCAACCGTGCCCACCTGGAACTATCTTGCGGTGCATATTTATGGGCAGCCACGGCTCCACACCGAGCCCGAGGCAACGGAGAGCATCTTGAAGAAGCTTGCCGCGCGCCAGGAGTCCAGCCTTCCGGAACCCTGGACCATGGAGCGCGTGGACGCGGCCCAAAGAACACACATGCGCCGGGGCGTGCTTGCCTTCGAACTGCCTATCGGGCGTCTGGAGGCCAAGGCGAAACTCTCCCAGAACCGCACAGCGGAGCAAAGGCGTTCCCTGGAAGGGGAATGGCGCGGTGCCAACCATGACGATTCCCGGGCCTTGGCCGCTTGGATGGAGCGCTTGCGGGGCGAACTTCAATGACCTCGCCACAAAGTGCCCGTAAAGGACCCAAACGCCGCCGGCAGCTCTCGCGCACGACCTGGGCCTCGCTCATCGCGACCTTGCTGCTAACGGCGGTCGGCGCAGGCCTCTTCTTCGTCCCGCCCAAGGCGGCACCGGTGGCGCCGTCAAGCTTCGACGCGCAGGGGCATCGCGGTGCCCGGGGCTTGGCTCCGGAGAACACTTTGCCGGGCTTTCGCAGGGCGCTCGCCGTTGGCGTCACGACTTTGGAGATGGACGTCGGCCTGACCGCTGACGGCATTCCCGTGGTCATCCACGACCGCCGCCTGTCGCCGGACTTGGCGCGCGGCCCCGACGGGACCTGGATCGCGGCGCCGGGGCCCGTGATCAAAGCCATGACCCTGGCCGAATTGCAGCGCTTCGACGTTGGGCGCGCACAGCCCAGCAGCCGGGTGGCGGAACGCTTCGCGGAGCAGCAAGGCCTCGACGGTGTGATGGTTCCCACACTCGCGGAGGTCTTGGCTTTGGGCGAGGCGCTGGGTGGCGGGACCTTGCGCTACAACATCGAGACCAAGATTTCGCCACTAGAGCCCAACACCTCGCCGGATCCCGCAGCACTCACCGACGCGATTCTGGCGGATATCGAGTCGGCCGGGGCGATGGACCGGGCAAGCCTGCAGTCCTTCGACTGGCGCAGCCTCGCGCTCGCCCGGGAGCGGGCACCGACCATGGAGACGGTCCATCTCACTGCGGAGCGGGACTGGCTCGACAATCTGGAAAGAGGCCGGCCCGGTGCCTCCCCCTGGACGGCGGGCTGGGATCTGGATGACTTCGAAGGCTCGGTTCCAGCAGCGGTCGCGCGGGCCGGCGGCAAGGTCTGGTCGCCCTATTTCCGCGACCTGCGCGATGGCGATATCGCCGAGGCGCGCGGTCTTGGCCTTAAGGTCGTTGTCTGGACCGTGAACGAGCCGGAGGACATGGCCCGCCTGATCACCGCTGGCGTGGACGGCATTATCACCGATTATCCCGACCGCCTGCGGGACGTCATGAAACAAGCGGGAATGGCGCTACCCGCCGCGATTGCCTCGCCCTAGACCCGCCGAACTCAGCGCTCAGGCTCTGGACCTAGGACAGCGAGATCTTTCCGTCGATATCCTGCACCAAGCCCAGGCCGGGCAGGGAGAGCGTCACCTTCGCGTCGATACTGCCCGAGGGATCGATCTTCCCGGCCTCCAGCGCGTCACGCACCGCTGTTTCGATTTCACGCTGCGAAGTGACACCGACCTTCTTCAGGAACTTCCGCAGCTCCATGTTGAAAACTTCTTCGTCCATGCGTCTTTTGCTCCCTTTGCCTCGCCCTAGGCTAGTTCACCGCCGCGAGGCGCGAAACCCTTTCCGTGGCACGCTTTTCGCCGGTGCCCTCAGAGCTTCTTGGCGGAGGCAGCCATCACGATCAGGGTGACGCCGAAGAAGACCATGTTAATGCCGACCAGAAGGCCAAGCACCCAAGCCGCGGTGATCGGAAACCCGCTCCACAGGATGCCCGCCAGCACCACGGAAATCAGGCCGCTGACCAGGGTCCAGCCCCAATTGGGCAGCACGTCCCGCATCTGAATCGCCGCCACGATCTTGGTGACCCCTTCGGCCAAAAACAGCGCGATCAATAGAAGCGTGAGGGACAGCGCTCCGGAGGAGGGATCGAAAAGAAACAGCAACCCGACGATCGCGGCCAAGGCGCCAACCACCAGCGACAGCCAGAAGCCCGACTCCCGGGAATGCTTAAAGGACGAAACCACCTGCACCACGCCGCCGACCAGCAAGGCGGCCCCGACGATCAAGCCAATGGTCAAGGTGGAAACCACCGGCAAGGCAATGGCCATCAGCCCGAAGAGGATCAGCACCACGCCCTCGAACATGAACATCTTGGAATGGGTCTTGATAGCGTCCTTGATTTGACGGCGCAAGGTTTCGACGTCCGGCAATCCTGGCGTGGTCATGATTTAGCCTCCCCGATCTCTGGTCCACAGCCCAAACTGGTTGCCATGGAATGTTGCCCGCCGGGAGAGTGGCGCGAGATCACACCTTGCGCAAGCGCTCGATTTCCGCCGCCAAGGTCCCATAGCCCTCGACGACGCCGAGCGCGCCCGCGGCCGTGAGTCGCTCGGCCTGATCCGGCGCATGTCCGCTGGCGCCGAGAAACCCAATTACCCGGAGGCCGGCGCCCGCCGCCGCGGTCACGCCGGTCACGCTGTCCTCCACCGCCCAGCAGTCTTGGGGCGCGATGGCGAGAAGGCTTGCCGCGTGCAGGTAGATGTCGGGTGCGGGTTTCGGGCGGACCACCATCTCGTGGCTGACCCGGCAGTTGGCCTCGAAAAAGGGCGCCAAGCCAACGATGCTCAAGGACTTTTCCAGGCGGCGCTGGCCGGAATTGGAGGCCACGGCCCGGGGCCCCTCGTGAGACTCCAGAAACGCCCGCGCACCCGCAATTGGCTCGAGCTCCTCGGCGAAGAGACCGAGGACCCGCTCGGCGACCCGCTCAGGGAAGCCCTCCGGCACCTCAAGACCACTCTCCGCCGCGCAGACCCGCGCAATCTCCTTGTCGGTCATGCCAATGAAGCGCTTGGCGGCGGCATCCGGATCGAGCACCACCCCATAGACCGCGAGCTCGGCTAGAATCGCCTGCATCGCCAAGCGCTCGCTGTCGATCAGAACGCCGTCGCAGTCGAAGATGATGGGGAGGGTCATAACGGCTGTGTCTCTCCGCGCCGCGCGCTCATTCCTGCGTTCGAGGGGTTACTAGAGATGCGCAAGCCCTGGCGCAAGGGGCTCCTGAGGCCACATCGCGAAATGCCGTCTTGCGAAACCCGCGTGCCACACCCATCTGTTTTAGGACAGCATGCTTGCCCTAATTTTCATGCCGGGGCCGTTATGAGCGATCTATTGCTTCCCCTGCTCGTCTTCGCCGTCGCGACCTCGTTCTCGCCAGGGCCGAATACCTTGATGCTGGCCGCTTCCGGCGCGAACTACGGGTTTCGGCGGACTTTGCCGCACATACTGGGGATCACTTTGGGTTGGCCCTTTCTGCTTTTCGCGGTCGCGCTGGGGCTGGGAGTCGTGTTTCGCGATTGGCCGGCTTTGCATCATGTGCTGAAGATCGTTGGGGCCGGGTATCTGCTTTACCTGGCCTGGCGGATCGCCATGGCCGGCCGCGCCAAGGCCGAAACCGCCAAGCCCTTGAGCCTTCTGCAGGCAGCGGCTTTCCAGTGGGTCAATCCCAAGGCCTGGATGATCGCCGTCGGCGCTGCGGCGGCCTACATCACGCCGCAGAGCGGGCTTGTATCCCAGGCCTTGGTGGTCACCCTGGTCTTCGCGGCGGTCTCGGTCTTCGCGACCTCCACCTGGGCGCTGTTCGGCGCGGGTATCGGGCGACTTTTGGGGACGCCGGAACGCCTGCGGGCCTTCAACCTCGCCATGGGCGGCCTGCTGGCGGTTTCGGTCGTCGGGTTCTTCCTATAGCGCCAGACCCAGCGGCCAAGGGCGTCAGTACATATGCTGACCGCCGTTGATGGAGAGCGTGGAGCCGGTGATGAAACCCCCGTCGTCGCTCACCAGGAACAGCACGCCCCGCGCGATCTCTTCCGCCTCGCCCAAACGGCCGACGGGGATGCGCGCCTTGATCTTCTCCAGCACCGGTTCGGGCACCGCGCGCACCATGTCGGTGGCGATGTAGCCCGGCGCGATGGCGTTGACGGTGATGCCCTTCGCGGCCCCTTCCTGAGCCAGCGCCTTCGTGAAACCATGGATGCCCGACTTCGCGGCAGCGTAATTCACCTGCCCGTACTGCCCGGCTTGCCCGTTGATCGAGCCGATGTTGACGATCCGGCCGAAGCCCCTCTCACGCATGGATTCGATCACCGCGCGCGAGCAGTTGAAGCAGGAGGTCAGGTTGGTGTCGATGACCGCCTTCCACTGATCGATCGACATACGGTGCATGGTGGTGTCGCGGGTGATGCCGGCATTGTTCACCAGCACCTCGACCGGCCCATGCTCCTCGACGATCTTGGCGATCGCGTCCTGCACCTGCCCGAAATCGGAAACATCGAACTTCGAGACGGCAATACCGGTTTCATCCTGGAACTTCTGCGCCGCTTCGTCGTTGCCGCCGTAGTTGGCGACGACATGATAGCCAGCCGCTTTCAGCGCCTCGCTGATCGCCTTGCCGATGCCACGAGTGCCACCTGTCACGAGCGCTACACGTCCTGCCATCCCAGATCCTCCCTTGTTCTCGGTACTTGGGCTCCAAGAGCCGGTGTCCCATGAAACCACGTGGGCGCGTGTCTTTCCAGCAAAGAGGCCGTCCCCGCCTTCGGGAACGACCCCTTGTTGTCTTTATTCTTATTATCTTCCTTGGCCGACAGGCCTCAATCAATCCCGCGCGACACACATGGCGATTCCCATGCCCCCACCGATGCACAGGGTGGCGAGGCCCTTCTTGGCGTCGCGCCGCCGCATCTCGTGCAGCAGGGTGACCAGGACCCGCGCGCCGGACGCGCCGATCGGATGGCCAAGCGCGATGGCGCCGCCATTGACGTTGACCTTGTCCGTGTCCCAGCCAAGGTCCTTGTTGACCGCCAGGGCCTGGGCCGCGAAGGCCTCGTTGGCTTCCACCAGATCCAGGTCGTCGGGCGACCAGCCGGCCCGCTCCAACGCCTTGCGGGACGAGGGGATGGGGCCGGTGCCCATGATCGCCGGATCGACGCCGCAGGTGGCCCAGGATACGATCCGCGCCATGGGCTCCACGCCACGCCGTGCGGCTTCCTCGCCGGTCATCAGCACGATGGCGGCGGCACCATCGTTGATCCCGCTGGCGTTGCCGGCCGTGACGGTGCCTTCCTTCTCGAAGGCGGGCCGCAGCTTCGCCAGGGTCTCCAACGTCGTCCCGTGCTTGGGGTATTCGTCCTCGGAGACGACAATGTCGCCCTTGCGGGTGGAGATCGTGACGGGTGCGATTTCATCCGCGAAGCGGCCGGCCTTCTGCGCGGCCTCGGCCTTTTGCTGGGAGTTCGCGGCGAAGGCGTCTTGCTCTTCGCGGGTCAGCTGCCACTTGCGGGCCACGTTCTCCGCGGTGTTGCCCATGTGATACCCGTTGAATGCGTCCCAGAGCCCATCCTTGATCATGGTGTCGACGAACTTCAGATCGCCCATCTTCTGGCCGTTGCGCAGATGCGCGCAGTGGGGCGACTTGCTCATGGACTCCTGGCCGCCGCAGACCATGATGCCGGCGTCGCCGCAGAGGATGGCCTGATAACCGAGCGCTACGCTGCGCAGGCCCGAGCCACAAAGCTGATTGATCTGATAGGCGGTTTTCTCCTCGGGAATGCCCGCCGCCATCGCCGCCTGCCGGGCCGGGTTCTGGCCGGTGCCGGCGATCAGGATCTGGCCGAGCACGGCCTCGTCCACCTCTTCGCCGGACACCTTCGCCCGCTTCAGGGCTTCCGTAATGGCCACGGTGCCAAGCTCGCTGGCCGCCAAGCTTGCAAGGGCGCCGTTGAACGAGCCCACGGGTGTGCGGGCGGCGCCCGCGATGACGACTTCTGTCATGGTGTCGATCCTCCTGCTTGGGGCGCTCCGCCCTCGTGTCTTGTGGACCCCTTCGAGGTCCAGCCTGTTTCCGATCGATAGAGAACGCGCGGGCTCTGACGAATTGCCCGACAACGCTACTTTAAGGGGTCGCTTTCCTGGGCCGGACCTTACCGAGTCAAGGGGCTTGGGCGCAAGACGCGGCCGATGCCGCTTATCCCCTTTCGCGCAGCCAGGCGGCCAACGGTTGCCAGGCCAGTTCCTGGGCACGGCCGCTCGCCACCATGCCGATGTGCCCGAGCGGCGGGCGGAGCAGCTCGGCGCCGGGAATCGCCTGACCGAGCGCTAGCGCGGACTCCGGCGGCACGATGCGATCGGTCTCGGGGATCACGCAAAGCGATGGGAGATCCAGTTTCGCCGGCAACACCGGCCTTCCCGCGATCCGCCAGAGGCCGGTCGCCGTGGTGTTACGGGCATACCAGCCGCCCAGGCATTCCCGGGCCACCGGTGCCGCCAAGGGCACGCCGTCATTCAGCCAATCCTCCAAGGCGACGAAGTTATCCGCGCGGCTACCGACCGGATCCATCTTGCCGAACATCAGGAACTTCCGGGCCCCGTTCTCCGGATCGATGGCGGCGAAGAGCGATTGGATCGCATCCAAGGGCAGCTCGCCGAGCAGGTCCATCGCGGGCGCGAAGGTGAGCAAGGCCGCCCGCGCCGCCGCCCCTTGCCCGGGGGCGCACGCCGAGAAATCCCAGGGCGTGGCCAAGAGCGCCAGGGCCGCGAGGTCGCGCTGACGCCTGAGCGCTAAACCAAGCGCCAAGAGCCCGCCCATGCAGTAGCCGGCCAGCAAGGGCGCGCGCCCTGTCGCTTCGAGAACCGCGTCGAGCGCGCCTTCCAAACGACCGGCAATGTAGTCGGTCAGGTTGAAGCCCCGTTCGATCGTGCCGGGGGCATCCCAATCGACCAGAAGCGGGTGGAACCCCTCCTTGGCCAGCCATCGCGCGAGGCTGCAGCGCGCCGAGAGATCGAGAATGTAGCCACGGTTTATCAGCGAGGGCACAAGCAAGACCGGCGGTGCGCCCGGCTTCGCCCGCCCGAAGTCCAGCAGCCGCGTGGTACCTTCGCGCCACAGCACCGGCGGATCGGGCAAATCGCGCTCATAGGGATGCTCGCGGTAGCGCGAGATCGCCTCCAGCAGGTCGATGGAGCGCCGCAGCACAGCTTTTTCCAGGGCAGCGCGAAAAGCTTCCGGCGCCTCAGCCGCCGCCGCGGCGATTTCTCTTGCCCTTGGGCGCAGGCTCGGACTCCAGCGCAGCAAGTCGCTGTTCAAGAAGGGCAAGGCGGCGTGCGATGTCCCCCAGGTCAGCCCCGCCACCGTCAGGTGCAGTGGCAGCGGGCGAGGCCCCTGCCGCCGGCGCCGCCCCGTTTTTGGAGAACCGGCCGTCCGCGCCCCCTTCGTCCCGGGCTTTGCTGTTCCGTCCATCCCACTGTCCATCGACCGCCGTTCCGGTCATCAAACCCGCCAAGATTCCTGGCCACGCGCTCCAGGCGGCGGCGGGGCCGGCGGCAAACCCGGCCATTAGCTTCTCCAGCGCCGCGCCCAATTCCGGGTCGGCGGCCAGGGCGCTGACTTGATCTTGCCAAAGATCAAGGTACCGTCGCGCCAGTTCGTCCATATCCCCGTGTTCGGCCATAGCGGCGTGGAGCATAGCAGCCGGTCCGGGGCAATTCCATGCGGATCGGGCCGCGAGAGGGCTGAAAACGCTGGATATTGACTCTTTACGCTGCGGTGCAGCACCATCACTTTTGGAAAGAGGACCTGTTTTGCCCGGCGCGGATCGGGCATTGTCAAAGCGTTGGGCGCTCTTGAGCGGGCGCGGGTGTGTGGTAACCGGAAGGATTCGATAGGTGGCGCGAAGCGACGGCGATACCGCCGAAAAACAGCCGATCACGATCAAGAAGTACGCGAACCGCAGACTCTACAACACTGCGACCAGCAGCTACGTCACCTTGGACCATCTCTGCCAGATGGTGAAGGACGGCGTGGAGTTCTCCGTCTTCGACGCCAAGACTGGCGAGGACATAACACGCCCGGTGCTCACGCAGATCATCGTGGAGGAGGAGGCGAAGGGAGAGAATCTCTTACCGATCTCCTTCCTGCGACAGTTGATCTCCTTTTATGGGCACGGCATGCAGTGGATGGTACCCAGCTATCTGGACCACATGATGCACTCCCTGGCCGCCAACCAAGACCGCATAGCGCAAACCATGCAAAAGACCATGGGCGCGGGCTTTCCCTTCGCGAGCCTGGAGGAGATGAGCAAGAACTCCATGGAAATGTTCGAGCGCACGATGAAGATGTTTTCGCCCTTCCCGGAGGGGGCTGAGCCCGAGGACCCCAAGGCGCTGGAAGCGGACAGGCCCACCGGAGACCAAAGCCAGAATCTGGAAACGCTCAAAAAGCAGATGGACCGTCTTCAAGCGCAACTGGATGCGTTGTCGAAGATCAACTCGGGATCGAAATAACAGGACCCGGACGGTTACCCCGTTTCCTGAGAGCCGGATGATGCGACGCGCAAACCCGAGTGGACCGCAAACCTCTGCGCGCTCTGATCCTTCGTCAGCCGCAAGGGGTAACCCGGGTCCCGCCAGTCGGGCGAAAGTTCGGGGCGGCCGATGTGATAGCCCTGAAGGAAATCCAGACCTTCGGCCTCCAGGAACGCGGCCTCTTCGGGATCCTCGACACATTCCGCAACGGTTTCCAGTTTGAAGGCCTGCGTTAAAGCGAGCAGATTGCGCACGAAGAGCTGGTTTTCGGTGCTGGTGGCGATCGAGCGCACGAATGACCCGTCGAGCTTCACGATATCCACGCTCAGCGATTTTAGATGCCGGAACGTCGTGAACCCGGCGCCGAAATCGTCGAGGGCGACGCGGCAGCCAAGCCCCCGAATGACGCTCACGAAGCGCGCCGTCTCCTCGATATCGTGCAGGGCCGCCGTCTCCGTGATCTCCACGATAAGTCTTTGAGCGATCTCCGGCCGGCTGCGAAGGCGTGCAACCAAGGCGCGCAGCCAAGACCGGTCCGCGGCCGTGAAGCCCGAGATGTTGACGGCAATGGATATGGTTTCAGTGGATTCCAAAGTTGCCAGCGCAAGGTCAAGCACATGGCGGTCGATTGCGCGGGTGAGGCCAAGCCGCTCCACGATCGTGATAAAGCCCGCCGCCGGCACGATCTCGCCCTCGGCAGTGCGCATGCGCAGCAGGCCCTCGAAGAACCGGATGCTGCGGTCCTGAGCGCTGACCACCGGCTGGAAAGCCAGCAGCATGCGGTTCTCCCGCAAGGCCGCCTTCACTTCCTCGCCGATCATGAAGGCCTGCCGGTCGCTGATCCTTTGGTCTTCGGAGAGTTCGTAGACTTGGGCAGCGTCACGATCCGAATTGCGGGCTGCCAGCAAGGCGGTTTCCGCCTTCGTCATGACGTCGAAAGAGGTTCTGGCATGGTCGGGGAAGATGACGATCCCGCAAGAGCCGGAGACGTTCAGCTTGCCGCTCGCGGTGTCGACGGGTTCGCCTTGGATGCGCGCGAGGATGCGTTCGGAGGCAATCTTCGCATCACGCGTCCCGCAGCCTTCGATGATCGCGCCGAAGCGATTATCGCCAAGCCGTCCGATCACATCCACGGCTCTTAGGCAGGACTCCAGGCGGTGACCCGCCGCGAGCATGACTTCGTCGCTCGTCTCATGACCTAGGGCAGCGGAGATTCTCTCCAGGCCGTCGAGGCTCACAACCAGGAAAGCCCCCGGCCGGTCCTGGCGCAGGGCGACCGCCAGTGCTTGCTCGAGCGCGTCGCGCAGGCGGATCTTGTTGAAGTGACCGGTCAGTTCGTCGAAATTGGCGAGAAATTCCAAGCGTGCTTGGCCGCGCTTTCGCTCCGTGATGCGGCGCAGGCTGCCAAGCATGGCGACCGGCCGGCCCGCTGGGTCGCGCAGCAATCCCCCGCGGTCGTGAACCCAGTGGAAGTCTCCCCGGGTGTCCCGCACACGGTACTCGCAATCGAAATCTCCCCGGGAGTCGGTCTCCATGATCTCGGCTAGCGCCGCGAGACGACGGGGCTGGTCCTCGATATTGAGAAGAGGCTCCACCCCCTCAATCGATCGCGGCATTTCGGCCGGCTCCAGCCCGAATAGCTGAAAGGTTCCGCCAGCCCAGTCGAGCGTGTCGCGCCCAAGGTCCCACCGATAGGCGACATCGCCGGCAGCCTCCATGGCGCCCCGCCAGAGGTCATGATCGTCGCCCGCCAAGGCGCCGGCATTCGCTCTTGAGCCAAACCTATCGTCTTCTTGACTCACGACTCGACTATCCTCACCGGCCGCCCATTACGCCACCAGGGGCGCCGTACCGCTACCTGGTCCTGACACGGAACTGGCCCGAACGTTGCGTTCTTGTGACACCTAATTCTACGCCGCCGCAATTAATAAACGGTGAAGCGGCCTCGGTGAGCAACTCCGCCCGGGCGAGACAAGCTATCTCAAGAGATTTCAACGGCTTCGCCCAAGTTTCGGGGGCAGGCGGCCCGTTAGACCCGGGACCCATCGCCCCGGCTGAGATCAACCCGTCAAGGCACATTATTCATTTCATCCAAAAGAATGCATTTCTCGGATTTGGATAATAACCTGAAGAAACAATCAACGCACTTTCGATTAACGCTTTACCATCTTGAGAAAATTTCTTTCCCAAAATCAATTTATTGTTTTGATTTATATCAATTACAAGGCGCCAATCAGCGGTGCAAAGACATTTTAACGGCTGTTTATGCTTAAATCGGCTTGACAGCGAACATTTAACGCTAGACGGTGTGGTAAATCTATCGCCTCCCAGTGTGTGCGTTTTATCACAACTCAACCAAAGATGGGCTCGGTGAAGCGATCCAAGAAACCACTCAGGAGCTTGAGCGTTACGTCGGACAGCGCATTCGCGAACGGCGGACGATGCTCGGACTTACTCAACAAAAACTTGCCGAGATGATTGGCGTCACCTACCAGCAGGCGCATAAGTACGAGCGCGGCATAAACCGCATTTCCGCCGGGCGGCTTTTCGAACTGTCGCAAGTCCTCGGCGTGAGCGTGGGATTCTTCTTTGACGGCGCCTCGGCCCCATCCTTGAGCACCGTTTCCGAACGCCAGCGCATGAGCCTCGACATTGCGCGGAACTTCGCGAAGATCAAGGAAGAACGCATGCGTGAAGCGCTTGCCCAGCTTTGCCGCGCGATGGCGGAGAACGCCAGCACCGAGAGCGACGGAACGGGCGCACCGGAGGGACAGGATCGCCTGGATGGGCTCGACAGCCTCGCCGCATCGGACGGCCTGGATGGGTCCAACCAACTGGACGGATCCGGCGCGTTCAGTCCCCCGCGCGATCCTCCGGACTCCTGACGGTCTCTTCAGGTGCGCAGAGGATTTCCACCCGGCCTTCGCGAACCGTTTTGTGGAAGCAACTCCGCCGGTTGGTGTGGCAGGCCGGACCCGTTTGATCTATCAGCAGCAAGATCGCGTCATCATCGCAGTCGTAGCGCAACTCGATCAGCTTTTGCACGTGCCCGGAGGTTTCGCCTTTCCGCCACAGACTTCCGCGCGAGCGCGACCAATAGCAGACGTAGCCCGAGCTTAGGGTTTCGCGGATCGACTCGGCGGACATCCAGGCCAGCATTAAGACCTCGCCACTGTCTTGCTGCTGCGCGATCGCCGGAATTAGGCCCTTTTCGTCGAACTGCAATTCGGCGAGAAGGGCATCCGCGAAGCCCGCGCCCTTTGTCTCGCCGCTCATGCCACACCCCCGGCCCGCGCCAGCGGCTCCCCATCGCCACCCGGGTCCGGAGGCGTTTGACCCGAAGGCGATTGACCCGTCAGCGCGTCCAGCAGACGCTCCACCCACGCCGCCGGCAGATCGCGCGTAATGAAGACTAAGCGGGTGCGCCCTCTCCCGTCGTCCGGCCAGGCATCCAGCCAGACGACGGGATGAAGAATATGCTGCACGCCATGAATCACCGCCGGTTGGCCCGGACGCTCGGCGATATCCACAATGCCTTTCATGCGCAGCAGATCCGGACCCCGATTCGCCGTGAGAAGCTCGAGAAAGAGAGAAAAATTCGACCCGGAGATCGGCTCGTCGCGGGTAATGCAAAACGCCCGAATCCGGTCGTCGTGGCGGTTCACATCCGCGTGGTCGTGCCCGTGGTCGTGCCCATGCTCATCATCCTGCGCATGGTGGTGGTGCCGGTCCTCGGCGCTCTCCCCTTGTCCATAGCTTTCCTCGGCCAACCAGCGCCGAACGTCCAGGCTCTTGTTTTCGGGGTTGTAGAGCCCCGCGTCGAAGAAGTGCGACGGGTCTAGCTCGCCCTTCACCGCCCGCAAGACCCGGGCACCCGGGTTGATTCCCGCCAAACGCTCCGACAGCGCCTGGTCACGCGCTTCCGGCAAATCGCTCTTGGTGATCACCAGCCGATCCGCAACGGCCGCTTGTTTGACGGCTTCTTCATGACGGTCGAGGGTGTCCATCCCGTTCGCGGCGTCGACCGTGGTGATCACCCCATCCAAGCGGTAGCAGGACATAAGGTGCGGTTCGGTCATCAAAGTGTGCAGGATCGGCGCGGGATCCGCGAGACCGGTGGTCTCCACAACGACACGATCGAAGGCGGGAATGAGCCCGCGCGCGCGCTTATCGTAGAGCTCGCCCAAAGTGTTTACGAGATCGCCGCGCACCGTGCAGCACAAGCAACCGCTGTTCAACTCCACGATGGAATCGTCGCTGCGGGCAATCAGCAGGTGATCCAGGCCAACCTCGCCAAATTCATTGACGATGACCGCCGTCTGGGCAAGTTCCGGGCGGGTGAGGGCGCGGGCCAACAAGGTCGTCTTGCCGCTGCCCAAAAAACCGGTCAGAACGGAAACGGGTATAAGGGGCATCGCGACTCCTCTGCTTCCGGGCAATCCCGCCGGCCCGCCTTAGAAGCGGCCACGCGCGGTGGCGCACTTCCCGAAAGGGACGTGATATCACGCTTGGCCCTTCGCGACGAGGCTTTCGCCAAGGCCGGGCGGCTTGCGGCCCGAGGGTCTTCCGGGCTATCCCTTGATGCGGCCAGCTTGCCCAGATACCGCCACGTTGAGAGCGTAGAAGGTCAAGAAGGCCGGTCAGGCCGGCTTTATGAGCCGGAAAGGGCCGCGAAGAAATGGGAGGCGTCGGGACCTATCGGTGCGGAGCGATACTTGGGGTTGGAGTAGCGCCCGGCGGGAACGCCGAAGGCGCAGGCGCTGGGCGATCGTCAAGACGATTCTGGTCTTCGCGATGCTCGGCGGAGCGGGCTGGTTCGCCTACGCCACGGGCGAGGAGCTTGCGCGCGTGGAAGTGGATGTGCTGCAGGAGGAACTGGACGTCGCGCGCGGCGAGCTTGATCGCTTGCGCGCAGAGAATGCCTCTCTAGCCCGGGGTGCCGAAACCGCGCGCGGATCCGAAGCGCAATGGCGGCGGCGCTACGAACAGGAGGTGCCGCAGGGCGAGATCGCCGAATTGGTGACCGCCATCGAGGGCCAAATCTCCGCTGGCGTGCCGGTGGAGCGATTGCGCTTCGTCGTCGACGCTGTCGAGGCCGAGCGCAGCTGCGCCGAGGAAACGACAACCAAGCGCTTCCTCGTCCGCACGCCGCTGTTTCGCGGCGCGAACGACGCCGTGGCCTTTGCCGGCGGCACCATCACGATCACGGCCAGCGGGGTGGGCGCGCGCAATGCCCAAGGCCAACGCGAATCTTGGTTCGACCCGGCCGAGCCAATCGACCTGCGCCTCGCCCAGGCGGGCGGCGACGAGACGCCGGTCGCCGGTAAGCTGCCTCTCCATTTTTCCCTGGTGCGCGGCGTGGTAGAGCACCGCTTCTCGGCCCATGAAGGCGAACGCGGATTCGTCGAGATTACCGAGTTCCGCTGCGACTATCCTTAAGCAAGCCGCCCGGACATAGCGGCAGGCTGTTCACTCGACTGGCTGTTCATTCCACTGGGCGGCCCCCGGGCCGCGCCTCGACGCGCGCCTCGATCGCATCCCAGATATCCTTTTCGATCGATATCCCATCGAAGCGGTCGATTTCCTGGATTCCGGTCGGCGAGGTCACGTTGATCTCGGTCAGATATCCGCCAATGATGTCGATGCCGACGAAGATCAGTCCGCGGGCCTTCAGAGTCGGCCCGATCGCCTCGCAGATCTCGCGGTCGCGCTTTGTCAGCTCCGCTTTCTGTGGCCGGCCGCCCGCGTGCATATTGGAGCGGGCCTCGCCCGGGGGCGGAATTCGGTCAATGGCACCGACGGCAACCCCATCGACCAGGATGATGCGCTTGTCCCCCTGGCGCACCGCGGGCAGATATTTCTGCACCACCACCGGCTCGCGATAGACCTCGGTGAACATCTCCAGCAGAGCGTTCAGATTCTCGTCGTTGGGTTGGATCCGGAAGACCCCGGCACCGCCGTTGCCGAACAAGGGCTTCACGATGATGTCCTCGTAGCGACGCCGGAACGCCAAAATCTCTTCCCGGTCGCTGGAAATCAGGGTTGGCGGCATCAGGCCGGGGAAATGCGTCACGAAGAGCTTCTCCGGGGCGTTGCGCACCTCCGCCGGGTCGTTCACCACCAGGGTTTCCGGGTGGATATGCTCCAGCACATGTGTGGCGGTGATGTAAGCCATGTCGAACGGCGGGTCCTGGCGCATCAGCACCACGTCCATGGTCGCGAGGTCGAGGGTCTCGGTCTCGCCCAACGTGGCATGGTTCCCAGCTTCCCGGCGCACCTCTAGGGCACGGGCCCGGGCATAGACACGGCCTTCCCTCAAGGACAGCGCTTGCGGGAGGTAGATATAGAGGCCATGACCGCGCCGCTGGGCTTCCAGCGCCAGCGCGAAGGTTGAGTCGGCGTTGATGTCGATCGTTTCGATCGGGTCCATTTGGATGGCGACGGCAAGGCTCATGGCGGGGCGTCTCGTGTTGCTGGCTGGAAGGCTTTCGCTAGCTCTAGCACCGCCGGGCCGTCAAGCGAAGCCTTCTCAATTCATCCGCAGATGAAGTTCGCGCAACAGCGATGCGGCCTCGGGCCGATAGGGGTGCCCGGCGCCGGCCACCTCGAGAAAGTTCTCCAAGGCGAGAATGCCCGCGCGGAGATTGCCGAGATGACTGTGCAGCAGGCCCGCCTCGCGCCAGCTTCCCGCGTCGCGCGGCGCGAAGAGCAGCATAGCCTCGACACGCGCCAAGGCATCTTCCGGGCGATGATCGCGCAGGAGCCGCATCTTGATATTGTTTTGCAGCCGCAGCAGCACGGTCCGGCGGTCAACCGGTGCGTAGTGGCGCGGTGCGAGTTCGGCTTCCTGGCCTGCCAGGGTCTTGAGCAGCTCGCGCATTTCGGTTGGCTCCAGGCTGCGGCCGCCGTGAAACGGATCGACAATCGCCCGCTGCGCGCCAAGCTCCAGCCGTAGCAGAAAGTGCCCGGGGAAAGCCAATCCGCTCGCTTCCCAGCCCTGGCTCAGCGCGGTTTGCAAATAGACGATCCCGAGGGTCACCGGCAGTCCGCACCGCCGGTCGATCACGCGCATCAAGTCGGCGTTGTCCAGGGACTCGTAAGTATCTTCGTCTCCAGTGTAGCCGTAGCGCCCGAAGATAACGCGGTTCAGGGACTCAACCCGGGCGCCAAGGTCGCTGTCCGCTCCGGCTCTTGCGCCCTCCTGCGCCGTATCACGCCGCAACAGAGAGAGGTGATGCCGGTAGCGGTCGAGCGGGACCTGGGGCCGATCGAGCGCGGCCAACAGCAGTGCCGCTTCCGCCAGGTCGATCTCGTGGTCCTCCGCACCGCCAATTCGGCGCAATGCGACTTCCAGTTCTCGGCGCCCGCTCGCGGGGGACCAGCTCATTGCATCGCTCCGGCTATCCACTCACGGAATCGGCCAGGCGAACGTAGTTCACCACACCGCGCACATAGGGGACATCCTTGGCATAACGCACCACGCGGTCGAGCTCGTCGCGGTCGCGGGCGATGCCGATCAGGTAGACGATCTGGTTGACGGATTCGACTGAGTAGTTCACCGCGGACACCTCGCTGTCCAACAGCAAATCGGTTTTGATTTGGAGAATGATCCACTCATCGCGCCCGCTATCGATCACGTCCTGTTCGTCGCGCACCTGGATCTCGTTGTAGACTTCCCGGACTCCGGGCACTTCCCAGACCAGTCGCGCGGCCTCAACGCGATGTTCGGGCCTTTGCACATTCCCCGTCAACAGCACGCGCCCCTCCTGAACCTGCAAGCCAACGTCCGAGAACAGCTCGATGTCGGTCGCGAAGAGGCGCTCGTTGATATTGAGGCGAATGCCTTGATCCTGAACCGCGGTCGAGAACCCGCGCTCCTGGCTCGCGGCAACGCCACCCGCGGCCCCGCCGCTCACGGCAATGGTGGCCGGCGTGCAGGCCACTTGGGAAAGGGCGAATGCAAGGGCCGCCAAGGCGCTGACGCGTACATGCCCCTCCGGCGTCGAGATCATCCTGCCAATCGCCCAAGCCCAGAAAACGCGGTGATGGATCCCAATATTGGCGCGCAAGCTGCCCTCATCAACCTGTATCAACCTGTGAGGCGGATGTCGTCTGGGGACCCGAACTACGGCCGCCAAGCGTCGGGAACATGACGCGGCAGGCGTCCGGGGCGCAGCAACACCGCGTCAAACCTCGGCGCCAGGCGCGCGAGGCCTTCGTGCTTCAGCCGGAAAGCTTCCGCCGCCCGAACAATCCGACCACGCTGGCGCGGCGTTATGGCCGCGGCAGCCGTGTCCAGGTCTTGCCGGGCCTTCACTTCGACGAAGGCGAGCACCTGGCCGCGCCTCACCACGAGGTCGATTTCCCCCAACGCGGTCCTGACGCCGCGGGCGATCACGCGATTTCCCTTCAGGCGAAGCCAAAGCGCCGCGATCCGCTCGGCGTTCCTGCCCAGCGAATAGGCCGCTTGCCTCGCTTCACGCGGCATGCTTGGACCGCGTGGAGAGCCAATCGCCCGGGAGCGGCCAAAGGCTTTCCCACTGGAGCGAGTCGCGCCGCGCTCCGCGCTCAACGAGTTTCCGTCTCGCACCGGCTGCGCTATGGTAGGCGCGACTCCACGGGGCCTGGGGAGGGAGGGACCCAATCCAGGGTTGTCGAAAGCGTCCGGGATTCTTTGAGCCTAGCGAGGAGGTTTGCCACCGTGACATGCCGCCATTTTCCGACTGCCGTGCCCGCATTGGCGGCATTGTTCGCATCCATGGGTTTCCTGGCCGCCTGCGCCTCCAGTGAGCCTACGCCGCCGCCGCCCGAGCCACAACCGCAAGTCGTCGAGCCCCCACCGGCGCCGGAACCGGTCGACCCCTTGCTCGTGCCGCCGGACGGCCGGGTGCGGGTAGCCCTGCTGGTGCCCTTGACCGGCCCTGCCCAAGACGCCGGAAAGGCCCTGCTGAACGCAGCGCAGCTTGCTCTCTTCGATCAAGCGGACGACAACTTCGAGCTTCTGGTCGAGGATACCTGGGGCACGCCGGAAGGGGCGCGGGCGGCCGCGAACCGGGCTGTCGATCAGGGGGCGCAACTCTTGCTCGGGCCGCTGTTCGGGGCTTCGGCTCCGGCGGTGGCTGCAGTGGCCTCGCAGCATGGCATTCAGGCAATTAGCTTCTCCAACAACCGCTCCGTCGCAGCGCCGAGCCTTTTCGTGATGGGCGTTCTGCCGGACGCCCAAGTCGCGCGAGTCGTGGACTACGCCAGCCGGCAAGGGCTACAGCGCTTCGCCGTGTTCGCGCCTCGCACGGCCTATGGGGAACTGGCAGTCGCCGCCCTGACGGAAACCGCGGAGAAAACCGGCGCCGAGGTCACCAAGATCGTTACCTACGATCCCGCTGGCAGCGACGTCGCGGCGCAAGCGCAGGTGCTCGCTGATTACCAGGTCCGCCGCGCGGACTTGCAACAGCGCCGCGCGGAACTGGAGGCCGTCGGTGACGAAGCTTCGAAAGCGGCCCTAAAGCGCCTCGAAATCCTGGACACTCTCGGGCCGCCAAACTTCGACGCCCTGCTTTTGCCCGCCGGGGGATCGCAGCTTCTTTCCGTGGCACCCTTGCTGCCGTATTACGACGTCGATGCCTCGGAAATTCAGTTTCTGGGCACCAGCCAATGGCAAGATCCGGCTGCGATGGCCGAGCCCTCCATCCAAGGAGGATGGTTCGCGGCACCCCCCTTGGCCTCGTGGGACGCATTTAGGCTTCGCTACGCCGGTGCCTATGGCGATCCCAATCCCCCACGCATCGCCGCACTTGGATACGATGGAACAGCCCTGGCAGCGGTACTCGCGAACCGGGCGACGAGCGGCGGCGCCTCGGTCGCGGCGGTTCGTGTCTTTCAGCCGCAGGACCTGACCGATCCGGACGGGTTCGCGGGCGTCGACGGTATCTTCCGCTTCGGCGACGATGGCGTGGTGCAGCGCGGCCTCGCCGTTTTGAAGGTATCAACGCAAGGGCCGGAGTTGCTGGAGGAGGCCCCGACCGACTTCGACCAAGCGCTGTTCTGAAGGGACGGCCAGCCGGCCGTCGGAGAGCGAAATGGATGAGATCACCACGCTGGAGGTCAACGACTTCCTCGCCCTGACGATCGGCATCACCGTTTACTTCGCCGGCGTGCTGATGACGCGGCGTTTCGCAATTCTGCGCGACTACAATATCCCGGAGCCGGTAACCGGCGGCTTGCTCGCGGCGATCGTGACCTTGGCGATCTATAAGTTCGCTGGCCTCGCCATTAGCTTCGATCTGGATACCCGCGACCGGCTGTTGATCTACTTCTTCACGGCGATCGGCCTGAATGCGCGCTTTTCGGATCTGATCGAAGGCGGAAAGCCCTTGGCGCTTCTGCTGTTTTTGACGGTGAGCTTCATCGTCGTGCAGAACCTGGTGGGCGAGGCCGGCGCCCTGCTCTTCGGATTGCCGGACGTGGTCGGCGTGCTGGCCGGATCGGCCTCCCTGATCGGCGGTCACGGCACCGCCATCGCTTGGGCGCCGGTCATCGCCGAGCGGCACGGTGTGGCGAACGCCATGGAGATCGGCATCGCTTGCGCGACCTTCGGCCTGATCCTGGCGAGCTTGGTTGGGGGACCTATCGCCAAGTTCCTGATCGAACGCAACAATCTGAAGTCCACGGCAACCGAGGAGAATATCGTCGGCTTGCCCTACGCGGAGCGCGACGCGCCGACAATCAATCACATGACCCTGATGAGCGCGCTGCTGGCGCTGCACGTGGCGATCATCATCGGTTATGTCATCAACGAGTCGCTCGAGGAGGCGGGCTTCAAGCTGCCGCTTTTCGTGACCTGTCTGCTGGCGGCTATCGCGATGTCGAACGTCGTGCCCAGGGTTTTGCCGCGCCTGCCCTGGCCGTCACATACGCCGTCGCTGGCCGTGATCTCGGACTATGCCTTGAACATCTTCCTGGCGATGTCCTTGATGAGCATGCAGCTTTGGACCCTGGCGGACTTGGCGGGGCCGCTGCTGGGGATCTTGTTCCTGCAGGCGGTCGCGGCGGTGCTCTTCGCGATTTTCATCCTCTTCCGCGTCATGGGCCGGGATTACGAGGCGGCGGTGCTAGGTGCGGGCTTCGGCGGCTTCGCCTTGGGTGCCACTCCCACCGCGATCGCCAACATGACGGCCGTGACGAAGAAGCACGGGGCCGCCCCGAAAGCCTTTATCATCCTGCCCTTGGTCGCAGCCTTCTTTGTCGATATCGCCAACGCTTTCGTTATCCGCTTCTTCGCCGGATAACGCGGGGAAGGCGGCTTAGCCCGTCCGCGAGGTGGTCGGGTCGATGGTTCTGCGGATTTCCAGTATCCGGTTGGCGGGAAAACCGCTGATCTCCGCGTGGCGGCGGACCGCGTCTTCGTCCGTTGCGATGTAGACGCAGAAGGTCCGATCGCCGGTAACATAGGACTGCACCCACTGAACGTCAGGCGCCAATTCCGCCAGGGCTTCATTGGATTTCGCGGCGGCAGCCTTCATTTCCGTCCGCTCCAAGGAGCCCACGGAAGGGATTTCCCGTTCGATCATGAATTTGCGCATGCCTCGTCCTCCCTCTTGGCCAAGCTTTGGATGATTACTATCGTAGTGTGACTCGCCCGGTCGTTCGAAGGCAAAGGAATTACGGCCAGGGCAGAGTGATGACTGGCGCGCTCCATTGTAGTCGATACTGGCCGTGCCTCCGGAATAGGCTATATTGAACGCTGACAAACAGTCCCTTATAGGCGAAATGAAACGGGAGCGATCTGGGATCATGCCGAAGTGGAACACCGTGGGAATTCTTGTGGCCGGCACCTTTATGGTTTTCGCGCAAAGCGCTCTTGCGGCCGGCGACGTAGAGAATGGCAAGAAGGTTTATAAAAAGTGCGCGGCCTGCCACTCCCTGGAAGAGGGGAAAAAGAAAGTCGGGCCAACGCTTTATGGCGTGTTTGGCCGGACCTCGGGGCAGCTTGAAGGCTTCAAATTCTCGAAAGCGCTGGTGGCGGCGGAAATTGTTTGGGACGAAACAACGATAGATGCCTACATCGCCGATCCCAAGGGCTACATCCCGAAGAACCGGATGGCCTTTGCCGGTCTGAAGAAAGAGCAAGACCGCGCCGACGTGATCGCTTACATCAAGGAGAACGCTCAGTAGCGTTCGTTCGTCTCGCCGAGTTCGTCGAGATTACGCCTTCAGCTTGAGGGGACCAGCCTCGGCCGGACTCATCTCCGCCCAAAGTTCGCTCAGCGCCGCAACGAGACGATCGATATCCGCATCGCTGTGCAAGGGGGACGGCGTGAGCCTTAACCGCTCCCTGCCTTTCGGCACGGTAGGATAGTTGATCGGCTGAACGTAAATGCCGTGGTGCTCGAGCAGGAGATCGCTGATCTGCTTGCAGAGCACCGCGTCGCAAACCATCACCGGCACAATGTGGCTGGGATTGTCGAGATGCGGGATTTCCGCCTCGTCGAGCCGGCGGCGCAGCCTGGCGACACGGTCACGCTGAGCCTCTCGCTCGGCGCCACTGGTCTTCAGATGCCGAATCGCAGCCCGTGCACCGGCCGCGACCGCTGGCGGCAGGGCGGTGGTGAAGATGAAGCCGGAAGCGAAGCTGCGCACGAAGTCGCAGAGGGCGGCCGAGGCGGCGATATAGCCGCCCATTACACCAAAGGCCTTGCCAAGGGTGCCTTCGATTACGGTCAGGCGATCCATCAGCCCTTCTTGTTCGGCGATGCCACCGCCGCTGGGTCCGTAAAGGCCAACCGCGTGCACCTCGTCCAAATAGGTCATGGCCCCATGGGCCTCGGCCACGTCGCAGATTTCCGCTATAGGGGCAATGTCGCCGTCCATGGAGTAAACGGACTCGAAGGCAATGAGCTTCGGCCGCGCCGGATCGATGCCGCCGAGTTGGCGATTGAGATCCTCCGGATCGTTGTGGGCGAAGATGCGCTTTTCCGCCCGGCTGTGCCGGATGCCCTCGATCATCGAAGCATGATTTCCGGCGTCGGAGAGAACCACGCAGTCCGGCAGCTTTGCCGCCAGGGTGCCCAGGCTCGCCCAATTTGAGACGTAGCCCGAGGTGAAGAGCAAGGCTGCCTCCTTGCCATGCAGGGCCGCCAGATCTTCTTCCAAAAGCACGTGATAGTGATTCGTGCCGGAGATATTCCGCGTCCCGCCCGCACCGGCCCCGCAGCGCTCAAGAGCCTCGTGCATGGCTTCGAGAACCAGCGGGTGCTGTCCCATGCCAAGGTAGTCGTTGGAGCACCAAACCGTGACCTCGGAGGGCGCGCGCTCCCGGTGGTGCGTCGCGCGCGGAAAGGCTCCGCTACGCCGCTCGATGTCGGTGAAGACCCTATAGCGCCC
This sequence comes from Pelagibius litoralis, assembly GCA_029287455.1. Taxonomy (GTDB): domain Bacteria; phylum Pseudomonadota; class Alphaproteobacteria; order Kiloniellales; family DSM-21159; genus JARFRB01. The sequence continues at coordinate 42,809 of JARFRB010000117.1, read as the reverse complement.
CTCCGCGCGCAAGCCGCCGAGTTCGGCGCGGAAGAAAGCCTCATAATCCATTCTCAGCTCCAATTGGCGGTTTTGACCGCCCTCATCTTTCACCCTGCCCCATCAACGTATGGCACGCCAGCACTGTTCCCTGACCCATTTTGTCGCGGCAAGGGCCACACGGATCCGCTGCGCAAATCCTTTCGGCCTGGCGGCAAGTTTTGCCCCCGGCGCGTCGGCGGTGCCGGGGCGAGCAGCCGCGCCGCCCAAGGGATTGGCGGGATCCATGAACTGGCCCCGCGTTTGCTTGGGTGACAGGCATGAACATCGCGAACGAGTTCGACCCCTTCATCCGCCCGGAGGTCGGCCGCCTCTCGGAACGTGCAGGCGTGGCGGCGGATCACGAGAGCTTGGGCTTCGAGGACTTGCTTGACGTCATCAATCCGCTGCAGCATCTGCCCTTCGTCGGGACGATCTATCGCCGGCTCACCGAGGACGAGATTAGCGGCCCCGCCCGCGTTGCCGGCGGTTTCCTGTTCGGCGGGCCGATCGGAATGGTCGCGGGCATGGCCAGCGCGGCCGCCGTTGAGGCAACGGGTGCGGAGCTGGGCGAAACCCTTGTCGGCATGCTGCTTGGCGACGAGTCATCCCCGCCGGCAGAAACGGAGGCGGCCAACGAAGGTCCGAACCCGGCTAGAAAGACGGGAGACGAGCCAGGGGAAGATTCCGAGCAGGTATCGGCCAGCGCTTCCCCGGCCTCGATTCCCTTCGCCGAGGCACGGCCGGTGGCGGCTCATATCCCGCCCGGGGATTTCCGCCGCATCGATCGAAGCTTCTTTACCGGACCCAGGCCCGTAACGCCGAGAGCCGAACCTGACCGGGCGGAAGTTCCGGGCGCCGAAGGGCCGCCCACGTCGAACTTCACCGAACGCATGCTGGACGCGCTGGTGAAGCTGCAGGCGCTCAGCGGCGACGAGGCGGCGGCCTTCGGCTCCGAGCGGCCGGCGTGGCCGGGAAATCGAGACTGAGATTTTGGCGGCCGGCTGATAGTGTTTCGGCCATGGACCTCGTCGTGCGATTCGAGAACGGAAGCTGGAGGGCAAACTGCGGCCCCGCAAGCTATGCTTGCGCGATCGGCCGGGCTGGCGTCGTCGCGGCCGAGGACAAGCGCGAGGGAGATGGTGCAACGCCGCTTGGCGCTTGGCCCGTTCGCGAAATTCGCCATCGCCCCGACCGAGTCGCTTCCGTGGAATGCGTTCTCCCCACGGCGCCCATCTCGCCGGACGACGGCTGGTGCGACGATCCAGGGGAAAGCGCCTACAACCGGCCGGTCAAGCTGCCCTTCGCGGGAAGCCACGAACGCATGTGGCGCGACGACGGCCTCTACGATCTCGTTTGCGTGCTTGGCCACAACGACGACCCGCCGCGGCCCGGGATGGGCAGCGCCATTTTCCTGCATTGCGCGGGCGAAGGGCTACCACCAACCGCCGGCTGCGTTGCCTTGGCGCGCGGCGACTTGCAGCGTGTCTTGAGTCAATTTCGAGAAGGCGACAGGGTCGTGGTCGAGCCGCCCGCCACGGCGGCAAATTGAGAGGCTTGACCCGGAAAAGCGGAACGCCCGGTCGGGGGGCAGCCGGGCGTTCCTTCTTCTCCGCGGAGGTCGTGGGAGAGTTTGGCAGGGGACCCAACACTCCCACTCTGTCGTCCGCCTTTGCGGCGTTCGACCCTGCTCAATCATGTAAGACGCTGTGTCGCCATTGCAACGGTTAATGAAAAAAAGACCTGGAAAAATCCACTTTCTGGAAATTTTCGCTCAAAACGCCCGCCACGGCCCGAGCTTTGCTTCACTTCGCGGCCTGCGGAGCCGTCAACCAGCGGCTCCGCTCCAACATGCGCTCACGTGCCGCCTGGCCAAAGGCCCGAAAGATCGCCACGGAGAAGGGGTCGTTCAGGACCTTGTACTCCGGGTGCCACTGAACCCCGAGCGCGAAGGCAGTGGCGGACTCCACCCGCACGGCCTCGATGGTCCCGTCCTCCGCGACCGCTTCAACCGTAAGCCCCGGCGCGAGATTATCGATGGCCTGGCGATGCAAGGAGTTGACCATCACCTCGCGAGACCCGGCCAAACCGTGCAGTAATCCTCCCTCGGTGAGGGTCACGCCATGGCGCGGCCCGTAGTTGACGTCAGGGTCCGGGTCCTTCGGCGAACGGTGAGAGAGTCGGCCGGGAATGTCATGCACAGCCGCATGCAGGCTGCCCCCAAGCGCCACGTTCAGCTCCTGAAAGCCCCTGCAGACCGCGAAAAGCGGCACGCCGTCTGATAAGGCGGTGGCGATCAGCGGCAGGGTCGTGGCGTCGCGCGCCGGGTCATAGGGCTCGTGCTCCTCCGTGGCGAGCTGGCCATAGAGGTCCGGGTGCACGTTCGACGGGCTGCCGGTCATCACGATCCCATCGAGCCGGGATAGCAGGTCCGGCATATCGATGAGGGTCTGGAGTGAAGGGATCATGACCGGGGTCCCCGCGGCCGCCAGGGCAACGGCCCGCACATACTTGTCGCCGACCTTGTGAAACGGATGCTCTCCCTCGGCCCAGATGCAAGCCGGCAGGCCGATAAGCGGCTTCGGGCCGGGCGGACGGGAGCCAGGCGGCAAGGGCGGGATTTCACTCATGGTTTTCTAGCTAATCGCCCGCAACCGCCCGCGCAAGCGCTTTCACGGGCAGTTGCCGTTTCACAGGGAGTTGTCTTGTCCGCGAGGGCTCTATCCTACATATCGGTTGTGTGCATTCCGCTTCGCGCGAGGAGGACGAGAGTTTGGAGCAGGCAGCCGAAGTGCCGCTTATGATCAAGGTGGTCGCGGTCGGTCTATGGATCGTTGTCTTCCTGGTTTGGGAGCGACTACGCCCCGCCGCGGTTCCCCCGGCGGCTCCTCGCGCAGGCGAAGCCGCCTTCGGCTGGCGGCGCATCGCGCGCAATGTGACGCTCTTCCTTATCAACTCGGCCATCTCGCCGCTGATCGTGGTGCCGCTATCGCTCTGGGCGGCGAGTCACAGCTTGGGTTGGCGGCCTGACTGGTGGAGCGGCTGGCAGGCCCTCCTGCTAGACATCGTGATCATGGACTTGCTGATCTATGCCTGGCATCGGGCGAACCATGTGGTGCCCTTCCTGTGGCGCTTCCACGAAGTGCATCACCTGGACCGCTTTCTGGACGTCTCCAGCGCGGTCCGCTTTCACTGGGGCGAAGTCATTCTCTCGGCCGTGTTCCGGATGGCCTTCATCATTGTCCTGGACATCCCCATCGCCTCGGTGATCGTGTTCGAAACCATCGTCTTGCTGTCGGCCGTCTTCCATCACTCGAACGTCAAGCTCCCCGCCAAGCTCGAAGCGGCCTTGGGCAAGGTCTTCGTAACGCCGGCGATACACTGGGTTCATCACCACGCGGTCCGCCGCGATACGGACTCCAACTACGGCACTCTTTTCAGTTTCTGGGATCCCCTCTTCAGGTCGCGCAGCCCGAACCCGCGCACGGCCGACATGCGGATCGGCGTGGAACGCCGTTTCGAGCAGGATCTCCCCAAGCTGCTGCTGCGCCCCTTCCAGAGCGAGGAAGCGCGTGCCGTCGGGCCCAAGAGCCTGCCGGAACAGGCGTGACCGCCAGCCAGCGCCGCACCAGGGTCTAGCTTCCGGGCGCCACGTCCCAGAATTCCTGCCCGCTCGTCAAGGTCCAGACGACCATGTCGCGCAGAACCCGGCCGAGTGCCACGTCCATGGCATTGACCACCTCTTCCACGGTGTCGGCACTTGCGGTTTCATACCCTTCAAAGGTTTGTGCGGCGACAATCTGGCGCGACGGCAGCTTGACCAGCTTGGCGGAAATCGCGACATGCGCGCGGGGAAGCGGTCCCTCCTGGTACTCGGCTTGGAATTCCCTCAATTCGAGCTTCAGCAAATAGTCGGCGCGCAGACCCAGGGATTCCCGCCCGACCGAAACGATCTTCCCCGAATTCTCGAAGGATTCGATGATCAAGGTCTGCACCATTAAAGGCGCGGTATCGACCCAAGAACTGCGGGCATAGTACTCGATCTCGTGCGGCCCGCGCATCAGGGCAACCCGGGTGGTGTCGAGACCGGCGTTCGCAACCGGCGCCTCCACGATCATCTGCCAGTCCATGAGCGGAAGGTCCGCGGGAAAGGAGCTCTTCGGCGTCAGGCGGAAGATCCGTGGCGGCGGGCGGCTGCCCGGCACGAGGCCCGTGCAGCCCAGAGGCAAGGTCAAAACCAGGGATGCGCCAGCGGCACGAGCGAGTAAACGGCGGCGGCCAAGCAAGGGCCGTTTCGGGAGCAGCCCCCCGGCACTATCGGTCATTGGCTTCGTAACCTTGTTGCGGGTCGCCGAAAAGAAATTGGGCGGGATCGCGCTCGACCTGAGTGGTCACGCGGTTGAGGCGCACGATCAAGCGGCGCATCTCGCTGAGGACGTTGGCGAGCTCATAGAGGCCACCCGCCGTGAAATCCCGAAGCGGCTCGCGATTCTCCTCGACAACCTCGGACATTGTCTCGGCGAGATTGGCAAAGGATTGCGCTGCCAGGCGGCCATCCGCGGCAAGCAGGTCCATATCCTCGCGCAACTGCCGCAGGGTCAGATCCGCGTTCCCGGCCACGCCCTGCACGACCATCAGGGTTTCGTCCGCCCGGTTGACCAGCTTGCCCGCGTTGGCTTGCAGGGAAACCGCCGTGTCCGACGCCGTGATCGCCGCCTTCTCAAGGTTGGTGAGCGCGGAGGATGCGGAAACGATCAATCCATCGATTTCCTCTTCCCGGTTGGCGAAGATCTCGGTGAAGCGCTGGACGTTCTCGAGCGTCCGGCCGCCGTCGGTGATCAGCTTGTCGATGTCCTGGGAGCGGGCGGCGAAGGTCGCGGTCAACTGCTCGAGATTCGCCACCGTGCGGCTTCCCCCGGAGATCATGCGATCGACCTCCTCCGTCCGGGCCGCCACGGTCGCGCTGAAGCGCTCCAGATTGGCGACGGTCTGACCGCTTCTCGTGATGAGCTGATCGATGTCGCCGCCGCGCGCCGCCAAATTTCCGGTCATTTGCCGAACGTCGGCAACCGCCTGCCCGCCATCGCTGATCATCTTGTCGATGTCGTCGGAGCGCTCGGCCAAAGAGGCGGTCACCTGCTCGATGTTGGAGAGGGTCTTGCCGCCGTCGAGGATCATCTGATCGATCTCCGCCGATCTGGCGGTGAAGGTGGTGGTAAGCTCGGCCATGTTGGAAACGACGGTTCCGCCGTCGACGATCAGCCCGTCAATCTCCTCCGACCGCTCGGCCAGGGCGCCGGACAAGCGCTCGAGGTTATCCAGCGTCTTCTCGGCTTTGGGCACCAAGAGGCCCAGTTCTTCTGATCTTTGGGAAAACGTCGTCGTGAAGCTTTCCAGGCTGCTGAGCGTCCGGCTTACGGCCAAGAGATTGTCGTCGTTGAGAAGCTGGTTGCCCCGCGTCAACAGGCTGTTGACCTGTTCGATGACGTCCGGCGCCCCTTGCAGGACCTGCTCGAGGGCGGACGCCCGGGTCTCGATGGCGGGGTAGCGCAGGCCGGCGACCTGGGCCGGCGGCGCGCCGTTCTTCGAGCCCCCGGAAAGCAGAAGATACCGGCCACCGGCCAGCCCTTCCAGCTCCAGGCTCGCGACGGTATCGGATTTCACGGGCGTCCCGCTTTGGACCTCTATGGTCACGATCACCTGATCCGGGCTTTCCTGATCGAGCCGGATCTCCGTCACTTCGCCAACGCGCACGCCGCTGAAACGCACTGCGCTGCCGACCGAAAGGCCCGTGACGGAGTCCGTGAAAATCATCTGGTAGCGGTCGATGCCGCCTTCGACCTGCAGCTTCGCGAGCCAGATGACGAAGGCCAAGGCGCCGAGAAAGAGAATCAGGACGAAGCTTCCGACAAGCAGATGGTTGGCTTTGGTTTCCATGCCCTACGCCGTGCCCTCGCCATTGGTCATTGCGGCCGCCCGCCCGCGCGGCCCGCGAAAGTATTCCTGGATCCAGGGGTCGGGCTCTTGCATCAGCTCCTCGATCGTGCCCACCTTCACGCGTTGATCGATCAGCACCGCGACACGGTCGCAAACCGCGTAGAGACTGTCGAGGTCATGGGTCACCATGACCACCGTCAAGCCCAAGGCGTCGCGCAGATCACCGATCAATTCGTCGAAGGCCGCGGCGCCGATCGGGTCTAGCCCGGCCGTCGGCTCGTCCAGAAACAAGAGATCGGGATCGAGGGCCAGTGCCCGCGCGAGGCCGGCTCTCTTTCGCATGCCGCCCGAAAGCTCGCTCGGGACCTTGTTGCAGGCGTCCGAGGCTAGCCCGGTCAGCGCGATCTTGACCTCCGCGATCTCCTGGCGGAGTGCGGGGGGCAGGTTCGTGTGCTCGATCATCGGCACTTGGATGTTCTGCGCCACGGTGAGGGAGGAGAACAGGGCGCCGTCCTGGAAGAGCACCCCCCAGTGGCGGCGCAAATCGCCCCAACCCGCCGCGTCCAGGCGATAAATGTCCCGGCCCAACACGCGAATCGTGCCCTCGGCGGCCCGGTTGAGGCCGATGATCGTGCGCAGGAGCACGGACTTGCCCGTCCCCGACCCGCCAACCAGGCCGATCACCTCCCCGCGCCGCACGGTCAGATCAAGGTCGCGGTGGATGGTCTTCGGGCCGAACCGGGTAACCAGACCCTCGATCTCTATTGCATGAGTGGGGGTGGAAGCGCTGACCATCCGCTTACACCCCGATGATCGAAAAGAAGATGGAGAACATGGCGTCGAGCACGATCACCAGGAAAATGGCCTCGACCACGGCGCGGGTGGTGTGATGCCCTACCGATTCGGCGTTTCCGGTCACTTGTAGCCCCTCGAAGCAGCCCACCAAGGCGATGACGAAGGCGAAGATGGGGGCCTTGATCATCCCGACCCAGAAGGCCATGGGGGTCACCGCCTCGTTCAGGCGGCGCGCGAAGAGCAGCGGGTCGATGTCGAGCACGGCCCAAGACATCGTGGCGCCACCGAGAAGCCCCATGATGTCCGCGTAGAAGGTCAGCAAGGGAAGGGTAATCATCAGCGCCAGCACGCGTGGCACCACCAGGACCGCCACGGGGTCGAGCCCGATGGTCATCATGGCGTCGACCTCCTGGTTGACCTTCATGGTGCCGATCTGCGCGGTGTAGGCGCTCCCCGAGCGGCCGGCGACAACGATCGCCGTGATCAGGATACCCATTTCCCGGAGAATAGAGATGCCGACGAGATTCACCGTGAAAATCTCCGCGCCGAAGCGCGCTAGCTGATCGGAGCCTTGGTAGGCCAGGACAACGCCGATCAGGAAAGAGAGCAAACCGACGATGGGCAACGCGTCCAGACCGGTGCGCTCCATGTGCACCAGAACCGAGGTGAAACGCAAACGGGCAGGCTTAAGCAGACCACCGCCGAGCGCCACCACCGTAAGCCCCATGAAGCCGAGCAGGTCACGCCCGGTTTCCACCGCGCGCAGGGTGGACCACCCAATGTGCGCGACGAAGAGAACGAGCCGCCCCTGCGGTTCCAAAGGCACCGGCGCTTGCCGCCCCCCGGTCTTCGCGATCAGAGTCTCTTGGGCGGCCGAGCCGCCGGCGACCGTTACGGCGAGCCCAGCCTCGGCAAGCTGCGCGCGGGTTCGGTGGATCAGCCAGGCGCCGGCGCTATCCAGCCGTCCGACGCGGGAGATATCGAGGCACGCGGTGGTGCAGCCGCCGCGCGCGAACTCCGCTGAAACTTGGCGCAACGCCGCGTCCCGGGAGCCCACCGTTTCGATCGTCCAGGTGCCGTCGAAGTCAAGAAACGCGGCCTCTGCCTCCCGACGCGCCGCGAGCCCGGCCTCGGGTTGGCCGCGGTCCCCAGCCCCGCTATCCAGGATTCGGTCTTCTCGCGACGGGGCCCCGGTGGCGTCAGCCACCTCCGTCATGCTTCGCTCCCACCAAGCCGATTGATCCGAAAAACGACTGTGACATGCCCTAGCGGCTTCAACAAGAAAGCTTTTTGGGCTAGCCGATCCGGGATCGCCGCCCGGATTTTTCGGCGCCGGCCCCCGCCCGGCCGCCTCCAGCGATTTCCCGCGATAGGTTTCTGCGCTAGAGTCCGTCAGAGCTTCACCGGCGCCGGCCCCCGCGCGGACGAGCCCTGGAAGAGCCAGATCACGATAGGGAGAGCAGTTGCCATGACCGGGACGATCCATCACTTCTTTGGCGGCAGGGCCATGGAAGGCCAGAGCGACAGAACCAGCGAGGTCTTCAATCCGGCGACGGGCGAGATTTCAGCCCTGGTGTCCTTGGCCAGCGCCAGCGAAGTCGATGCGGCCGTCGATGTGGCCAAGCAAGCCTTTCCCGCCTGGGCGGCCACGCCCGCCCTGACCCGCGCGCGGGTGATGTTCAAGTTCAAGGAGTTGCTCGAACAGAATCGCGACCGCTTGGTGGAGATGATCAGCCGGGAGCACGGGAAGGTGCGCGCCGATGCCGCCGGCGAGGTTACCCGCGGGCTGGAAGTGGTCGAGTTCGCCTGCGGCATTCCGCATTTGCTGAAGGGCGAATTCAACGAAAACGTCGGCACCGGCGTGGACTGCTATTCCGTGCGGCAGCCTTTAGGCGTGGTTGCCGGCATCACCCCATTCAACTTCCCCGCCATGGTCCCGATGTGGATGTTTCCGGTGGCGATCGCTTGCGGAAATTGCTTCATCCTCAAACCCTCCGAGCGCGACCCCTCGGCCCCAACCTTCCTGGCGGAGCTGATGATAGAGGCGGGAGCCCCAGCCGGGGTGCTCAACACCGTGCATGGGGATAAAGAGGCGGTGGACGCCCTTCTGAAGCATCCGGACATCTCCGCCGTCAGCTTTGTCGGATCCACGGCGATTGCGGAGTACGTCTATCATACGGGCACGGCGCACAACAAACGCGTACAGGCTTTGGGCGGCGCCAAGAACCATATGATCGTCATGCCCGACGCCGACATGGATCAGGCGACCGACGCCCTCATGGGCGCCGCCTACGGATCGGCGGGCGAGCGCTGCATGGCAATCTCCGTGGCCGTCGCCGTGGGTGATGCCGGGGACGCTTTGATGGAGAAGCTCGAACCCAGGGTGCGCGGCCTGAAAGTTGGGCCCTACGACGATCCGGAAGCTGAGATGGGTCCGCTGGTAACGCGCCAGGCCTATGATCGGGTGCGCGGCTACGTCGATAGCGGCATGGAGCAAGGGGCAACCCTGGCCGTCGACGGGCGCGATTTGACGCTGCAAGGCTACGAGGACGGCTACTTCCTCGGCGGCTGCCTGTTCGATCATGTCACGCCGGATATGACCATCTACAAGGAAGAGATTTTCGGCCCCGTCCTTTCGGTCGTACGTACGGCTGGTTACGAGGAAGCCGTCGACCTGGTGAACGCACACGAGTACGGCAACGGCACCGCGATCTTTACCCGCGACGGCGACGCCGCCCGCGATTTCGCGCAGCGCGCGCAGATCGGCATGGTCGGTGTAAACGTGCCGATCCCCGTGCCGATGGCCTTCCACTCATTCGGGGGCTGGAAGCGCTCGCTTTTCGGCGACCATCATATGCATGGGCCGGAAGGCGTGCGGTTCTACACCAAGCTCAAGACCGTGACTTCGCGCTGGCCAACCGGCTTGCGCAGCGGCGCGGAGTTCGTCATGCCGACGATGAAGTAGGCACAGGGTGATTAGACTGGGGCAATAGAACCGGGGCTCCGTGCGGGGCGATCCGGCGTCGCCTCGGGGCCGCCTTGTTGGCGCGAAACCCCTAAAACTGCTGCAACAGCCGGTCGATGTAGTCGAGCTCAAACTGTGGTCGGCTGCGTTGCCCGCTGCGCCGGCGCAGTTCCTGCAAGATCTCGCGTGAGCGCCTGAGATCCATTTCCCCCGGGATCTCGACGTTGTCGATGCTTTGCTGTCCGTGTTCCCCGGAACCCCGCCCAAGCGGGTCGCGCCCTTCACCTGGGGTCATTCCGCTTTGCTGGCCCTGCTGCCCCCGGCCCTGTCCCATTTGCTGCATGAAGTCCTCCAGCATGGTCTGGAGGCCCTGCTGCAGTTGATCAAGGGCGTCGCCTTGCGGGCCGACCGCCTCGCCGGGCGCTTCGCGGCCCAGGGCCTCGCGCGCATCGCGCATCGACCGCTCGGCGTTGCCCAGCGGGCGGGGGATATCGCCGGTGGCCTCGCCGAGTCGGCGCATCATCTCACCAAGCTGGCGCCGCAACTCTTCTTGTCGCGTTGCGTCGCCTTGGTTGGCGCTGCCCTCGCCACGCTCGCCCGGCTGACCTTCACTCGGTAGCTGCCCTTCCCGGCCGGCCTGGGATTGACCGGGTTCCCGCTGACCGCCGTTTTCGCCCTGCTGCTGACGCTGTCCGGACTGTCCCTGCTCGCGCGAGCGCTGGAAACTGCGGTCTAGAAGTTCCTGCTGCTGCTGCATGAGGTCTTCCATCTCGCGCATCATTTCCTGCGCTTCCCGGGCTTGCTCGTTCATACCCTGCATGGCTTGGCCGGTTTGCAGATTCTCGAGCATTTGCTGGAGCTGAGAGAGCATTTCCTGGGCTTGATCGCGCGCGCCGCTTCTCGCCATTTCCCGCGCCTGCTCGATCATCTGCTGCAAGTCCTGACCCGTCAGCATTTCGGTGTCGGGCGAGAACTCCATTTCCGGCGCTTGCCCATTCTCCATTTGCTCGGCCATCTGCTCTTGCAAGGCGCTCAAGAAGCGGTCCAGGGCCTCTTGCAACTGGTCGAGCAGGTCTTCGATCTCCGAGTCCGGCGCACCGCGGGCCAAAGCCTCCTGCAGTTGCCTCTGGATCTCCCGCAGATCGCGTTCGGCCAAGGCCAATTCACCATCCTCGATCCGCAGGGCGGTATCCCAGAGAAGCTGCTGCACCTCGCCCACGCTTTCCGGCCGGCGGTCATAGAGCAAGCGCCGTTCCGCCGACACAAGCGCGAGCGAAACCACCACGTCATAGAAGAAGTGCGCCGGCTCCTCGCCAATCTTGTTCAAGACCGCCGCTGCGCGCCGGGTATCTTCCGGGTTCAGGGTCAAGTGCTTGCGCACTTCGGCCAAGGCGCGGGCCACCGGGTGATTGAAGATGCGTTCCGGCATCACGGTTTCGAAGGCCTCGGTCCGGCCAACCTGGCCGCGCCCGTCGGTCGCCTCCAAAGTGATGGTGACGCCGATGCCCGCCCAGGGGTGCGGCGTGAGATCGTGATAGCTGACGTCTTCCAACTCGGTCAGTCCCGGCCCCGGCAACACCAGTTCGAGCTCAAGCGGGTCCGCTTCGGCATCGTCGCTGCGGCGAATGACGGCCTTTATATCCGCCAGTCCGTAGTCGTCCCCGGCGAGATAGCTTAGCTCCAAGGCGCCGCGAGCCGCTTGACCCGGCGGCATCAGGTACTCGATGACCGGGATCCGGTCGGGAATCACGTTCAAGCCGAAGCTGGCGACAGGCAGCTTATCCTGCTCGATGCTGACGTTGCGCCCCTCATCCAGGGTAAGTTCCTTGCGCCAAACCCCCTCGGCCACGGAGTCGAAGCTGGCCGCCGTTTCGTCGAGACGCAGCACGGGTTCGCCCCGGCCGCCTTGCACTTGCGCCAGCAGCACGCTGCCCTGCGGCACATCGACGATTTCCCCGCCATCTTGAACCGGATCGAGGAAACGGGGCGGCAAGCCCGTGTATGCTGGCGGATTGACCCAGATATCCAGGCTGGGCGGTGTCTCCGGCAGCGCGGTTGCGAAGCTTGGGGTGAAGACCCGCCCGAGGTTCTCCGACCAGCGGTCGCCAACGCCCACAGCTGCGATCAAGAGCAAGAGGCCAACGACCGCGCGCAAGGCAAAACTGTCGACGCTGGCCCAGCTCGCGCGCGGAGGCGAAAGCCGCAGCCGGCGCGCCCGCTCCAGCAAGCGTTGGCGGTGAGCCTCCCACAACGCCGCCGCCGCCGGGTCCGGCTCCCCTTCGGCCAGGCGGTCTTCCAAGGCCGCCAAGGGGCGGTGCGGCAGGTTGTTGTCGTGCTCCAGCCTTCGCCTTGCCGCCGCGACGGAAGGCGCGCGAAGTCCGCGCAGCCCAGACCAGAGCGCGTAGGCAAGGCTCCCCGCGAAGGCCACGAGGGCCAAAAGGTGCAGCCAACCGGGCAAAGCGGGAAGTAAACCGAGCAGCGCCACAGCGAGAAAGACGCCCAGCAGGCCCGCCGCCGGCCAGAGTGCAGGCCAGAGCCCTTCCCAAAACAGAACAGCGCGGGCGAGCGCGAGACGCAGCCGGTAGCCTGGGGGCGCGGCGACCCCCGCTTCAGACCGATATGTCGTCGGCGAGTCCTCGGATTCGCCGCGATTGCCCGTCAAGTTGCCGTATCCTTTCGAAACTCGCCTTCTCTCAACTCACCGTGTTTGACCGCGCCATCTTGCGGCCGGCCACTTCGGCCTCGCCTGATTGCCACGGCGCCTCACGCGGCTCCTTGCGCGGCGCGCAACCAATCGGGCAACTGATCCTCCGCCAGGAGGTCTTCGTAGCTTGGCCGCGACTTGATGACCGCGAAGGAATCTCCGCGCACCATCACTTCGGGAGCCGGTAATCTAGTATTATAAGTCGACGACATTGTGGCGCCATAGGCCCCGGTCGAAAAAATCGCGAAAAGCTCACCGGCCTTCATGGGCGGAAAGGGGCGGGCGGAGGCGAAGATATCGCCGCTCTCGCAAATGGGCCCGACCACGTCCACCGGCTCAAGCGGCGCGTTTTCCGGCGCTTGTCGCAAGGGCTTCATCTCGTGCCAAGCATCGTAGAGCGTTGGGCGAATGAGATCGTTCATGGCGGCATCGACGATCAGGAAGCGCCGACTGCGCCCCTGCTTAACGTAAAGGACGCGGGCGAGCAGCAATCCGGCGTTGCCGACCAGATGTCGGCCCGGTTCGAAGATCACCGGCACGCCGAGATCCGCCACGGCCCGGTGGGCGACTTCGGCGTAGGCCCCGACGTCCGGCCCCGGCCCACCGGTGTAGGAAATGCCCAAACCACCACCAAGGTCGATCCGCCGCAGGTTCACCCCGGCCTGGCGCAGCTCCACGAAAAGCTTGGCCAGCCGCTCGAACGCCGCCGCGTAGGGCGCAAGGTCGGTGAGCTGAGAGCCGATGTGAACCGCCAGCCCCTCGATGGCGATGTGTTCCAAGCCCTCGATCATGGCTAGCAGGTCGGGCAAGGACTCGATCTCGATGCCGAACTTGTTCTCCGTGGTCCCCGTGGTGATCTTGGCGTGGGTCTTGGCATCCACGTTGGGGTTGATGCGCAAGGCGACCGGCGCGATCTTGCCCAGCGCCCCGGCCACCTCGTTCAGAAGCTTCAGCTCGTCGGGCGACTCGACGTTGAATTGCAGGATCCCGGCCTCGAGGGCGAAAGCCATCTCACCGCGCTGCTTGCCCACGCCCGCGAAGACGATGCGTTCGGGCGGCACCCCAGCGGCAATTGCGCGCCGAAGCTCGCCTTCCGAGACCACATCGGCCCCGGACCCCAGATCGCCGAAGGTCTTGACCACGGCAAGGTGTGGATTGGCCTTGATCGCGTAACACACCAGGCTGTTCAGCCCCGTGTCCGACAAGGCTTTGGAAAAGCGCCGGTAAGTATCCTCCAGGGCTTGGCTGGAATAGACGAAGCAGGGCGTGCCCACCGCTTCGGCCACCCGCGCCAAGGGAAGGCTCTCGGCATGGAGCTCTCCATCGCGATAGGTGAAGGCGGTCTCGGCCGTGTCGGTCATTTCAGGAACCAAAGCGGCCCAGGGTCGTCGCGCTTTTCCAATCCGTCCGGACCCACCTGATCGGGCTGGACGTCGGTCGGCACTTGGGTGGCCGGATCCGCGTAGCGCCCAGGGAAGGTATAGCGCGCCTCCTCGCCTTCCGGCGGCTCGGGGTCTCCCTTGCGGCCGCAAGCCGCCGCGAGCCCCACCAGGGCCACGATTAGGAAAAGGCGAGCCATCTTCATAGGAAGCGCTGCCTGGCCATGGCCGCGGCTGCCAAGACCCGCTCGGGCGCCGTGCCGCCCTCGGACGTGCGGCTCGCCACGGAACTGTCCACGCTCAACACGCTTTGGACCTCGGCGGTAATGCGCGGCTCGATCGCCTGCATCTCGGCGAGCGGCAGATCGGCGAGCGCCTGACCCAGGGCCTCGGCCCTCGCCACGATGCTTCCGGTGATATGATGCGCCTCGCGGAAGGGCAGACCGAGCACCCGCACCAGCCAATCGGCGAGGTCCGTGGCCGTCAGGTAGCCCGCGGCGGTAGCCTCGCGCAGGGCATCGCGGTTCGGCCGCATGTCGCGCACCATGCCGGTCATCGCCGTAACGCAGAGCATCACCGTATCGGCCGCGTCGAACACCGGCTCCTTATCCTCCTGCATGTCCTTTCCGTAAGTCAGCGGCAATCCCTTCAGGACGATCAGCAAGGCGTTCAGATCGCCGATCACCCGGCCCGACTTGCCTCGCACCAGCTCCGCCGCATCGGGGTTCTTCTTCTGCGGCATGATGGAGCTTCCGGTGGTGAAGGCATCGGAAAGCGCGATAAAGCGGAAGCCGTCCGAGCACCACAGCACCATTTCCTCGGCGAAACGCGAGAGGTGCACGGAAAGGATCGCTGCCGCCGAGAGAAACTCCAAGGCAAAGTCCCGGTCCGAAACGGCGTCGAGAGAGTTCGCCATTGGCCGGTCGAAGCCGAGGGCCTGGGCGGTGCGGCCCCGATCGATGGGAAAGGACGTGCCGGCGAGCGCGGCCGCGCCCAAGGGGCTCTCGTTCAGGCGGCGCCGGCAATCGGCAAGGCGGCCCCGGTCGCGGCCCAGCATTTCCACGTAGGCAAGCATGTGATGCCCAAACGTCACCGGCTGGGCGGCTTGCAGATGGGTGTAGCCAGGCATGACCGTCCCCGCCTCCGCCTCGGCGTGGTCGAGCAGTGCCGCCTGCAGATCCTTCACGGCGCCGTCCAGGGCGTCCAGCGCATCGCGCACCCAGAGCCGGAAATCGGTCGCCACCTGGTCGTTGCGCGAGCGCGCGGTGTGCAAGCGCCCGGCCGGCGCGCCGATCAGCTCGGTCAGCCGCGCCTCAACGTTCATATGAATGTCTTCCAACGCGGCGGAGAAGGAAAACGCACCGCTCTCGATCTCGTGACGCACTTTCTCTAGACCTTCGCGGATCGCCGCGCCATCTTCCTGGGAGATGATGCCTTGTTGGACGAGCATTTCCGCGTGGGCTTGCGAGGCTGTGATGTCTTGATCGTGAAAGCGGCGATCCACATCGATGGACGCATTGATCCGCTCCATGATCTCGGCGAAGCCACCGGCGAAGCGCCCGCCCCACATGGTGTTGGGGGCGGCTGTGCCTTTTGACGAAGAGGGGTTTTCTGGCTTGCTCATGGTGGAAAGGTTTAGCCGATGCGACGCGTAAAGCGAAAGGCTTTTGCGGCCGCCCTCGCGGCCCTTCTGGGGCTCGCCAGCCCGGGCCCGGCTTTCGCCGAAACGGGACCGCCCCTGAAAGGCGCCTTCGAGGACGCCATGACGCTCTTCGAAGAACCGATGGAAGCGCCAGACGATGCCTTCACGACGAGCGGCGGGCAGGAGATGACCTTGGCCGACTTCCGGGGCCGCGTCGTCGTTCTGAACTTCTGGGCGACCTGGTGCGCGCCCTGCGTGGAAGAGATGCCCTCCCTCGACCGTCTTCAGGCGCGCCTGGGCAGCGAGGGCTTGACTGTCGTGGCGCTGTCCGGCGACCGGGGAGGCATGACGGCCGTCGAGCCGTTCTTCGAGCGGCTTGAGTTGACCCATCTCGAGATTTTTCTCGATCCCAAGAACCTGCTTTCCCGCAGGCTTGGGATCCGAGCCCTGCCTACCACCTTGGTGATCGACAGGCAGGGGCGCATTGTCGCGGGGCTGCAAGGGGCGACAGCTTGGGACGCCCCCGAGGCCATCGAATTCTTCCGCTACTATCTTGGCGACGCCCCCCAGCGCTCGGGGCTTCTCAAGACCGGTGGCTGACCGACACCTTGACTCTACGACACTACCGGCATCGAGATTTCGCGTAGCAGCTTGAGACGGAAGGCTTCGGCGAAATCCGTATAGGCCGCGACAGGTTGAACGAAGGCGCCGGTGCCGCCGATCAGCCGCTGCTCGAAGTAGAAGTGCAGGGTCGCGACGTCTTGCAGGATGGCAAGACCGTTGATGGTGACGCCTTGGCCGAGCACGTAATCGCGCGCGAGAGCCAGGCGCGGCCCGGTGTTGTTCCGCCCGTCGCCGGACAGGTCGATCACCCGGCGCGCCACGCTGAAGGGAAGCCGGTCAAAGAGCTGAGCCGAGAAGGTGAGCGCGGCCGAGACGGAGGTTGCTCCGTCGGCCGTCGCCCGGCGCAAGGAGGCGATCTCCCGGGCGACGCGCTCGGCACCCGCGCCGGCGTCCACCAAACGCCACGGCAGGGCCAGAACCTGCGAACCTTGGCTGGACCACTGCACGACCGAAACCAAGATTGTGCCGGTGGAATTTGCGGCGATCGCCGCGCGCACCTGGGGGTCTTCGAAGGCGGCGGCCATCCCCCCGGTCTGAAGCGCGAATTCCATCGCGTCGACGCTATAGGAACAATCTATTGCGAGAACCAATGCCAGGTCGACCTCGGCCGCCTTCGCCGCGCGCGCCGGCCAAAGAGCGCCTGGCAGGGCCGCGGCGGCCAGGCCGCGAAGAATGGTGCGGCGCGCGGTCATCCCGCGAGCGCGCGCGGACGGGCGAGAGACGGGCCGCCGGGGGGTTCCCCCGCTACCGTCCAGCCAGATCCCGGTAGCCTGGAACTCCGACGCCCAGATGACGCAAGGGGCCTTCGCGCAGGATGCTGCGGAATTTTTCGCGCCGCACGGCGTGGCGCAGCAAGGCCAGGCGGCAGCGCCGCTTCTCGGACTCTTTCACCGGCGAGCGGGAGATCGCGCGCCAACAGGCCCGGAAATGGGCGCCCTGCACCGAGAAGAAGGGCATGAAGCGCTTCTCGGGATCGATCCACCGCACCGCCTCGTTGACCGGCAGGCTGCTTGCCTGTTCCACATGGCAGCGCCGCTGGAACAGGCGCGGTTCGAGAACCCTTATCCGGCCCCGCAAGGACATTTCGGCAAGGAATACGCGGTCCGAGCCCCAGAAGGGCAAATGAAGCCCACTGCCCAGCATGCTCTCCCGGCGCCAAACGCCGAAGAACTCGAAGGAATTGTGGCAATTCCGCAGAACCGCTGCGAAGCGAGACACCGGGTCCTCGTCCGATAAACCCGACAGATCGTCCAAGCCCTGCTTCCAAACGAAGCCCGTGTCGTCGACATACCCCCGGGCATCGGCGTCGTAGACCAGGGGCCGGGCGTTCTCGTCCACGAGCTGGGTTTGCGTGTGCACGCCAACCGCCCCTTGGTCCTTGTCCAATGCGTCGACGGTGCTGGCCAAGTATCCCGGGGCCAGGATGTCGTCGTGGGCTTGCCATTTGAAGTACCGGCTGGCGGATTTGTAGAAGCAGAAGTCGTAGTTTCGCGCAGCGCCCAGGTTGATCGGCTGGTGGAACACTTTGAGCCGCGGATCCCGGCTGGCGAGGTCCCCGAGGATTTCCGGCGTGCGGTCCGTGGAGGCATTGTCCGAAACGATGACTTCCAAGCCATCGATGTCCTGAGACAGCATCGAGTCCAGACAGGCTTCCAAGTGCCGGGCGCCATTCTGAACGGGCAAGCCGATCGTAAGCTTCGCGGAACGAAGCTTTTGCGCTGTTGCCAGGTCTTTGCGCCGTTTCGATCTTCGATCCGCCAAAGGCATTCCTTCGCGGCAATAAAGCGGGCCGATTTCCGCCGAACGCGTCCACCGGCGGAACTCCAGCCCGCAACCATTCACCGATACAAGCTAGTTGTATCCCCGCGTCGGGGGAAGCCTGCTTTGTGGAATTAGCTCTTCGTCGCACAATCATTTGCCCAAATTGGGTAATGTCGAACCGCTAAAGCGCGTATTCTTATCCATTCGTTCAAGCTGGACCAGAATTTTGGTGGCAGGCACTGGAATCGCGCCCGTTTTTCTGAATGCGAAGACCGGAACAGCCGAAAGTATTATCGATAACGGCGCGAAACCCATGCGGGGGCCATCTGACGGAGACGTGCCGGCGCGCTTTCGAACGACGGAAGGAGGGCCAATGCAGGGCGGCAACCTTTTCAGCCATCTTCCCGAGGGACCGATCCCGGCCGAAGCCTTCGAGAGTTTGGCCTCGGGCGGCGGCTGCCGGATCGAACGGATCGTCTCCACCGGTCACGCCACACCTGACGGCGAATGGATGGAGCAGGACTGGGACGAATGGGTCCTGCTGGTCGCGGGAGGCGCAGCCTTGACCTTCGAGGGGGAGGCCGCGCGGCGTCATCTGGCGCCCGGCGACTGGCTGCACATCCCGGCCGGCACCCGCCATCGCGCCGCCTGGACGTCCCAGTCGGAAGTCACGGTGTGGCTCGCGGTCCACTATCCGGCGCCGTGACTCGGCGCCGCGACGTGACTCCCCCTGGCGCAAGACCAGAGGCGCAAGGTGAAAGCTTGAATCCGCGATCCGCTCTAGCCCGCGGCGCAGGCATCTGACACCATCGTATGCGCTGTCGGCCCCGGGCAGCCTTTGGCGCCCCCCGGCAGCCTTACCCCGCAGCGATGGAGCCTTTAGCCATGGACACTTTCAGCGAAATCGAAAGCCTTGAGGCCGAGATCAAGTCCGTGCAGGACGAAATCGACCGCCGCAAGACCCACCCGGAAGAGGCCCGCGACCCCATCGTAGGCCAGGAGAAACTGGCCGCCCTGGAACTGCGCAAGGAGCAACTCAACACGCGCCTCACCGAGCTCGTGGAGCGCAGCGCGGACCCGGCCGGCGTTTAGGGCGAGCGTCTAGGGCGTTGCGCGCTGTCTCATTCGGCCAGGACGCAAAGACCCGGCCGCAAGCGAAACGTGCCCTTCCCGAGGGGGCTGGCGTCGGCGCTTGAACCAAGTTCGAATCACCCATATCGAGATGCGGCCGGCAGCCCCATTATAAGAAAAATGGTGTCCCCGGCAGGATTCGAACCTGCGACCCCAGGATTAGGAATCCTGTGCTCTATCCAGCTGAGCTACGGGGACTTCGGCGCGCCGGATGGTTCAAGGCATAGCAGATCGGAAGACGTCAGGCCAGCCTAGCCCACCCCTCACGGCAGCACTTTGAAGCGCTCCGTCGCCGCGACGAGGGCGCGGCGGATGCCGGGTTCCATGGCAGAGTGTCCGGCGTCGGGGATGACTTGGTAATCGGCTTCCGGCCAGGCGGCGTGGAGCTCGTCGGCGGTGACGATGGGGCAAACGCAGTCGTAGCGGCCTTGCACGATGACCGCCGGGATGTCTTTCAGGCGCCCGACGCGCTCCAGCAACGCGTTTTTGGGCAGGAAGACCTTGTTGAGAAAATAATGCGCCTCGATCCTGGCGAGGCCGAGCGCCATGCGGTCTTGGCCGAAGGCGGCGACGGTTTCCGGGCTGGGCAGCAGGGTGGAGCACGCCCCCTCGTAGGTGCTCCAGGCCCGGGCCGCGGGCAGATGCACCGCGGGGTCCGGATCGACCAGCCGGCGTTGATAATTGGCGAGAAGATCGCCCCGCTCGGCCTCGGGCAGGAAGTCCGCGAAGCGCCGCCAGACCTCCGGGAAAAGCGTGCGCATGCCATATAGGAACCAGTCGATCTCGCTGTCCCGGCACAGGAAGATCCCGCGCAGGACCAGCGCCGTCACCCGCTCCGGATGGGCCTGAGCGTAGGCCAGGGCAAGCGTGGAACCCCAAGACCCGCCGAAGACCTGCCAGCGGTCGATGCCCAAGTGCGCCCGCAACGCCTCCAGGTCGGCGATCAGGGCGGGAGTGGTGTTGTCCTCGATGTCGCCGAGCGGGGTTGAACGGCCGGCCCCGCGCTGATCCAGGATCACGATGCGATAGCTCCTGGGATCGAAGAAGCGGCGATGGTCCGCCGAGGCCCCAGCGCCAGGCCCGCCGTGCAGAAACACCACCGGGCGCCCCTGGAGATTGCCCGATTGCTCCCAATAGAGGCTGTGGCGCGGCGTCACGTTCAAGCGCCCGGATTCGAAGGGCTCTAAAGGAGGGAAAAGATCGCTTGCCGTCATGGAAACTCCGTCGCGCGGGGGAGGTTTGGCACAAAGAGCCGAAACGACTGGGCATGCCGGCCCCGGCGCCCCGGTGCGCAAGCTCCGCGCCCGCCCACTTTGGATCCGCCCTGGGCCAGCCGGTTATAGCGCAAGCAGACCGCGCCACGCCATCACCCTTCCGAAGCGGCCTGTGCGAGCGGTCGCGCCCCGGCGCGCGCCGCCCAAGGCTGCGTGAGAAGGAGAGGACGGTAACCGCAATTCGGGCAGACGCGGCCTTCGGCGGGCGCTAAGCTAGGCCTCCATGGCGCGTTTGCACCCCTTGCGGATTTCCGTGTTCGTCCTGATGACCGCCGTGATATGGCGGCCGCTGGCCGCAGAGGCCTCGCCGGCCTTGCCATTCGGCTTCCAGGCCGACGCTACGGTGGAGGCCGTGGCCGCAATCGACGGAGATACCCTGGAGCTTAGCGACGGGCGGTTGCTGCGCCTCGCCGCGATACAGGCACCCAAGGCGCCGCTCGGTTTCGACGAGACGAAGTCTTGGCCGCTCGAGGATGCGGGGCGGGCCGCGCTTGGCGAGTTCGCCCTGGGGCGCCGTTTGAGCCTGGTGTTCACCGGCCCGCCCAGGAACCGCTACGGCCGCCTGCACGCCCAAGTCTTCGACGACGAGGGCGGATGGATCCAAGCGGCCCTGCTGGCGGCGGGATTGGCGCGGGTGGTCAGCACCGCGGAGACCCGGTCGGGCGTCAGCCGCTTGCTGGCGGCGGAGAAGGTTGCGCGCGCCAAGGGGCGCGGTATCTGGGCGCTGCCGTTCTACCGTGTCCTAACGACCGACCAGACGGGAGGCCGCCTTCGCAGCTTTCAGATCGTCGAGGGCCAGGTTCTCGCCACCGCGGTGGTGCGCGGCCGCGGCTATCTCAACTTCGGGCCGGATCGGCGCAGCGACTTCGCCGCCTCGCTGGAGCCCGGGGTCCGCCGCCTGTTCGAGCGCGAAGGTATCGAGATCAGCGACTATGAGGGCTTGCGCGTACGGGTGCGCGGCTGGCTGACCGAAGTCAACGGCCCGATGATCGAGATCACCCATCCGGAACAAATCGAGGTGATTGAGTGAAGCGCCCGACACACGAAGACGCCGACCTGGAACCTGCGGGGGCGAGTCAACGCCCTCGGCGCCGGCGTCTTTCGCTAGCCGCAGCCTTGCTGCTTGGCTTCGGCGGTCTGATGCTGATTGCCTTGGGGTCCGTCAGCTGGGTCACCTTGAAGCTCGCGACCGACAACACCAAGGAGCTGGTGCTCGCGCGCACCGAGCAGTCGCTCGAGGACTTGGAATGGCGTATCCGCCGCCATCTGAAGCCGGCGGAAAATATCGTCGATTTCACCGCGGCCCAAGTTGCCAGAGGTTCACTGAACCTGGAGGACGAAACGGCAACGGAGGACTTCCTGCGTGGAGTTTTCGCCGGGGCGCCACAGATCCGCGGTGCCGCTTTACTCCTCGGCAGCGGACGCACCTTAGCCATCGCCAACTATTCGGATCGGCTGGAAGTGCTTGGCGGCGGATGGCAGGAACAGCCCGAAAGCGCAGCGGCCTTGGGTGCGGGGCGCCTGCCCGAATCCTCGTCGCGCTACCTCGTGACCTGGGTCAAAGCGCTTCGCCAGCCGCACGTGGT
Source organism: Pelagibius litoralis (assembly GCA_029287455.1). GTDB lineage: Bacteria > Pseudomonadota > Alphaproteobacteria > Kiloniellales > DSM-21159 > JARFRB01. The sequence goes on along the minus strand of JARFRB010000117.1, from coordinate 20,993 downwards.
CGTGCAGGCGCCCTTGCGCGGAGACGGCGAGACTCTGGGGGTCGTTGTCGCCGTGGTGTCGATCTCAGCTCTCTCGGAGTTCGTCTCCGAACTATCCGATGATCCGGAAGTCGGAATCTTTGTTCTCCATGGGCGCGACAGTGTGTTGGCGCATCCGTCGCTTGCCGGCGGCGTGCGCGGCGTTTCGGAATCCAAGCCTCTGCCGAAGCTCGGAGAGGTTCAGGACGCCGTTCTTGCCGACATCTGGCTGCCGGACGGCTATGAGATGAATTGGCTCCTCGCCGGAAGCGATCTGGATGGGCGGGAAGTTGAAACCTCCCAGGGAGAGAGAATCTTCGTCTACCGAGAATTCCAGGGTCCCACGCAGACCCCCTGGATCGTCGGAGTCCATCTGCCAGCTAGCGACGCGCGCGTCCCCTTCCGCAGATTGATCGACGCAGCTTTCGTCTCGCTTGGTATTTTGATCGCGGCCATGGGGCTCGCCATTGTCTTCGGCCGGGCGGTTTCGCGGCCGGTACAGCGGATCGCCCGGGCGGCACGTGCGATCGGGCGATTGGATCTGGCCGCGGCACCTTTGCTCCCCGGCAGCCCGTTCAAGGAACTGGACCAAGCGGCCAATGCCTATAACGCCATGCTGGGCGGCTTGCGCCTTTTCGAAACCTACGTGCCCCGCAGCCTCGTTATGCGGCTTATGCTAAGCGGGGAGGCGGCCACACGCTCCGAAGAGCGGCCGGTGACGGTCCTCTTCACCGATATCGTTGGCTTTACCACGGTCTGCGAAAAGCTGGACGCCACCCAGGTCGCCGACTTCCTCAACCGGCATTTCGGCCTCTTGGCGGGCTGCATCGAAGCGGAGGGGGGCACGGTCGACAAATACATCGGCGATTCCGTTATGGCGTTCTGGGGGGCACCCGACGACCAGCCAGACCAGGCCGAGCGCGCCTGCCGCGCCGCCGTCGCGATCGCTCAGGCGGTGTATCTCGAGAACAAGCAACGGGGCCGCGCCGGCCGGCCGAGGGTGCGGCTACGCATCGGCATTCAGAGCGGCAGCGTGCTGGTCGGGAACATTGGCGCGCCGGGCCGCATCAACTACACCCTCGTCGGGGACGCCGTGAACGTTGCCCAAAGGCTGGAATCTCTCGGCCACGAACTGGGGGAGGAACGCCAAGACTGCAAGATCCTGATCAGCGGGTCCACGGCCGCGCAACTGGGGTCCGAGTTCCAGTTGAGCGATCTTGGCCAACACACGATCAGGGGCCGCGCCGGGCAGCTCGACATACTGCAGCTGTTGGAATACGAGCCAGGCGAAGACCAGGCCGCGAGGTAACGGCGGCCCAAACCTAGCCTTCGATCAACAACTCGTCCGGCGCGGCATTGTGGCTAAGGATTTCACGGCGCAGCTTACCGAGCGCCCGATGCTCCAACTGACGCACCCGTTCCTTACTGACGCCGAGTTCCTTGCCCAGGTCCTCAAGGGTCGCGCCATCGTCGGTCAAGCGCCTCGCCTCGATTATGATCCGCTCGCGGCGGTCCAAAGCGCCCAGCGCATCGTCAAGCCAGCGCGCGCGAAGTTGGCCGTCGTGCAAAACCATGACGTTCTCTTCCGGCCCCGGCCGTTCGTCGGCCAGGAAGTTCTGCCACTCGTCCTCACCGCTTTCACCGACGGCCATGTTGAGCGATTGGTCGCTCGCCGAGAGCCGGGACTCCATGGACTCAACGTCACCGATGCTCACCGTGAGCTCCCGCGCGATGCGCTCGCGGCCATCGTGATCCAAGACGCGCCCGCTGTTCTCCTCAATCCGCGCGCGCAACCGGCGTAGATTGAAGAACAGCGATTTCTGCGCGGCCGTCGTGCCCGTGCGCACGATCGACCAGTTGCGCAAAATGAAGTCTTGGATGGCCGAACGAATCCACCATGTGGCGTAGGTCGAGAAGCGAACTTCCCGGCTTGGCTCGAAACGAGCCGCCGCTTGCATCAACCCTACCGACCCTTCTTGAACAAGATCGCCCAAGGGCAAGCCATAATTCCGGAACCTCGACGCAACCGCGATCACCAGGCGGGTGTAGCTGCGTATCAGTTCGTGGAGTGCCCGCTCGTCATTTTCCTCTCGCCACAGGCGCGCCAACTCGAATTCCCGTTCGCGCGACAGTAAAGGTTCGCTCATCGACTTCCGGATAAAAGCCGCGTTCGCGCGCTGCGCCTCCGCGGTTTCTAAGTAAGCCATGCTCTGCTTCCCGTATTCTTGTATGCGTTAACAGGTTTACGAAGGCGGGCCGCGAGTGGATCAGTTTCGTGCCACGAATTTCGTGGGAAACCCATTGGTCTTGAGCGGATGGGTGCGCCGGCCGGACGAGCGGCGGTCGCGGGCGGGCAGGGTGCGCGCTAAACCTCGATCCGGTGCAGGATCTCGCCATCGGGCGAAAGACAGGCGGCCAGCAAAGGCCCGCCAAAGCCGCAGCCGCCGTCGAGAGTGACCGTGTAGCGCGTCTCGGCGAGGCCCGGATGGGCCGGGTCGAAGCCGCGCAGGATTCGCTTGTAGTTTCCGTAGGGTTCGGCGATCCGCGCGAACCCGGAGCTTGCCCACCAGAAGGAATCCCGTTGGCTGTCGAGGGGCCGCGAGGGGTCGAGCCCGCTGTTCACGAAGAGCAGCGGGCCATTGTCGGTGGTGCACGCGCGCTTCAGCGCGCTCATCAAGGCCATGTGGCCAGGCCGGCCCGACATGACGGCGCGCAAGGCCTGCGTCCAGCGCGTCAGCCCTATGGCCCCTTTCTTGGCAGCGGCGAAAGCATCGTCCTGGGACCCGCCATAGGCTTCCAGCGTCGCCCCCACGCCTTGATCGAACATCCAAGTGAGCACACCGCGCGGGTCGGTCGCGAATTGCAGTTGTAAAAGCTTCTGCCACATTTCTTCTTGGGCGCCGCGCAGGAAGATCACCTGGTCCTGCTCAGCCGGGGCCACGGACATGACGGCGCGGCGAAAGGCGATCGCGTGGTCCAGGGTTTCGGACACCGCCGGCCCGCGCCCGAGTAGATTGCCCAGGTAGACCACTTGATCGCCTGCGGCCAGGCGCCCCCAGATCCGGTCATGAAGCTTGCCGAGGCGTAGAGCATCGCCGTGAACCGACGCAATCGCCCAAATCCGCTGGGCAGCCTGCAAATGTCCGAATTTCTGTTGATTCCGGTCCACGGCCGCCGCCTCTACCCCGCCTTAAACTCCTATAACACATGACGACACGCCTGGCCGCCGCCGCCTTCGACGCCTTGTTGGGCCAAGAAACCGGTCGGCCACCGCGCCTTGCGCAAGCGGTGCCGGGCGGCGCTAGGCGGCGCTCAGAAGCTTTTCGAGTTTGGCCGCGGCCGCGACCTCGTCGATCTTTTCCAATGCGGCGAGCTCGCGGGCCAAGCGATCGAGCGCCGCTTGGTACATCTGCCGTTCGCTATAGGATTGGTCCGGCTGGTCTTCGCCGCGATGCAGGTCGCGCACCACTTCGGCGATCGAGACAGGATCACCGGAATTGATCTTCGCCTCGTACTCTTGCGCGCGGCGGCTCCACATGGTGCGCTTCACGCGGCTGCGGCCGCGCAAGGTCGTCAGGGCGGTGTCCATAAGCTTGCGCGAGGAAAGGCGCCGCAAGCCGGAATTTTGGGCCTTCGCGACGGGGACCCGGAGCGTCATACGGTCCTTCTCGAACTTAATGACGATAAGTTCGACGTCCATTTCCGAAATCGTCTGCTGTTCGATACCCATCACGCGCCCGACGCCGTGGGTCGGGTAGACCACATAATCGCCGATTTCAAACTCCAACTTCTTTGCCATGTTTTGGCCAGTCTCCACTTATTCATCCCGTTTGGGCCCAGGAAACGGGACCCGGTGCAAAATATTCGCGGAGAGGACGAAGACGGCCTCAAGCGTCGAGGCCGGCCAGCACCTAAAATCGCCCCCTGCCGCGCCGCGGATCTTTCCGATCTCTTCGGAAAACGACGGGCGGCAAAAGCCTCCGCTTTGCCGCGCCCCTTCAAATAACTAAGAGTTCAGCAATTGTAATACTATAGTTTCAAAAGCGCCGGAAAACAACCTGGCCCCAAGGATCTCCGCGGATTCCGGAGCCCGCCGCGCCGCCGACCAAGGCCACGGTCACGTGATATTGATCGCCGGCGCTCCCTAGGGAACCGCTAGCGCAAACCGGAGGGGCCGATCAGGTTTCAGCTTCCGGCGCCTGGCTTATCGCTAAAGTATTTCTTGTACTTGTCCGCCTCGCCGCGATGCACGTCCGCGTCGGCAGGAGACTCGCCCTTGCGGTTAATATTTGGCCAGGCTTCGCTGTATTCCTTATTCAGCTCTAGCCAATCGTCCGCGGCGGCGTCGCTGTCCGGTATGATGGCTTCGGGCGGGCATTCCGGCTCGCAGACACCGCAGTCGATGCATTCGTCAGGATGAATGACCAGCATGTTCTCGCCTTCATAGAAGCAATCGACCGGACAGACTTCCACGCAGTCCATGTATTTGCACTTGATGCAGGCTTCGGTCACCACATAGGTCATCGGTTTCGTCGTCCTCGTTTCGGATGCCGGCAAATTCCGGCGCGTTCCGCTCGGCTAGTGGTTCATCCCCAATCGGTCCAGCGCGCGCTTACGGGCAACCCCGCTGTCCCGGTCCGATACATGCAGCAAGCCCGCCACGCGGCGCATCAAGCTTGCCTCGTGATCGTGCAAGCGGCCATCGCTGTACACGACTTGCCACAACATCTCCAGCATCTCCAAACGCTGGTCCGCGTCGTAGTGATCGCAGATCACCCGCGTCATGCCAAAGAGCTGGGTGGTTTCAGCCGCTTTCGCCCACGCCTTTTCGAAGAGATCCAGCGCCCCCGCCCGGTCGAGCTCGAAATGCTCTTCCAGAAGGCCCAGAATGATTTCCCGCTCGTCCCCGTCGAGCTCCTCGTCCAAGTGGGCTGCATAGACCAGGAGGGCGGCCAGGGCGAGCTGTAACTCGTCGTGGTCCGCACCCGATTCATCTCCGGGTTGGGAGGACAAGAAATCCTTCAAGCGCTTCAGCATGGCGATTGCCTATCACGCCCCTTTCATGGCAGGCAACCCTTGTCGTTTTAGGGATTTATCCGCCGCAGGCATGCCCACCGGGACTCCCGGCGCGGCCTTGGCCCGCGAGGTAGAGGAAACGCACGATGCCGGACCCGCATGACAGCCCCGATCCCCGTCTGCATTCGCCCGCCGCCGAGCGAAATCGTGGGCCCCTGCTGGAAGTCTTGGCCCGGGAACTTCCGGCGCGAGGAAACCTGCTCGAGATCGCGAGCGGTCCGGGGCAGCACGCGGTCTTCTTCGCCGCGGCCTTTCCCGACTTGGTCTGGCAGCCAAGCGACCCTAGGGACGAGGCGCTTGCCAGTATCGCCGCTTATTCCAGCGACGCGGGGCTGTCAAACCTGCGGAGCCCGCTGAACCTCGACGTCGAGGCCTGGCCTTGGCCCATCGCGACCGCCGACGCCATGCTAGCAGTGAACCTGCTGCACGTGGCACCCTGGAGCGCCACCGAGGCCCTCTTCAGCGGCGCGGCAAAGGTGCTGAAGCACGGCGGCCCCTTGCTCATCTATGGCCCTTTCAAGCGCGACGGCCAGCACACCAGCCCCGGAAACGCTGCCTTCGACGCCGACCTCAAAGCCCGCGCCCCCCGCTTGGGGCTTCGCGACCTGGACGACGTCGGCGCCGTCGCGCGCGCGGCGGGATTCGCGCAAATGAAGGTCATCGATATGCCGGCTAACAACATGACCCTGGTGTTTCGACAGTGAGCCTTGACCCACCCCCGCTCTTCGCGGGCTCGGCTCAAGGGGCGGTGCGGTTTCTTGGGCGGGTGATCCAGAGCGGCGAGCTAGCCGCGCGGGCAGGCAAGCTCGCCGCCAGCCTGCAATCCCGTGAAGAGCCCGCCCGCAGGGTCGCGATGTTCATCCCCAATTGCCCGGCGGCCTTGGTGGCGCTGGCAGCCGGTCTGGCGGCCGGCGGCAAGGTGCTGCTGCTGGATCCGCGCGCCGAGGCCGAGGCGGCGATTGCCCGTTTCCGTCCGGAGCTTATCGTAACATTGGACCTGGCGGCCCTTTTGGACCGGGTTCTGAAGACCTTGCCCGCCTGCCCGAAGGCTGAAGTGGCGGTCGGGCGCTTCGCCGATCTCTTGCCATTCCCGCGCAACCTTCTGCTGCCCCTCTTGCGGGGCGGCGGGCTCGCCAACCTGCCGCCCGACCCCCGCTTCTTCCGGTTATCCGAATCCCGCGAAGGCGCGGCGTCCAATTCGGCTTGGGGAAGCGGCGAGATCTTCCAGGCATTCTCCGAAATCCCCTTGGACGCGGCCGAGCTTTCCCGATTGTCAGCGAAGATTCCGCCCGCGCTGCCGGGAGAGCGCTGGCTGCTCGGCGCGCCCTTGAGCGACCCCGCGGCACTGGCGGCGACATACGCCGGGCTGGGGGGCGGCGCGGAAGTCGTCCTTTCGCCCCGGCTGGACGAAGCCAGCCTGGACGCGCTTCGCCGACGGACGAGGATCGACCGCCGCGTGCCCTAGAGCGGCCTGCGCCATGATAAGGATCGGCATCAGCCCGCTCCCCCAGCCCGCCTCACCTCAAGACTTTGCCCGGGCGACCCAAATCGCTATGGTGCGCCTCCCAATCACGGCCGCACGCGCCTCAAGGCGCTGGCGGACGGAAGGCCAGAAAACAAACGGAAGCGACCATGGCGAAGCCCCGCACCCTCTTCGACAAGATCTGGGACAACCACCTCGTCGACCGTCAGGACGACGGGACCTGCCTGCTCTACATCGACCGCCATCTGATCCACGAGGTGACCTCGCCGCAAGCCTTCGAAGGCTTGCGGCTCGCCGGGCGCCGGGTGCGGCGGCCGGAGGCCACGCTCGCCGTGCCGGATCACAATGTCCCCACCACCGACCGCTCCCTTGGGATCGACGACGAGGAAAGCCGGATCCAGGTGGAGACGCTGCGCGCCAACTGCGCGGAGTTCGAGGTGCCGATCTTCGACGTGGACGATATCCGCCAAGGCATCGTGCATATCATCGGCCCCGAGCAGGGCATGACCCAGCCGGGCATGACCATCGTCTGCGGCGATTCCCATACTTCGACCCATGGCGCTTTCGGGGCGTTGGCATTCGGGATCGGCACCAGCGAGGTGGAGCATGTGCTCGCCACCCAGACCCTGATCCAGCGGCCAGCCCATAACATGCGCATCACCGTGGAAGGCGACCTTCCCTTGGGTGTGACCGCGAAGGACCTCGTGCTGGCGATGATCGGGCAGATCGGAACGGCCGGCGGCACCGGGCATGTGATCGAGTACGCGGGCAAGGCGATCCGCGAGCTTTCCATGGAAGGCCGCATGACGATCTGCAACATGTCGATCGAGGGCGGAGCGCGCGCCGGCTTGATCGCCCCGGACGAAATCACCTTCGACTACCTCAAGGGCAAGCCCATGACGCCCAAGGCCGGCGCTTGGGAGCAGGCGGTCGCTTTCTGGAAGACCCTGCCGTCGGACGAAGGCGCCACCTACGACAAGGAAGTGACCCTCGACGCGAAGGATATCGCGCCGCAGGTGACCTGGGGCACTAGCCCGGAAGACGTGGTGCCCGTCACGGGAACCATCCCCGGTCCCGGCGATGCCCCCTCGCAAGCCAAGGCCGACGCCATTGCCCGCTCTCTGGAATACATGGGCTTGACGGCTGGCACGCCGGTCAACGAAGTGGCCGTCGACAAAGTCTTCATCGGTTCCTGCACCAACGGCCGGATCGAGGATCTGCGCGCCGCCGCGGCGGTGGCCGAAGGGCGCAAGGTCGCGGAAGGCGTCCATGCCATGGTGGTGCCCGGTTCGGGTCTGGTGAAGGAGCAGGCGGAGGCCGAGGGCCTCGACCGCATTCTGACGGAGGCAGGCTTTGACTGGCGGGAGCCGGGATGTTCCATGTGCCTTGCCATGAACGCCGACAAGCTCAAGCCCGGCGAGCGCTGTGCCTCGACCTCCAACCGGAACTTCGAGGGGCGCCAAGGCCCCGGCGGCCGCACCCATCTGATGAGCCCCGCCATGGCCGCCGCCGCGGCGGTCACCGGCCGCATAACGGATGTGCGGGGATTGCGCTAGTAGGTGCTTTTAGGGTTTCGCGCCTGGCGTGGACTTGCCAAGCTGCGGCTCCGATTTGAATGGAGGTCCGCCGTGCCGCGCTTGCCGAGCCTGCTTTTCCTCTGCGCAGTTTTTGCGCTTGTCCTTCCCCTGCCCGCGTTGGCCGGCCCTCTGGAGACGGCGATTGCGGAGCGCATGGGCGCGCCCCTCGGCGCGGAGGTCACCGAGGAAGAGTCGGCCGACATCGCCGCGCTGGCCGCGTTCTATGGCGCACGGGATTACCAGCCCTTGTGGGTGAGCGAAACCGGGGTCACGGCGCGCGGCGTCACCTTGGCCGAGCACCTTCTGGATGCCGGGAGCGAAGGCCTCGACCCCAATGACTACGCTGCCCGGGAGATCGATGCCCTGCTCGACGCGGATACGCCGGGGGCCTTGGCGGACCTGGAAACCGAGCTGAGCCTCGGCCTGATGCAGTTCGCCTCGGACCTGGCGTCCGGGCGGGTGGAGCCCGCGCTGTTCGACCCGGAGACTTTTGTCTATCCACAAGACGTGGAGCGCGGGCAAGTCCTGACCGGCGCCGCCGGCAGCGCGGATATCGATGCCTTCATCGAAAGCTTCAAGCCAAGCAGCGACCGTTATGACCGAACGCGGCTGGCCCTGGAGGACTACCGGCGCCTGGCGGCCGGCGGCGGCTGGCCGAACGTGCCGGAGGGCGAGACCCTGAAGCCGAGCACGACCGATCCACGCGTGCAAGCCCTACGGTCCCGCCTTGCGGTTACGGGCGAAGTCTCCGGCCCGGCCGCGGGCGACCCCACCTTCTTCGACGCGGATCTCGAGTCCGCCGTGCGAGCTTTCCAGGCGCGGCATGGCCTGGAGGTGGACGGCAAGGTCGGCCGCGAGAGCCTGGCGGCGCTCAACGTCCCGGTCGAACGCCGCATCGATCAGCTGATCTTGAACCTGGAGCGAAGGCGCTGGATGCCCGACGATTTCGGTGATCGCTTTGTCTTCGTGAATCTCGCCGACTTCCATCTCAAGGTGGTGGTCGCATCGGGCGGGGAGGAGGATACGATTTTCGACTCCCGCGTGGTTGTCGGCACCCCCTATTTCCGCACGCCGGTGTTCAGCGACGAGATCACCTACATTGAGATCAATCCCTACTGGACCGTGCCGCCGTCCATCGCCCGCAACGAGCTGCTGCCCAAAATCAAGAAAGATCCGGGCTATCTGGCCAAAAACGAATACCTGCTCTTCGACGGCTGGGGCGAATCAGCCAAGACGCTCGACCCCCAAAATATCGACTGGACCCGGGTGCGCGCGGACAACTTCGGCTATAAGATCCGCCAGGAGCCGGGGGACCGCAACGCGCTCGGCAGAATCAAGTTCATGTTCCCCAATCAGTTCAATGTCTATCTGCACGACACACCGTCCAAGAGTCTGTTCGGCCGCGCCAGCCGCGCCTTTAGCCATGGCTGCGTGCGCGTGCATGAGCCGATTACATTCGCTGAGTTCGTCCTGAACGGACATGAGGGGTGGGACGAGGCGAAGGTCCGCGAGGTTATCGACAGCGGCAAGCGTACGGTCGTGCCCTTGCAGACGCCGTTGCCCGTGCACCTCACCTACCTCACCGCCTGGGTGAACAAGGATGGCAGCGTACACTTCCGCGAGGACATCTACGGCCGCGACGCGCTTCTGGCCAAGGTGCTGCTCGCTGACCGGTGACCGGTGACCGGTGACCGGTGACCGGAAGGGGTAATCCGGAGCCTGTCCCTACGCCGCGTCCGAGTTGCCACAGAAATGTTATTCTTTTATCAACTTTTCCCCCTCTATGGTTAACGAGTGGCCTAATGTGAAGCTTCACCCCTTGGGAGTAGGGGTGCCTGGGTCGCCTATTTGAATTGTGGTCCGTACCACGGAAAAGGGGGATACCGCGTGACGGAGATGGGTTTAACGCCTGATGGGCGTGTACGCCGCCGCGTTCTGGCTGGACTCGGCGGCTTGGGGCTCACAGCGGGACTGGCGGGCTTGACCGCGCGTCCGGCCATGGCGGAAGTTCAATCGGCGAGCCTGATGAGCGCCTCGCCCCTTTCATCGGCTTTCAAGAACACGTCCAGCCGTACGCTTTCCCTGCACAACGTGCACACCGGCGAGCGCTTGACCGAGACCTATTGGCGCGGCGGATATCAGGCCGAGTCCCTGGCGCGGATCAATCACCTCCTGCGCGACTGGCGCAGCGGCGAGGTGATAGAGATCGACCGAAACCTGCTCGACCTTTTGCACGCGGTGAGTCAGCGCTTGGGCACGACGGAAACCTTCGACATCATCTCCGGCTACCGCTCGCCCAAGACCAACGCAAACCTGCGCAAGAAATCCAGCGGTGTCGCCAAGAACTCCTTCCACACCAAAGGCAAGGCAATGGACATCCATCTGCCGGGCCAGGGCCTGAAGGGCCTGCGCAACGCGGCCTGGGAGATGCAGGCCGGCGGCGTTGGCTACTACGCCAAGTCCGGCTTCGTGCACGTGGATACCGGGCGGGTGCGTTACTGGAATTGGAAGCCGGCCTAAACCCGCCGCGTTTGTCGGGGCGCATTCGTCCGATTGAGTTCGCGCGCGCCATGCGCTAAATCCTTGGCGAGCGGGGCCGTGAGAGCCCGGCGCGACGAGGAGACAGCAGCGGCATGGATAAGTTCGACCGGTTGACCGCGGTGGCGGCGCCCTTGCCGATGGTCAATGTCGATACCGACAAGATCATTCCGGCGCGATTCCTGAAAACCATCAAGCGGACCGGCCTCAGCGAAGGCTTGTTTCACGCCTTGCGCCGGGAAGCCGACGGCACGGTCAAGGATTTCGTGCTGGACCGACCGGCCCATCGCGAGGCGCAAATTCTGGTCGTCGGGGAAAACTTCGGCTGCGGGTCCTCGCGCGAGCACGCGCCCTGGGCGTTGCTGGATGCCGGCATCCGCTGCCTGATCGGCCCAAGCTTCGCGGACATCTTTCATAACAACTGCTTCAAGAACGGGATTCTGCCGATCATCCTGCCTCAGGACCAGGTCGACCGCCTGATGGAGATCGCCGAGCGCGGTGCCAACGCGACCCTGACCGTGGACCTGGAAGCCCAAACCATCTCGACCGCAGACGGCGAGAGCATCGCCTTCGAGATCGATCCCTGGAAAAAGCACTGCCTGCTGAACGGGCTAGACGACATCGGGCTGACGCTCGAAAAAGACACCCGCATCGACGGCTTCGAAGAAAAGCAGAAGCTCGGCCAGCCCTGGCTCTACGGCTAAGGCCGCCTGTCTTCTCGGTTCGCGCCGGCGGCGCCGACCCTGCTTGCCCGAGACAAGAAGACCGCATTTGGAGGTTCATGAAGACATGCCCGCGAATAGATCCCTGCTCGTTCTGCCCGGCGACGGCATAGGCCCCGAGGTCATGGGCGAAGTGCGCCGCGTCATCGATTGGATGGACCGCCGGCGCGCGGTTACCTTCGACGTCGGCGAGGGCCTGGTCGGTGGTGCAGCCATCGACGCAGAGGGCGCCCCCCTGGCGGACGCGACCATGGATCGGGCAATGAACGCCGACGCGGTGCTGCTGGGGGCCGTTGGCGGCCCGAAGTGGGATTCCTTGCCCTTTGCCCAGAAGCCCGAACGCGGCCTGCTGCGCCTGCGCAAGGAGATGCAGCTTTACGCGAACCTGCGCCCCGCGATCTGCTTCGAGGCCCTGGTGGACGCCTCCACCCTGAAGCCGGAGGTGGTGTCCGGCCTCGACATCCTGATCGTGCGCGAGCTTACCGGCGGCGTCTACTTCGGCGAGCCGCGGGGCATCGAGACCCTGCCGGACGGAACGCGCCGGGGCGTTAACACCCAGGTCTACACCTCGCCGGAGATCCGCCGCGTCGCGGCCGTGGCCTTCGAGCTTGCGCGCAAGCGCGGCAACAAGGTCTGCTCCAGCGAAAAGGCCAACGTCATGGAGTCCGGTGTGCTCTGGCGCGAGGAAGTCGCGAAGCTGCATGAAGAGTCCTATTCAGACGTTGAACTCACGCACATGTATGCGGACAACTGCGCCATGCAGCTGGTCCGCTGGCCCAAGCAGTTTGACGTCATCGTGACCGACAATCTCTTCGGCGATATGCTGTCCGACGAGGCGGCGATGTTGACGGGATCGCTCGGCATGCTGCCCTCCGCCTCGCTGGGCGACATCGACGAGACCGGCCGCCGCAAGGCGCTCTACGAGCCGGTGCACGGCTCCGCCCCCGATATCGCCGGCGAAGGCAAGGCCAATCCAATCGCCACCCTGCTGAGCTTCGCAATGGCGCTGCGCTACAGCTTCGATCTGGCCGAGGACGCGGACTTGATCGAAAGCGCCGTGACCAAGGTGCTCGGCAGCGGCATTCGGACCGCGGATATCGCGGCCCCCGGTGCCACGACGGTGTCCACCGAGGCCATGGGCGAGGCGCTGATCCGCGAACTCGACGAACAAGCAGCCTAGGAAGACCCAGGTGATGGGGACCGCTCCGGATACCGAGCTTCGCCTCGTCGAGGCCACGGTGGGCGACCGCAAGATCCGGCTCGGCTGGTCCGACGGCCATCGCGTCGACGTCGAACCGCTTTGGCTGAGGGATAACTGCCCCTGCCCGGAGTGCCTGCACCCCAGCACCCGCGAACGCACCTTCGACATCCTGAGCGTGCCCCCGGATCTCTTGCCCGAGCGCATTTCGATCGAAAGCGACGGAGCATTGCGCGTCGAGTGGGGTGGCGTACCGCACAGCAGCCGCTACGAAGCCGCCGACCTGAGGGGCTATGGCGCGCCCGACTTGAGCGGAACGGCTTTCCCGGTGATCTGGGATGGCCGTCTAGCGGGATCGGAGCCGCGGTTCGCCTATGCCGATTTAGAAAGTGAAGCCGGCGCCCGGGCCTGGCTCTCGGCCTTGCGGGATTACGGCTTCGCCTTGATCGAGGGCGCGCCGCCGGTGGAAGGGGAGGTCTTGCGCCTGGCTGCGCGCATGGGGCCGCCGCGCCCCACGAACTTCGGCGTGGTCTTTGACGTGGTCTCCAAGCCGGACCCGAACAACAACGCCTATACGGCCATCAAGCTGAACCCCCACACCGATCTGCCCAACTGGGAACGCCAGCCGGATTTCCAGTTCCTCTTCTGCATCGCGAACGAGGCGCAGGGGGGCGCCAGCACCCTGGTGGATGGGTTCGCCGTGGCCGAACGCTTGCGCGACGAGGACCCCGAGGCCTTCGACGCCCTGGCGCGCACACCGCTTCCCTTCCGCTTTCACGACGGCGAAGCGGATATCCGCTTCCGCGCCCCGGCGATCGGCTTGTGGCCGGATGGAAGCTTGCGGGAAATCCGCTGCAATCTCGCCATCCTGGCCCGGATCGACGCGCCGGGCGAGGATATGGCGCGCCTCTACCGCGCTCATCGCCGTTTCGTGGAACTAACCCGGCTGCCGGATCTGCAATTGAACTTCCGTCTTCAAGCGGGCGAGTTGCTGGCCTTCGACAACTTGCGCCTGCTCCACGGCCGTGAAGCTTTCGATCCGGCCAGCGGCTTTCGCCACCTGCAAGGCGTCTATGTGGACCGCGAGCACCTGTACTCCAGGCTGCGGGTCTTGCGGCCGGCGGCCGAGTAGAGAAACCACCAAACTCTGGATTGTTTCGCCTACGGCTCGCAATGACGCCGTTCTTTGTTCGTCATTGCGGGCGTTAGCGCGGCGATCCAGAGTTTGGTGGTTTCCCTCTCCACCCCGCCCTCAAGCCCCGTTGAAGCGCACCTTGCCGGTCCCGGAGATATCGTAGCCGCCCATGGCGGCGGCGCGCTCGGCGAAGTCCGGCGTGCGTGTGAAATCCAGCAGCCGCTGCATAGGCGGCTCGAAGTAATCGCGCCGTCGCAGCAACAGGTCGTAGCGCTCGTCCGCCAGCGGCAGGAAATCGAGCTTGAGGCCACGGGCAACCGCTTCCACGGCCAAGCCCGCATCCCCGCGCCCCTCCAGGATCGCCAAGCCCACCTCGAGTTCCCCGCCGGGCGTTTCCGTCGACCAGTTCAGGGCTTCCGGATCAAGGCCCGCGCCCTCCAGCAAGTGCGCGAAGAGAATGCGGCTGCCCGCTTCCGCCTGGCGCCGCAGCAAGCAAAGTTCCGGCCGCGCCAGGTCCACCAGGCCCGCGACGCCGCGCGGATTTCCCGCGGCAAGCACCAGGCCCTGGCGCCGCCGCGCCCATTCGATCAGCACCACCGGCTCCTGACCGAAACTCTCAGCGACGATCGGCCGGTTGTAATCGCCGCTTTCCGGGTCTAGCAGATGCAAGCCGGCAACACGGGCCTTGCGCTCGGCGAAGCAGCGCAGCCCATGCAAGCTGCCCCCCGACATCAGCGCGAGCCCGCAGTCGCTTTCCCGCGCCGCCCAGTCGAGCAAGGGGTCGTGGCTGCCCGCGATCACCGGTGGAGCTTCGCTTTCAGCCCCCTCCTCCGCCACGCCCCGGCTCAGCCAAAGATCGATCGCCGGCTTCGGAAACAGCCACTTGCCGGTCACCCGCGTGCAAGGGATCTCCCGCTGGCGCACCAGCTCGTAGACCCGGCGCTCCTTGATACGCAGGTAGTCGGCGACCTCGCGCGTTGTCATCAATTCCGGAAAATCCGCCATGGCGGCGGTCACCCTCCCCGAGGCGTTCGTCTTGCCCTCGGCGAAGCTTAAGCCATCTTCTCCGGTGCCGCCATTGCCCGGCTTGCGATTTGGAAAGGCGCGAGGTATCGGGATTTTAGGCTCGTATCGCGGCGCGGCCTTGCCTAAAGTTCGCGGTCATAAGACATATAAGGAAACAAGAAGCGCGCCGGGCGTGAACCGGGAGCGCACTCACTGGGATTTTGGGAGAAGACTCCATGGAACTGCGCGGCCGGCGCATTCTCGTCTGCGATTGCGAGAAAACCATGCCCTTGGACGCGGAGAAGCTGCGCGACGCCTGTCACGCGAACGGCGCCTCCGGCGAGATCGAATTGAACACCCAGCTTTGCCGGGGCCAGTTGGCGAATTTCCAGGCCGCGATCCAGGGCGACGCGCCGGTGCTGGTGGCCTGCACGCAAGAAGCGCCACTCTTCGCCGAGATCGCCGACGAGGAACAGGCCAAGGGCGAGCTGGACTTCGTGAACATTCGCGAGTCCGCGGGCTGGGCGGCAGAGGCCGAAAGCGCGACGCCGAAGATCGCCGCCCTTATCGCCGCGGCCAGCGAGGCAGTCGCCCCCACCCGCACAGTCTCGTTCAAGTCCGAAGGCGTCTGCCTGGTCTACGGATCGGACGAGCGGGCGATCGAGGCGGCGCGGCAGTTGGCGGGCAGCCTGCAGGTCACAGTCCTCCTGACAAGCGGCCAGGGCATCCTGCCGCCTCGGCGCATGGACGTGCCGATCTTCCAGGGCCGGATCAAGGCGGCGAAGGGGCACCTGGGCGGCTTCGCGATCACAGTCGATGGCTACGCCTCCGCCCTGCCGTCCTCGCGGCTGGAGCTGCTTTTCGAGGCGCCGCGCGACAACGCCTATTCCGAATGCGATCTCATCTTGGATCTGACCGGGGACGCGCCATTGTTCCCCGAGCACGACCGCCGGGACGGGTATCTGCGCCCCGATCCGGACAATCCGGCTCTGGTGCAGAAAGCGATCTTCGACGTGGCCGGTTTGGTGGGCGAGTTCGAGAAGCCGCGCTATGTGGATTACGACCCCGCGATCTGCGCCCACGCCCGCAGCCAGAAGACCGGTTGCAACCGCTGTCTGGACCACTGCCCGGTCTCGGCGATCACCCCGGATGGAGACACGGTCGCCATCGACCCGCAGGTCTGCGGTGGCTGCGGGCTTTGCGCCAGCGTTTGCCCGACCGGTGCGGTCACCTATGCGCTGCCCGGCGGTAACTCGCTCTTCGAGCGCTTGCGCACGCTGCTCTCCGCCTACCGAGCGGCGGGCGGCGGCCAGCCGGACCTGCTGCTGCACGACGAACGGGACGGCGCGGAGATGATCTCGGCGATGTCACGCGGCGGGCGCGGCCTGCCGGCAAGCGTCGTTCCCTTGGCCGTCAACGAGGTCACCCAGGTCGGCATCGACTTCTTTGCTTTGGCCCTTGGCTATGGCGCGCACGCCATAGCTATCCTGATACCGCCGTCCCATCGCGCGGAGCTGGCGGGCCTGGCCAGCCAGATGGCCTTGGCCGAAACCGTGATGGAGGGCCTGGGCCACGGCGGCGGGCGCATCCACCTTATCGGCGAGGAGGACCCGGACGCGGTCGAGGCAGCCCTCTTCGCCCTATCGCCCGGCGATGCGGCAAAGCCCGGAACCTTCCTGCCGCTGGGCGGAAAGCGCACCCGCACCATGCTGGGCCTGCGCCATCTGCACGACGTGGCCCCCTCGCCGCAGGATATCCTCGCCATGCCACCGGGGGCGCCGTTTGGAGCGGTGAATGTTGATAAGGGGTGCTGCACCCTCTGTCTCGCTTGCGTCGGCGCCTGCCCGACCGGCGCGCTGCTGGATGATCCCGACCGCCCCTGGCTGGGGTTCAACGAGGAGGCTTGCGTGCAATGCGGGCTCTGCGCGAACACCTGCCCGGAGAGCGTGATCACTCTTGAGCCGCGCCTTAACTTCACGGAGGCGGCGAAGAGCACGGTGACGCTCAACGAGGCCGAGCCTTTCGAGTGCATTCGCTGCGGCACCCCCTTCGGCGTGAAGCCCACCATCGAGCGCATCACCCAACAGCTTGCCGGCAAGCATCCGATGTTCATGGATTCCGGCCGAATCGAGCGTATGATGATGTGCGAAAATTGCCGCGTCGTGGCGGAGCTGGAGAGCGACGACACACCCTTCAAGGCCGCCGCGCGTCCGCGCACCCACACCACCGAGGACGCGTTTCGAGAGCGCGAAATCGAGGAGGCGCGGGCCAAGGTCTTGGCGGAGCGGGCGCGCCAGGGCAAGGCAGAGGGAAGCGACGAATCCTCATAAGGAACCTTCAGCATGTCCCAACTTGACCGCCGCTTGAACGCCAGCCGTCCGGACCTCGCCGACAGCCGCCTCAGGGACATCGTCGAATCCCCCCGTTTCGTCGAGGGCGAGGAGAGCCGTGTGCTGACCGGCATCGCAGATCTCAGGCGCGCGCCTTCCGCCACCGCAGGCTTGGACAGCCAACTGCTCTCCGGGGAGGCGCTGCGGGTCTTCGACCGGCGCGACGGCTGGGCTTGGGTGCAGAACGAGAGCGACGGCTACGTGGGGTACTGCGAGGAAGCGGCACTCGATAGCGCCCTGCCGCCCGCGACCCATTTCGTGCGGGCCTTGCATACGCCGCTCTTCCCGGAACCCGATCTGAAGACACCGCCGATCGACTGGATGAGCTATGGCGGCGCCGTTGCGGCCCTGGGCGAAAGCGGCCCCTTTCTGGAGCGCGCGGGCGGTGGCTGGATTTTCGCCGGTCATCTGCTGGCCAAGGACGCTGTTGGCGGCGATTTCGTGGAGGATGCTTTGCGCTTTGTCGGAACGCCCTACCTTTGGGGCGGGCGCAGCGGGATTGGCCTGGACTGCTCCTCCCTGGTGCAGCTGACACTCCGGCTCGCCGGGATCGAGTGCCGCAGGGACAGCGACCAGCAAGAAGCCGATCCGGCCCTGGGTGCCCGGCTCGCGCCGGATAGCGCGCCGAAGCGCGGCGACCTGATCTATTGGGGGGGTCACGTGGCGATCGCACTGGACGGCGAGATCGTGGTGAATGCGACCGGCCACAGCCTCAACGTCGCCGTCGAGCCGCTTGCCGCCATCGACGCGCGCGCTCGCGCGGAGAGTGGGGAAGGCATCCACTGCCTCCGGCGGCCTTTCGGGTGAAGCCTTAGCGGGCGGCTTCCGTTCCGCCCCGCTTCAGAAGGAACACCGCGTCGGTCGCTGTAAGATTGGCGATTGCCTCGCTGCCGAGCGGCTTTGCATCACCCCGCTCGTCAAGCATCAAGGACCGCTCGATATCCAAGCCGCAGCGCCGCGCCAACTCGAGGAAATCGAGAATCGTGCAGAGGTGAATGTTCTGGGTCTCGTACCATTGGTCGGGCAGCGAGGCCGTCACCGGCATGCGGCCCTTGAAGAGCAAGCCCAACCGCAGTTTCCAGTAGCCGAAATTGGGAAAGGACACGATTGCGTGGCGGCCAATCCGCACCAGTTGCTCCAAGACGGCGCGCGGATCGTGGGTGGCTTGCAGCGTCTGGCTGAGCACCACGTAGTCGAACGCCCCGTCGGGGTAGTCGCTGAGATCCTGATCGGCGTCGCCTTGCACCACCGACAGCCCCTGACTGACGCAGGCGTTCACGCCCGCCTGGCTGAGTTCGAGCCCACGCCCCACGACCTGCTTGAAGTGCACCAGATAGTCGAGAAGCGCCCCGTCCCCGCAGCCGATATCGAGCACGCGGCTTTCCGGTTCGATCATTTCCGCGATGAGGCGCAGGTCCGTCCGAATGGACGCGGGGCGCGCCGCTAGACGGGAGCGGGCCGCGGGGCTCTCCGCCGCCGTCACGAGATGCGGTCCTTGGTCGGGTCGCCCTGGGCCGGGTCCCAGGGCACGAGATCGCGGGTGGGCAATCCCAGCGGCTCGGCGCAGCCATTGAGAAAACCGTTCAGGGTCTCGTGAAACTCTACCTCGTTAAGCAGGAAGGCATCGTGTCCCTTGTCGCTTTCGATCTCGACGAAGCTAACGTCCGCGGCCGCGGCGTTGAGGGCACGCACGATGCGCTTTGCCTCGCTGGTCGGGAACAGCCAGTCGCTGGTGAATGACATCACGCAATAGCGCACGTTGCCGCCGGTGAAGGCTTGCGCCAGCACGCCGCCATGCTCGGCCGCGAGGTCGAAGTAGTCCATGGCGCGCGTGATGTAGAGATAGGAGTTCGCGTCGAAGCGGTCGACGAAACTGATCCCCTGATGACGAAGGTAGCTTTCGACCTGGAAATCCGCTTCGAAGCCGTAGCTTAGCGCACCCCGGTCTTGCAGGCGGCGGCCGAACTTCTCATGGAGAGCTTGCTCGGACAGATAGGTGACGTGAGCCGTCATGCGGGCAACGGAAAGGCCGCGCCGTGGCACTTTTCCGCTTTCCAGGTAGTTGCCCTCGTCCCAGTCCGGGTCCGCCATAATCGCTTGGCGGCCGACCTCGTGGAAGGCAATGTTCTGGGCCGTATGATAGGCCGCCGTCGCGATCGGCACGGCGGCGTGCACCCGCTCCGGATAGCTCGCGGCCCACTGCAGGGCCTGCATCCCGCCCATGGAGCCGCCGGTGACGCAGAACAGCTTCTCGATTCCCAGGTGATCGATGACCAGGCGCTGGGCGCGCACCATGTCCGCGATGGTGACGATCGGGAAGGACAGGCCCCAGGGCTTGCCGGTCGCCGGATTGATCTCCTTCGGGCCGCTGGAGCCCATGCAGCCCCCGATCACGTTCACGCAAAGCACGAAATAGCGGTTCGTATCCAGCGGGCGCCCCGGGCCGACCATGAGTTCCCACCACCCCGGGCGCCCGGTCAGCGGATGCCGCTCGCTGCAGAACTGGTCCCCGGTCAAGGCATGGCAGACCAGGACCGCGTTGGATTTTTCGGCGTTCAAGGTGCCGTATGTCCGATAAGCCAGGGTGAAGGGTGCCAGATCCACACCGCAATCCAGCCTGAGCGGCGCCTCGGGGCCAAAGGTCAGGCTCTCGCTCGGCAGCCTCTCCGCGGGCGTCCGCCAACCTTTGCTCGGAGTGCTCGGATCTTGCGCTTTCATGCTGATCGGCTCGGCGCCACGATGGAAACCGGCGGCGGCGCGCCACACCATCGGGTCAAAATTCAGGGGAAGCTACTAAAAGCAGAGCGCCTAGGCCTGTCAACTCATAGTTTGCCCGTGGAACGGGCGCGGGCGAGCGCGGAAGTTGCCTATTTGTTTCCTTTGCTTTTGGCGAAGCGGGGGACTATCACTAACGGCCCTGTTTTTCACTGGATGCCCCACGCCCCATGGAAACCGCCAACCCAGCCCTAGAAGACTTGCGCCGGGAAATCGACGAGATCGACAACCGGCTGCACGATCTCCTGATGCGGCGCACCGAGATTTCGCGCCAAGTCGGGCGAACGAAATCCGGCCGGGCGGTGGTCAAGCCCGGGCGTGAGGCGCAGGTGCTTCGGCGGCTTTTGGCCAGGCATCGGGGCAGCCTTCCAAAATCCGTGCTCGTGCGAATCTGGCGCGAGATCTTTTCCGATTCCCTGGCCCAGCAAGGCCCCTTCAGCGTGTCCGTTCTGGGAGCCGAGGGTGAGCCCTCGCTACGGGGGCTCGCGCGGGACCACTATGGGGTCTTGACGCCGATCGGCGAACAAGGCTCCGCGGTGCGCGTGATCAGCGACGTGGCGGAGGGCAAGGCGAGCCTTGGCGTCCTGCCGCCCTGCGACGCGGACCTGGAGGCGCCGTGGTGGCGGCATCTGGCGCGCGACGGCGCTTCGGTGCCGCGGGTCGTCGCGCGCCTGCCTTTCGCAGAGCCGGCATCGCCTAACGCCAACGGCGCGACCGCGCTGGTGGTGGCCTTGTCCTCCCTGGAAGAAACCGGGGCGGACCGCAGCCTCTTGGTGGTCGAGACCGAGGAAGACGTCAGCCGCAGCGCTTTTCGTACCCTGCTCGGCAAGATTGGCCTGACCGTGCGGGAGACCCAGATGTGGTCGGACGGGGGCGATGCCTGGCTGCATTTCGCGGAGGTCGAGGGTTTCGTCGACCCTGAAGGCGATTGGCTCGCACGCCTTGCCGAGGTCTCGGGCGGAAAGCAGCCGCGTGGATGGGTCATCGGCGCCCACACCGTCCCGCTCTCGCCGGAAGAGTTGGCCCCGTCGCCCAGCGAAACCCCGGCCCGGCAAGAGGTCGGGACATGAGCCTGA
>JARFRB010000023.1 GCA_029287455.1 Pelagibius litoralis | reverse complement strand
GTATATGCGACCGGAGTACTTGAGGGAGCGTCTGGTATCGTCTTTGGGCGCCGCCCCTTCCTCCTTCTTTGCGAGCCGACGGCGCGGCAATCCCTGTCTCCGTCATTGCGCGCCGAAGGGGTGGCAATCCAGCGGATTTTGGTGTGCGGCGGGCCGGGAAAACCAACAAACTCTGGATTGCCACGCCTTCGGCTCGCAATGACGGAGGAAGGGGCGGCTCGCAATGACGGGAAAGACTGGGGCGACAGGGCAACTCGTCCCCTAGAACTCCCCACCCGCCTTCCACTCCTTCCAACGCAGGGTGGCGTTGGCGCCAATCCAGGCAAAGGGCTCCGGTGGCAAGGACTTGGGCGCGTCATGGGACAGCATCTGGGTGATCAGAGGGCTGTTGCTCTGGGCGGCCAGCTCCGCCGCCAGCAATCCGGCCAGCGTGCCCTTGGACGTGCCGAGACCGTTCTGGCAGCAGGCTGAGTACAAGCCCTCCTCGATCTCGCCGAACGCCGGCACGCCATTGAGCGACAGGCAGAGCCGCCCGCCCCAGCGGTAGTCCATTTCGACCTTCTCCAGCATGGGGAAGCGCGCGCGGAAGCTGGCATCGTGGGCCTTGGCAATCTTCTTGAGGCGTGAAGGCGAAACTTCCATGGAGGGATTGTAGGTGAAGCGATTGCGCACCACGATGCGCTCGCCACCGGTGCCCGAGATGCGGCGCAAGGTCGATCCCATGGGATCGGCGGGTAGCACCCCCCATCGCGGCCGGCCACCGAGGCGCGCGGTTTCCGGCTCGGTTAAGGCGCGGGTCATGGAGGCATAGGTGAAGACATGCATGAGCTTGCGGTGGAAATAGCCGAAACTTTCCGCGTGTCCGTTCACCGCCAGGATGACCCGGGGAGTGGAGACGGCGCCCTGGGGTGTGGCTGCCAGCCAAGCCTTTCCCTCCCGCGTCATGGAGGTCACGGGACTGGCTTCATAGATCTCGACCTTCCCGGCCAGCCCTTGGGCCACGCCGCGCACGAACATGGCCGGTTGCACGATCGCCGCGCCCGGCGTGAAGACGCCATCACGATAGAAGCCGATACCGGTCAGTTCGCGCATGGCATGGGAGTCGAGACGCTCGTAGGGTTCATCCAAGGCGGCGAGATGGCTGGCATAGTCCGCGTTGAGCTTGGAGCCGGACTCGGTCGCGGCCGCGTTGATCTTTCCGCTCCGGGCGAAGGCTTCTTCGGAAAGCCCATATTCCTCGGCCGCCTCCGCGGCGAAAGCGATGCCCGCCCGATTCATTTCCGTCTGCTGTCGGTCCGCTGCGACGGAGCCGGAATAGCTGTCCGCGCTGAGGTCATGGGGCAGGTCGATCATGAAGCCGGAGTTGCGCCCGGCCGGGCCTTCCCCGACGCGAGAGGCCTCCAAAAGAACGATTCTGTCGCCCGCCCGCAATTGGGTGAGCCGGCGCGCGGCGGCAAGGCCGGCCCAGCCCGCACCGATCACCAGCCAATCAGCCGATACCTTCGCTTCGAGGACTCTTGGAGGTCCCGCCTCGGGAAGCAGGGCGTTCCAGGCCGCGGGGCCGGGGTCTTTTGGAAGCCGGGTGACCCGGGTCACTCCACCGCCTCTTCCGGCGCCTGGTCGCCAAGGTTGATCCAGATCGTCTTGGTTTCGGTGTACTGGTCGTGTGCCTGCAGCGAGTTGTCACGGCCCCAGAAGCCCGACTGCTTGTAGCCGCCGAAGGGGGTGGTGATGTCGCCCTCGCCATAGCAGTTCACCGTCACCGTGCCGGCGCGGATCGCCCTGGCGGCGCGCAGCGCCTGCTTGCCGTTCGCGCCGAATACCGAGGCCGCGAGCCCATAGGGGCTGTCGTTGGCAACCGCTACCGCTTCCTCCGTCGAGGCCACGGTAATAACCGAGAGCACCGGCCCGAAGATCTCCTCCCGCCCCAGTGGATCGTTCGGCTTCACGCCGTCGAAGATGGTTGGCTGCACGTAGCCCTCTGCCGCCTCTCCGCCGAGAATGGTGGTGGCGCTTGCCCGGCCTTGCTCAAGGTAGCCCTGGACCTTCTGGAAGTGCTCCTTGTCCACCAGTGCGCCCAGGTGGTTCGCTGGATCAAGCGGGTCGCCAGTGCGCCAATCCCTGGCGCGCGCCAGGATACGCTCCAAGAGAGGCGCCTTTAGTTTCTCGTGGACGACGAGCCGGGAGTTCGCGGAGCAGTTTTCGCCCATGTTCCAAAAGGCCGCGTTCACGACGTGGCCGGCCACCAGGTCCAGGTCCTCGGCATCCTCCAGCACGACCGCGGGGTTTTTGCCGCCGCATTCCAGCGAGACCTTCTTTAGGTTGGAATCGGCCGCGTAGCGCAGGAAGCGCTTCCCGGTCTCGGTCGAGCCGGTGAAGGAGATCATATCCACGTCCGGGTGCAGCCCAAGCGGTTCTCCCGCCCCCGGGCCGTCCCCCGTCACCACGTTCATGACACCGCGCGGCAGGCCCGCCTCCAGGGCGAGTTCCGCGACCCGAAGCGCGGTCAGGGAGGTCTGCTCGGCGGGCTTGATAATCACGGAGTTGCCCGCGGCCAGGGCCGGCCCGATCTTCCAGGCCAGCATCAAGAGCGGGAAATTCCAGGGCAGGACCAGGCCGACCACGCCGATGGGCTCGCGGACGATTACCGCCAGGGCGTCTTCGCCGACCGGTGCCGTCTGATCGTAGATCTTGTCGAGCGCTTCGGCGTGCCACTTGATCGTGTTGATGGTCTCCGGCAGATCGATCTCCACGCAATCGCGCACCGGCTTGCCAGAGTCGAGGCTTTCCAGGACCGCAAGTTCGTTGCGGTTGCGCTCGATCAGCTTGGCAAGGTGGATGAGGATGCGCTTGCGCTCGCTGGGGTGCAGGCGCGACCAGCGGCCGTCCTCGAAAGCTTCGCGGGCCTTTGCGACGGCGAAATCCACGTCGTCGGCGCTGCAAGCGGCGACTTCCGCCAAGGTTTCGCCCGTGGCGGGATTGATCGTCGGGAAGGTGGCGCCCGAGCTTGCCGGGCGAAAGGCACCGTCGATGAAAGCCGTGCGCGGCGCGTCCAGGCTTTCGGCGATGGCCGCGTATTCCTCGCGGGTGAGAAGTTCCGGCATTCCTATCCCTCCGCCTCGATTTTCTCGATCGCCCGGCCCATGACCTTGACGGTCTCGGCCAGCGCGCGCTTTTCATCCTTGTTCAGGGGCTGCAAAGGCCGCCTTGGCGGCCCGACCGGGAGCCCTCTCAGGGACAAGCCGTGCTTGATGCACTGCACGAACTTGCCGTCCTGCTCCAGCACCCGCATCAAAGGCAGCATGGCCGACATGATCCGCCGCCCCTTGTCGAAGTTCTTCTCGACCGCGCAGGCCCGCCAGAGCGCGATATGGGCTTCCGGCGCGAAGTTGGCGCCGGCGCAGACCCAGCTGCGCGCGCCCCAGGCGAAGAACTCCAAGGCCTGGTCGTCCATGCCGCAGGCAAGGCCGATATGGGGATAATCGCGGGCGAGCAGATGCAGCCGGTTGATGTCGCCGGAGCTCTCCTTGATCGCCCGGAAGTTCGGCGAGCGGCCGACCCGGTCCAGGAAATCCTCGTCCATGTGGGCGCCGGTCCGGCCGGGATAGTTATAGAGCAGGACCGGCAGATTGGCCGCGCGATCCACGGCCAGGGCATGCAAGGCATTCTCGCGCCCGGTCGGTGCTGCATAGGGCGGGGAGGCGACAAGGATCGCGTCGGCCTCAATGGCCTTGGCCTGCTCGGCGTAAAACACGGAATCCTCGGTGCGCATGGCGCCGGTGCCGACGATAAGGGGGATTCGGCCCTTCAAGGCCTCCTTGGCCAGCCCCATGATTTCCACGCGCTCCTCGGGGCTCTGGGCGTAGTACTCGCCGGTCGTGCCCGCGACGATGATCCCATGGACGCCGGCCGAGACCAGGAACTCCGCCACTTCCACAAAACGGTCGCGGTCGATGGAAAAGTCGGCGCGGTAGGGGGTGACGATGGGTGGGTAGATGCCCTCGAACTGCATCGCGATCTCTCTGTATACAATGAGTATACAAACTTAGCTTGCGCGCCCCGCGAAGGCAAGCCGGATCGCTTGCCGCCCTTGCTTATTCCACCTCGGCCGCCGCGAACCCCGAGGGGATCGGTAAGGGGTCGGGCCGGACGAACATTTCCATGTGGTCGCGCGACAGCGCCCAGTGGTCGAGGGTGAGCGCCACCGCCGTCTCTTCGTCGCCTGCCTCGATGGCATCGATCAAGCGATCATGCTGATCGGCCGCCGTTTCGATCCTTTGGCGCATCTCGGCGTTGCGGGCGCGCCAGAAGGTCTGGCCGATGCGGGCGTGATCGATGAGAAGGCGCCGCAGGCTTGGCATAAGGTACTGATTGTCCGCGATCTCGCCGATCGCCAGGTGGAAGCGGTCGTTCCAGAAGACAAGATCTTCCACGGAGCCCGATCGTGCGGCACGGCGGAAGTTCGCCTGTACCTCGCGCAGATCGCGGATCTGCTCGCTGCGCGCGTTTTGGGCGGCCAGCCGGGACACCGAGGCATAGACCAAGGGCGCGGTCATGAAGAAGTCGCGCATACTCTTGTGGTTCATCGGCGAAACGATTGTGCCGCGATTGTCGCGGATTTCGATGTATCCGTCGCCGGCCAACTGCCGGAACACCTCGCGCAGAGGCGTGCGGGAAATTCCATACTTCGCGCTGAGGGAGGTCTCATCCAGGTTCGCCCCGGGCTCTAGCTCCAGCGTCAGGATCTCGCGCTTCAAATCCGCGTAGAGCCGATCCTTGTTGCGTTTATTCATTCCGCGGAATCCTGTTTTGGGAGACGGCGGGCGAGAATAGCGGCGAACCGGTCAATCTACAATATGTATACAATCTACTTTCTACCCCGAAGGCGCCGCCGGCGTCATGTCGGCTTTGGGTGCAGGCGCTCAAGATCACGCAGGTAGGGCAGGCGCGCTTGCGCGGCGGCGACGGCGCCAGGGTCGATCTCGGCCACGATGACCGCGGCTTCGGCACCGGCACGGGCGATGTCGCGACCGGTGGGGCCGACGATGCAACTCGCACCCAGATACTCGACGTGCCCTTCGCTTTCGGCGTGATTGGCGTACAGCACATAGACACCGTTCACGAAGGCCCGCGCGGGCACGAGGCGGTGGGCCACCACGTCCCACTCCGCGCCGAGCGCGGTGGGGGCCAGGATCGCTTGGGCGCCGGCCTGGGC